>NZ_JAFIMU010000004.1:0-315000 GCF_017302985.1 Corallococcus macrosporus
GGGCATCCGGGCCCTTGGGGCAGGAGAGCTTCTTCGCGGGGAGCTTCACCTCGCGGGAGTAGGTCCCCGGCGCGAGCAGCTTGAGATGTTCGAGGACGGGGCCCGCTTCGTCGGCCGCGCAGGTGCCCAGGATCCAGACCCAGAAGCCGGGCTTGAGGCCAGGGAGGGTCTTGCTCTCGACGAGCTTGGGGTGGCCTTCGGGAAGGGTGAGGCCGGTCTTCTCGAGCAGTTCCTCAAGCTGGGACCAGGTGTCCTCCTGCGCCTCCGCTTCGGCCTTGTTCTTGGAGCCCTTCCAGATGAGCGCGGTGGGCTTGCCCTCGGCTTCGGCCCGGAAGGACGCGGTGAAGGCCAGCAGGCCCAGGACGAAGATGAACGGACGCATGGCGGTTCCCCCTTGTGGTGCATGACCGCACCGGCCGTGATGCTAAGCCCCGAGCATCCAGGCGGTACACCTCATCCGGCGCGGCCCATTCTCGCCCGGGTGTCTGACGGCACCTCCCGCGGCGCCAGGCTCCGGGTGCCTATGCCTGCTGGCTCCCGTCCTGCGCGGTCATCCAAACCTGTCCGACTGTCGGACAGGTTTCCGCTGGTCGGATGGAGGGGAAGCCCCAAGTCCGGGGGCACGAGGCGAGTGTCTGTGGACTTCCGTCAGGGCAGGGGGCCAGCGGCGGTTCAAACCTGTCCGACAGTCGGACAGGTTCGTGTGGCGCCGCTGGCGGGGAGCGTCGTGTCCGAAGGCTCAGCGCTTCTTCGGTCCGCCGCGCCGCGGGCGGGAACCGCGTGGGCCAGGGCTGGACTCGCCTTCCGGCCGGGGCGTCTGCTGACGCGAGGACTTCGGCGGCCTGGACGTCTTGGAGCGGGAGGGCTTCGCCGGACGACGGCGTTCGTCCTTCGTCACCGGCTTCGAGGACCCGCTGAGGTCGATGCGCGGAGGCATCGGCGGATGGGGCTGCTCGGCGGGTACAGGCTCCGTCGAGCGCGGAGCCCCAGAAGCTGACGACGGCTTCGGTGGACGCTTCCGCGCCTCATGCTGCGGCTTCCCGGAGCGCGGATGCCCGGAGGCTACTGATGGCTTCGGCGGACGGTTGTTCCCGGCACGCGAACCCTTCGGCGGAGGGCCCTGTTCGTCACGCGGCGGCTTCGGCGGACGGTTGTGCTCCTCAAGCGGGGCCTCTGGCGGACGACCCGCGTCGATGGCCTGCGGCGGCTTCGGCGGAGCGCCTTGCTCGTCGCTCGGCGGCTTTCGACCCGCATCGATGGCCTGCGGTGGCTTCGGCGGAGCGCCTTGCTCGTCGCGCGGCGGCTTCGGCGGACGACCTGTGTCGATGGCCGATGGCGGCTTCGGCGAACGGTCTTGCCGCTCATGCGATGGCTTCGGCGGACGCCCGGCGTCGATGGCCTGCGGTGGCTTCGGCGGACGGCCGTACTCGATATCTGGAGGCGCCTTCGGCGGACGACCGTGCTCGTGGTGCGGCGGCTTGGGGTGGCGGCCCTGTTCGCTTTGCGGCGGCTTCGGAGAACGGCCCTGCTGGCCTTGCGGCGGCTTTGGTGGACGGCCTTGCCCCTCATTCGGCGTCTCCCCTGGACGGCCGTACTCGATGGCCGGCAGGGGCTTCTGCCTGGGAGCGGTGCCTTCATCCTCCTCGTCGGACGGCGTCCGGGGCGCGGGCCGGCCGTGGCTGACGGGCGGGGGCGGCTTGGGCGGCCTGGGGGCTTCCGCGGGCGGCTGTGCCTTCGCGGCCTGGGCCCTCAGGGTGTCCACCTCTCGGCGCAGCCGGAGGACCTCCGCGGAGAGCTGGGCGTAGGAGTCCCGCACCAGCCCGTTGAACACACGCTGCCGGCCCAGGGTCTCGTTGATCAGCACCTGGCACGTCTTGCGGAAGGCCCACTTGGCCACCAGCACCGCCTGGCCCATGCCGGCGCGGTGCGTGTGCAGCGGCAGGGCCCGCGTGGTGTCCGCGTTCTCCTCCAGCGCGTGCATGTTGAACGTCAGCGGATCCACGCGCGGCTCCACGCCGTCCTCCGGCACCTCCGCCGGCTCCGACGTGGGCAGCCCGCGCACGCGCAGCCGCTCTTCAATGCGGGCCACCAGGGCCCCCGTGGGAATGTCCCGTCCGAGCAGCTTCATCGGTGTGTCTCCTCCACGATGCGCGCCATCTCTTCCCGGTACGCCGCGACCACCTGGGGCCACGTGTGCCGCTGCGCGTAGATGCGGGCCCGCTGGCCCATCGCGTCCCGGGCCTCACCCACCTCGCGCAGTCCCTCGATGAACGACGCCAGCCCCCGGTACACCCGGCCCGCGCCACTGCGCTCCACCTGTCCCACCAGCACGTCCGAGTGCCCGTTCACCAGCACCGGCGTCCCCTGCGCGAACGCCTCCAGCGTCAGCAGCGACAGGCTCTCGAACTTCGACGGCACCACCACCGCCAGCGCTCCGGCCAGCGCGTCGTGCTTGTCCTGTTCGGAAATGCGCCCCACGTGCCGCACGCCCTCGCCGCTCACGTCCATGTGCGCCTCGCCCGCGAGCACCAGCTCCGGCGCGTCCTGGTACTTCGCCCGCAGCTTGCGGTGGAACGTCAGCAGGTCCGGCACGCCCTTGCCTGGCTCCAGGCGGCCCACGTAGAGCAGGTAGCGGCCGTGCACGCCGTACTTCGCCCGGAAGCGGTCGGGCACCGCCGGAAGCGCCTCCACGCCCACGCCCACCACACGCGCCCGCGCATGGTCCGGGTGGAAGCGGCCAATCATGTCGACCTCCTCCGGCGTGTTGCACATCAACACCCGGGGCCGGTTGAACACGTCGCCGTAGACGCCGAAGCGGATGGGCGGCTCGTCGTGCGCGGTGGGCACCAGCAGCGCGCGGTCCGCCACCAGCGGCAGGCCCCACGCCGTGGGCGCGTAGAGGTACGTGAAGAACAGGTAGCCGTCGTACGCGTCCTGCGTCGTCGCCAGGTGCTCCAGCAGCCCGGGGCTCAGCGGGCCCTGCTCGGCCACCCACTGTTCCTCGCGCAGCCGCTCGTTGCCGTGGCCGAACACCTGCCGCGACAGCCCGTTGAACGCGTGGATGTTGCGCGTGCGCGTCACCGGGAAGCGCAGCACCTTCGTGCGGCCCACGCGGTCCTCGCCGGGCGGGAAGGCGTTCTCCCACGTCAGGTGGTTCTTCGCGCAGGTCGTCACCACCGTGACGTCCCAGTGCGGCGCCAGGTGCTCCGCCACCTGCGCGGCGTGGCTCTCCGCGCCGCCCGTCACCTCGCCGTAGCGCTGCACCACCAGCGCCACGCGCGGCCGCTTCGCCGGGGCCTTGCGCGGACGGGGCGGCGGCGCCACCACGCCCTCCAGCGCGCGCGTCAGCGACACCTGCGCGGCGGTGGGAGAGAAGTGCTGGAGCCGTCGCGCCTGGCCGTCGAGCACCGCCTTGCGCAGGTCGCGGTCCTCGCTCAGGTCCACCGCCAGCTCCGCGAGGAACGCATAGCGCTTCTGGTCGAACGCGATGCCCGCCCCGCCCAGCGTCTCCGGCACCGCCGCCGCCGCGTACGCGAGCACCGGGACCTCGGAGGCCATGGCCTCGATGATGGGCACGCTGAAGCCCTCGTGCTCGCTCATGGAGACGAAGACGGACGCGGAGCGGTACACGGCCACCAGCTCCGGATGCGACAGGCGCCCCAGGAAGTGCACCCCGCGCAGGTCCTTCATCTCGCGCTGGAGCAGCTTGAAGTAGCGGCTGCCCGGCTCGTAGCCGCCGACGATGAGCAGGCGCGCCTGGGGGCGGATGCGCAGCAGTTCCCGGTGCAGCGCGAGCAGGTCCTCGAAGCGCTTGTGCGGCATCACCCGGCTCACCGACACCAGGGTGGGCCCGGGCCCGGACAGCTCCTCGAGCTTCTTCGCATCCGCCACGGACGCGGCGAAGCGCTCCTTCTCGATGAAGAGCTGCACCGTGTGCACGTTGCGGTGGCCCGCGACGCGCAGCTCCGCGCCGTTGAAGTCCGAGTCCCCGATGGACACGTCCAGGAAGGGCGCCATCGCGGCCACCTGCGCGCGGCCCGCCACCAGCGCGTGCTCCAGCGGCGTGTCGCGGTAGAAGCGCGCGGGGCTGATGTTGTGGAACACCACGCCCCGCTTGCACTCCAGGTGCATCAGCCGGCCGCTCAACGGCGACGCGATGCCGTGGTGGTACAGCACCAGGTCATCCGGCTGGGGCTTCAGCGTGAAGACGTGGCGGGCCAGGCCCTGCAGCCCTCCGGCGACCTCCTCCGCGTAGATGTCCCCCGCGTGCCCCATGCGGCGCAGCAGGAGTTGCAGGTGCAGCGCGGCCTGACCGGAGGCGTCGCCGGGGCCGAAGCTCGGGATCAACTGATGGACCGCCATGGGGGGCCGTATGTACCACACGGCATGGTATGAGGCGGCCCGTGTCGACCCCCGGACCCATCGCCTTCGACGCCACCCTGTGGGACGAGCCCACCACCGGCATCGGCCTGTACACCCGCTGCCTCGCGGACGCGCTCCAGGCCCAGGGCGTCTCCCTGGACCGGATGGGCGCGCGCAAGTCCGGGGAGCACCCGCGAGGCGTCCAGAAGCGGACGCCGTGGACGCTGGCCACGCTGCCCCGGCAGCTCAAGGCCTCGCCGCCGGCCGTCTACCACGCGCTCAGCAACTTCAACCTGCCGCTCACGCGCACGCCGGGCACGGCGTACGTGCTCACCGTGCATGACCTGGTGCCGTTGGACTTGCCACACACGGTGTCCACGCCGTTCCGGTGGCAGTTCCGGCTGTGGCTCGCGCGAAGCCTGATGCTCGCGGACCGGCTGGTGTGCGTCAGCGAGTGCACGCGCCAGGACCTGGTGCGCCGCTTCCCCCAGGTGGAGCCTCGCGCCGTCGTCGTGCCCAACGGCGTGGACCACGTGAACGCGCCCACGCTGGACGCGGCCGACGAGGACTTCCTCCACGCGCTGAACCTGCCGAAGGACTACGTGCTGTACGCGGGCTCGCTCGACGTGCGCAAGAACGTGGACCTGGTGCTGGACGCGCAGGAGCGGCTGCACGCGCGCGGCCGGCCCTTCACGCTCGTGCTGGCGGGGCAGCGCTGGTTCGGCTCGGGCACGGTGGAGACGCGCATCGAGCGGCTGCGCTCGGAAGGGCTGGACGTGCGGGCGCTGGGCTACCAGACCCCGGCCATCTTCTACGCGCTGATGCGGCGCGCGGCGTTGTTCGTCTTCCCCTCGCGCTACGAGGGCTTCGGCCTGCCGCCGCTCGAGGCCATGCGCCTGGGCACGCCCACGGTGGTGTCCACGGCGGGCTCGTTGCCGGAGGTGTGCGGCAGTGCCGCGCCCGCGGTGGATCCGGACGACGCGGAAGGACTGGCGGCGGTCATCGACCGGCTGCTGCGTTCCCCCGGGGAGCGCCGCGCGCTGTCGGAGGCGGGCCCGCGTCAGGCCGCGAAGTTCACCTGGGCCCGCACCGCGGAAGGCACGCGGGCCGCCTACGATGCGGCGCTTCGCCACCACCGGTAGGCACTCAACCGGCCCGGGAAGGGCCCCCTGGAGGAACATGCGACTGCTCGTGTGGAGTGGAATCGTCTGCGGAATGCTGCTCGGGTGCGCGGGGTCGAACGCCGCGCGCAAGGACGAGGCCCAGGAGCCGGCCCCGGCCGCGCAGCAGGAGGCACCGCCCACCCCCGTGACGCCCCCGGAGAAGCAGGCCCCGTCGCCCGCGGCGGAGGCGGAAGGCCAGGAGCCGGCCGTCGTCCTGCCGCTGGAGATCACGGAGACGCCCGCGCCCCGCGACCCGCTCTCCATCGAGTCGCAGAGCGTGAAGGGCAACGTGCTGACGATCCACGTCCGCCACGGCGGCGGCTGCCGGGAGCACCGCTACGGCCTGGCGTGGGACGGGCGCTTCACGAAGACGGCGGCGGGCGAGCCTCGCGCCGAGCTCACGCTGCTGCACGACGCGAACAACGACCGGTGCAAGGCCCTGGTCTACAAGGAGCTGGCGTTCGACCTGTCCACGCTGCAGCAGGAGTGGAGCGAGAAGGGCCACGGCGACCACGCCACGCTCCACCTGGACTTCAACGGCGTGCCGGAGCAGTCCGCCCGCTTCAAGTTCTGACCGTGCCCGCTCCCTGCGCGAGGAGGTCCTCGCGCAGGCGCGTCAGCACGTTGCCCAGCAGGTTCAGCCCCCGCCACGTGGACGGGTCCTGGATGCGCGGGTCCTCCGCGTTCAGCCCCACGCCCCAGATGCGGTCCAGCGGGCTGGCCTCCACCAGCACGGTGCCCCGGGTGGCGAGCAGCGCCTCCAGGAGGTGCCGGTGCTGCGTGAACTTCGCGCGGTTGCCCTCGTAGACGATGCGCTCGCGCTCGCGCTCCCAGACGGCCGCGTCGAACGGGCTCACCTTGCGGCCCAGCGCCTTGTGCTGCTTGGGCGTGGCGGCGCGCAGCACCTGATCCAGCACGCGCGTGTCGCCGAACAGGCGCGCCTTGCCCGCCATCATGTACTGCTCCGCGCAGGTGTAGCGCACGCCCTCCACCTCGAACACGGAGGGGTGCCACTGCGAGAAGAAGGAGTCCTCCTTCCAGAAGAAGGTGAATCGCGGCGACGACGTCGTGGGCATCGCAAGTCTCCCTGAAGCTTGGTGTAATGATGACACGAACGTGCGGCGATGGAGGAACCTGACGCAGGCCTCTACAATGGCCGCCCGCTCCCCATGCGACTTCAAGACGCCCAGAAGCTGTTGGACCGTTGCTTTTCCGGCACGCGGGAGGGCGCGCCCCGCCTCCACGAGCCCTCGGACCCGCGCTTCGCGGAGCGGGGCGGGGCGGTGTGGCTGGAGTACCGCTGGTACGTGCGCGAGCGCGGCCTGGCGGAGGTGTTCCTCAAGTGGGACCGCGTGCCCCCCGGCGAGGAGAAGACGGTCGAGGCCACGGTGCTGCGCACGCACCTCTTGGGCCAGTCCCCCATGCTGTCCCAGCGCGCGCTGCGCACGGTGGAGGGCGGCACCCCCGCGCCGGAGCGGGTGCTGGCCATGCTGAAGAACGACGGCATCCGCCGCGAGTGCGTGGCCAGGGGGCGCACCACCGTGACGGTGGAGCACTGGGAGAGCCGGCGTCCGGCGGCCCTGCTGGACGAGGCGCGCTTCGCGGAGCTGGCCGCGCCGCTGGAGGCGGAGGCGGAGGACTCCACGCCGGAGTCCCGTCATGAGGCCGTGCAGCGGCTGGCGGACGCGGAGCGAAGCCCGCGCGTGCAGGACGTGCTCCTGCGGCTCGTCGCGCGCAAGCCGTCGCTGATGGCCCTGCGCATCCTGTCGGAGTGGGGGGAGGTGAAGGCCCGCGAGTTCGTCCAGCGGGACCTGGCCGCCGTGAAGCCGGGCAACGCGGGGGATTTGTGGGCCCTCACCGCGTTGGACCGGCGCCTGGAGGCGTGGCAGTCGCTGGCGCGCCCCACCTGAGGCGCGGCCAGCGGCTTGCGTCAGTGCGCGCCCACCCTGGGGCCCAGCACGTCGCGCAGCGCGTCCGCGACGGTGAGCTTCGGGGCCCAGCCCAGCGCGCGCAGCTTGGTCGTGTCCGCCACGAGGCTGGGGATGTCCGAGGGGCGCAGCCGCGCGGGGTCCAGCTCGATGCGCGCCTGCACGCCGGAGAGGGCAATCATCTCCTCCAGCACGCTGCGGATGGTGCGGCCCTCGCCGCTGCCCACGTTGTAGGCCTGTCCCGCCTCGCCCTTGAGCAGCAGCAGCCGGTACGCGTCCACCACGTCCTTCACGTGGGAGAAGTCCCGGATGGCGTCCAGGTTGCCCGTGCGCAGGATGGGGTCCACCGTGCCCAGCGCGATGGCGCGAATCTGCGCCGCGAACGACGGCACCACGAAGGTGGGGTCCTGCCCCGCGCCCAGGTGGTTGAAGGGCCGGGCGAGGATGACCTCCATGCCGTAGCTGCGGAAGAACTGCTCGCCGGCCAGCTCCCCCGCGGACTTCGACGCGGCGTAGGGGCTGAGCGGCACGTGCGGGTGGCCCTCCTTCGCGAGGGTCCCTTCCGCGACGGGGCCGTACACCTCACCGGAGCTCACCAGCAGCACGCGCGCCTTGGGGGCGCTCTCGCGCAGCGCGGTGAGCAGGTGCACCACGCCCATGGTGTTCACCGCGAAGACGCGCGCGGGGTTCTGGTGGCTCTTGGCCACCGAGCTGAAGCCGGCCAGGTGCAGCACCGCTTCCGGCTTCACCTCGGAGACCGCCGCCTTGACCTTCGCCTCGTCGGCGACGTCGAAGTGCAGGGCGGTGCTGCTGATGCCCTCGCCGCGGGGCCCATGCACCTCCACCACCTCGTCGCCGGCCGCCCGAAGGGCTGCGCAGGCATGCCGGCCGACGAATCCATCCGCTCCCGTGACGAGGACGCGCATCTTACCGCTGTCCTGCCTTCACGCGTTCCAGGTCGGCGTCGACCATCATCTCCACGAGCTGCTTGAAGCGCACCGTGGGCTCCCAGCCGAGCTTCTCCTTGGCCTTGTCGTACTTGCCGATGAGCAGGTCCACCTCCGCGGGGCGCACGAACGCGGGGTCGATCTTCACGTGCTTCTGCCAGTCCAGGCCCACGCGCGCGAAGGCGATCTCCACCAGCTCCCGCACGGTGTGCGTTTCGTTGGTGGCGACGACGAAGTCCTCCGGCGTGTCCTGCTGGAGCATGCGCCACATGGCGTCCACGTAGTCACCCGCGAAGCCCCAGTCGCGCTTGGCGTCCAGGTTGCCCATGGGCAGCGTGTCCTGGAGGCCCATCTTGATGCGCGCCACGTTGTACGTGACCTTGCGCGTGACGAACTCCAGGCCGCGGCGGGGCGACTCGTGGTTGAAGAGGATGCCGCTCACCGCGAAGAGCTTGAAGGACTCGCGGTAGTTCACGGTGATGTGGTGGCCGTACGCCTTCGCCACGCCGTACGGGCTGCGCGGGTAGAAGGGCGTGTCCTCCGACTGCGGCACCTCCAGCACCTTGCCGAACATCTCGCTGGAGGACGCCTGGTAGAAGCGCACCTGCGGGCGGGTGTGGCGGATGGCCTCCAGCATCTTCGTCACGCCCAGCGCGGTGAACTCACCGGTGAGCACCGGCTGGTTCCAGCTGGTGGGCACGAAGGACTGCGCCGCCAGGTTGTAGACCTCGTCCGGCTGCGTGAGGTTCAGCAGGGCCGCCAGCGAGAACTGGTCCAAGAGGTCGCCCTGGTGCAGCTGCACCTTCCCCTGGAGGTGAGCGATGCGCTCGAACTTCTCCTCGGAGGAGCGGCGCACCATGCCGTGCACCTCGTAGCCCTTCTTGAGCAGCAGCTCCGCCAGATAGCTGCCGTCCTGCCCCGTGATGCCCGTAATGAGTGCGCGCTTGGCCATGGCCCTTGTCTGTTCGCTGGAAGACGGTGGTCGTTGTACCCGAGGCTTTCGCCGTCTGCCAACAGTCCCAGGGTTCCAGGGAACTTGAATGGGGACGGGCCTATGCCTAGGTAGGGAGCGACCTGCCCAGGAGCCGCCCATGCGCAACCTCTCCCTCCCAGCGTTGACGGCCGTACTCGTGAGCACGGCGGCGGGGGCTCAGACGGCGCCTGTGCAAGCGCCGTACACCGTCCAGACCCAGCCTGGGGCCCGCTCCGGGGGCGGCACGGTGAACGACGTGGCCCTGTGGGTGAACCCGGCCAACCCGGCCGACAGCCGACTCATCACGGCGGACCAGAACAACGGCCTGTTCACCTACGCCCTGGACGGCGGGGAGCTCCAGGCCGTCACCGAGGGCACGTCCTCGAGCGTGGACGTGCTGGGAGGCTTCCCCCTGGCGGGCGGCACGTCCGGGGCGCTGGTGCTCAGCGCCAACCCCACGCTGACGGGGCTCGTGCCCTACGTGATGGATCCCAACGCGGACGGCGGCGGCCTGACCCGCCTGTCCCCCACGGTGCCCCCGCTGGGCTCGGGGGTGAGCTACGGGACGGTGCGCATGGCCCGCGGGGTGGACGGCTCCCTCCAGGCCTTTGGCGCCCTGGCATCGGGCGGCCTGCGGCAGTTCGCGCTGACGCCCACCGACGGTGGCGTCACGGCGACCCCCCTGCGGGACATCCCGGCCGGCGCGGTGCTGGGGCTGGCGGTGGACCCGGCCTACCGCGCGCTCTACGTGGCACAGCAGGGGCAGGGGCTCTATCGCTACGGCGCGGACGCGGACGCCGGGACGACGGGCACGCAGGTGGTGGGGCTGGGCGACGGCGGCCTGACGTCCGTGGGGCGCCTCGCGCTGTACGAAATCTCCGGCCTGGACGGCTACCTCATCGCGGCGGATCCGAACGCGAACACCTTCGTCGTCTTCGACCGGCGCACGCTGGGCCGGGTGGGGGCGTTCCAACTGGTGCAGGACGGCGGCACCGACGCGGTGGAGCAGTCGCGCGGGCTGGTGGCGTTCTCCGGCGCGCTGGGCACGGCCTTCCCGGAGGGGCTCTTCGTCGCGCATGACGGCATGAGCAGCAGCACGTTGAGCGACAACCTGAAGCTCACCTCCTGGGGCAACGTGGCCCGGGCCTTCACGCCGCCGCTCACCATCGCGCAGCAGCAGGTGGACGCCGGGACGGCAGACGGCGGCACCGGCACGGACGGCGGTGGCGTCATCATCAATCCGGGAGATGGCAACCCGATTGGCGGCGAGGGTGGCGACGACGACAGCGGCTGCGGGTGCACCAGCGCGCCGGTGTCGGCCGTCGCGACGCTGGGCCTGCTGGCCATGGCGCTCCTGGGCCGCCGGCGCCGCGGCTGAGACTCGAAGCGGGTTGAAAGCGACAGGGGGGCGGGATGAAGTGCGCGCCCCATGCGCTCCTTCCGCTCCACCGCCCTGGCGCTCGCGCTGCTCGCCTGCGCCTGCAAGGGCGGCCCGACGCCCGCACCCGCCGCCACGCCCCCCGCGCCTCCCCCCGCCGAGCCCGTGCGGCTCACGGTGGTGGGCACCAACGACTTCCACGGCTGGGTGATGCCCCACCGCGCCACGCTGCCGGACGGGCAGAAGGTGGAGGAGGGGGGCGCGGCGCTCTTCGCGTCCTACGTGGCGCGGCTGCGCGAGGACAACCCGGGCGGCGTGCTGCTGGTGGACGGCGGCGACCTGTTCCAGGGCACGCTGGCGTCCAACCTGGTCGAGGGCGCCATCGTCGTCGACGTGTACAACCTGCTGGGCTACGCGGCGGTCGCCATCGGCAACCACGAGTTCGACTACGGGCCGGTGGGCTCGGAGCCCGTGGCCCGCCGTCCGGACGAGGACCCGCTGGGCGCGCTCAAGGCCCGCGTGGCCCAGGCGAAGTTCCCCTTCCTGTCCGCCAACGTGCGCGAGAAGGACGGCCGCCACCCGGCGTGGCTGGGCAATGACGGCACCACGGTCGTCACCGTGAAGGGCGTGAAGGTGGGCCTGCTGGGCCTGACGACGCTGTCCACGCCGCAGACCACCAACCCCGTGAACGTCGCGAGCCTGAAGTTCCAGCCCCTGGCCGACGCCGCGAGGGAGGCCGCGAGGTCGCTGCGCGAGCAGGGCGCGGAGGTGGTGGTCGCCATCGCGCACGCGGGCGGCAAGTGCACGGACCTGGCGAACCCACGTGACACGTCCGGGTGCGAGCGCGACGACGGGGAAATCTACGCCGTGGTGGAGTCGCTGCCGAAGGGCGCGGTGGACGCGGTGGTGGCGGGCCACACGCACCAGCCCATGGGGCACTTCTTCGGCGACGTGCCGGTCATCGAGACGACGGGCCTGGCGCGCTCGTTCGGCGTGGTGGACCTCTTCGTGGATCCGGTGACCCACCGCGTGCTCCCCGAGCGCACGCGCATCCAGGCCGCCATCCCGGTGTGCGGCGCCGTGGACGCCACGCGGAAGACCTGCGACGCGCGGGTGCTCAAGGACGCGAAGGACGTGCGGCTGGTGCCGGCCACCTTCCTGGGCCAGCCGGTGACGCCGGACGCCCGCGTGCAGGCGCTGGTGGCCCCCGCGGAGGCGCGCGTGGAGGAGGAGCAGCGCCGCCCGGTGGGCGTGGAGGTCCAGGCCCGCATGCCCCAGGTGTACGAGGGCGAGAGCGCGCTGGGCAACCTCATCGCGGACGCAATGCGGGAGAAGGCCCGCGCCGACGTGGCGGTGATGAACGCGGGCGGCATCCGGGCGGACCTTCCGCAGGGGCCGCTCACCTTCGGGAAGCTCTATGAAGTCCTCCCCTTCGACAACACGCTCGCGGTGCTGGAGCTGGACAAGGACCAGCTGCTCAGCTTCCTGTCGCTGGCCTATGGCGGGCGCAAGGGCGTCTTCGCGGTGTCCGGGCTGGAGGTGACGCTGGGCGCGTGCCCGGGGTGGGATCGCTTCGAGGGCATGACGTGGCCGGGAAACAAGCTGCCGAAGCCGAAGCAGACCTACCGGGTCGCGATGCCGGACTTCCTGCTGCGCGGAGGCGACGGGGTGGGGCCACTGACGTCCAAGGTGCCACGGGAACGTATCAACCTGTTGCAGGGCCAGGACCTGCGCGAGGTGCTGATTGAGTACGGCCGTGCCCACGGCAACGTGCTGAAGCCCCCGGCGCTCGGGCGCGTGCACCTGACGAAGGCGGAGGGGCCCTGCGCGGACGCGAAGCCCTGAAAAAGTCGCGCCCGCCGTTGGAAATTTTCTCTCCGTGCTGATCCGCTGGGGCTGGATCGCGGCGCAACCCAGCGGAAGATCAACAGAAGGCGGCCCGGGCCGAATTTTCGGCCTGGGATCAGTTTCCAACGGAGGGAAACCTCCCTACTCTAGGGCACGCGAGAGCCCTTGCAGGCGCGGCCCGGAAGGCCAGCGCGAGCAAGTTGGAGCCCGTGCGTGGGAGGGACAGAAGAGATGCTCTACAAAGTGACCCCGATGATGGTCCCCGTTGCGCCCGAGAAGAAAGAGGCGCGGGAGCCGGGCCAGCCGCGCAAGCGGCGCAAGTCCTCCGTCTACGACGCTGACGGCCACGAGGTGCTCATCTCGCTGATGTGTCTGAAGTGCAAGACGCTCAAGCCGCTGGCGCAGTTCGGGCTGCGGAAGATGGCGGACGGCGCCATCCGCAACCAGCCGTGGTGCCGGGGCTGCCGCTCGGGCGCGGGCACGAAGAAGCCGAAGAAGGACGAGTCGCAGGTCGCCACCGTCGAGGTGCCCGCCGTCGCCGCCGTGGAGCCGGTGCTCCAGGTCGTCGCCTCGGTGCCGCTCGACGCCGCGCCCGTGGCTCCGACGCTCGTCGACGCCCCGGTCGCGGTCGCGGCCGACGTGACGGCCACCGCCCAGGTCTGATCCACCGTCTGGGATGATCCGCCCCGCCGGGGCGCGCGCCTCAAGCCGCGCGCCCCGCATGTCACGGATCCGCCCGCTCAGGACAGCCGCAGACCCGCGGGCAGCGTGTCGCCGAGCGCCCGGGCCTCGTCCGCGGCCTCCAGCGCCACCACTTCACGCACCATCCGCACCCAGGTGTCCGCGGCCTTCGCGGCCACCAGCGCCTGGGCCGTGCGCTCGCGCAGCGCCGGATCCAGATCGCGCGTGCGGTCGCCGGTGAGCCGCGCGAGCTGGGCGGCGGCGAAGGGCGCGCCGTCCACCTTGCGCAGGTCCAGCGACAGCAGCAGCTCCAGCCACGCCTCCGCCGTCTCCACGTCCACGACCTTGTGGCTGCTGCCGTACAGCGGCACGCGCGCGCCCAGCCGGCCCAGGGCCCACGCCCACGGGCCGCCGGAGCGGGACTCGGCCTTCAGGCGCGCGGCGATCCACCGGCCCACCTCCGCCTTGTCACCGGGCACCAGGTGCTCCAGCGAGGCGGCGGTGCGGATCATCTCGTCCAACCCCTCCGGCTGGATGCCCTTCAGCTTGCCGCCCTGCGTGGGCGCTTCCGGCGGCACGCGCCGGGAGAGGTGCGGCTGGAGGTAGCCGTACAGCTTCTGCTGCTGCGCTTCCGTGAGGCCGCCCGCGATGCGTCGCCACATCACCCAGAACTCCGTCCACACGGCCTTGTCCTGGTGGTGCTGCACCAGCGCGTCGAAGAGGCTGAAGGTCTGCTCCGCGCGCCAGCCGTCCAGCGGGTAGCCGAAGCCGGGGCGCAGGCAGAAGCCGGTGAGGCTGTAGAAGACGCGCTCGTGGTCGTCGGAGCGGCGGCGCTTGCTCGCGCCCGCGTAGAGCGTGCTCCACAGCTCACGCAGCACCGGCACGCGCCACGTCTCGCGCGGGCCCAGCACCTTCTCCAGCGTGCGCGACAGCTGCTTCACGTCCTTGGGCCCCAGGGGCAGCGGCTTGTTGCCGTAGACGCGCTCCACGTTGTCCTTCGCCTCGGCGAATCTCGCGGGCATGGACTCCGTGACGGTCAGCTCGTGCGAGCCGCCGGTGCCGCGCAGCTCGAACTCCAGGCGCCAGCGCTCGTCCGCGACGTCCGACACGCAGAACAGCTCCAGCGTGCCAATCTCCGTGAGCGCCGCCTGCAGGTGCACCGGCACTTCACTGACCTTGCCCGACGCGCCCTTGAGCAGCGTGTGGATGGGCGGCAGCGGCTTCAGGTCCTCCGCCAGCGGCACCAGGTCCCCCGGCTTGTCGATGCGGTCGCTCGTCGTGGAGTAGAGCGCGAACTGCACCGGCCGGCCCAGGGTGAGCGTGAAGGGGCGCTCGCCCAGGTCCACCTTCTGGCCCTCCTCGAAGCCGCGAGGGATGAGGCACAGCGTGGGCTGCTCCGTGCTGTCCGGGCCGCGCTGCAGGCCCACGTAGTACGCGCGCGCCGCACCACCGCCGATGCGCAGGCCGTGCCCGCGCCGCACCAGCCCGTAGTACGCGGCCCCCCGCGCCACCGCGAGCTCCAGCGACTCGTGCTTGAGCAGCGGGATGCGCGGCGCCTGAGGCCACCACGCGGACAGCGCGTCGATGAGCCGCGCGGAGATCTGCGGCGAGTTGAAGACGCCGCCGTTGAGCAGGATGGCGTCCGGGCGGGGCAGGGCGCCTTCGTGGGACGGCGTCTCGCCCAGCGCCGCGAAGCCCGCCGCCGCGTGCTGCGCGAGGAAGGCCGCCAGGTGCCGCGTGACGGCGGGGTCCTGCACGTACGGCAGGCCCAGCTCCTGGAGCGCCATGCGCGCCGAGCGCCGGGGCCGGTCCTCGGGCGGGGACAGCGGGAAGAAGCCGTCCAGCACCAGCGCGTGCGCCTCGTCGCGGCCCAGCTCCGTGGACAGCGTGCCGCCCAGGAGCCGGCTGCCCTCGCCGATGATGGACATGCCGTAGCGCTCCGGCGGCGCGTGCCCCAGCAGCTCCTCCTTCGCGGTGCGCGCGGCCTGGATGGCCTGCGTCCACTGGGTCGCGGACAGGCGCCGGCCGTTCTGCGTGAGCTTCTCCTCCATGCGCCGGGCAAGCGCCGCGTCCATGTTGTCGCCGCCCAGCATCAGGTGGTCACCCACCGCCAGGCGCCGCAGCATGGGCCCTTCCGGGGACACGCCCGCGTGCACCAGCGTGAAGTCCGTGGTGCCGCCGCCCACGTCCACCACCAGCACCAGCCGCACCTGGGCCAGCGTCTGCTCCAGGCCGGAGCGGTGGCGCGCGGTGTAGTCGTAGAAGGCCGCCTGCGGCTCCTCCAGCAGGGTGAACTTCTCCAGCCCCGCCTTGCGCGCCGCGCTCACCGTGAGGGCGCGCGCCGCTTCATCGAACGACGCGGGGACGGTGATGACCACCTCCTGCTTCGACAGGGGCTCGTCCGGGTGGGCGTGGTCCCACGCGCGGGCCATGTGCGTGAGCAGCAGCGCGGACGCGTCCACCGGGGACAGCTTCTGCACGTCCGCGGGCGCGCCCCACGGGAGGATGGGCGCGGAGCGGTCCACGCCCGGGTGGCACAGCCAGCTCTTCGCGGACGACACGAGCCGGCCGGGCACGCGCGCGCCCTGCCAGCGGGCCAGCTCGCCCACCACCCACGGGCCGCCGTCGTCGCCCCAGGGCAGGCGCAGCACCTCCGGGGCCAGCTCGTGGCCGGCGGGGACGTAGACGGTGGACGGCAGGAGCGGCCGCGCGGCCACCTCGCCCTGGCGGACGAGCTGGGGCAGGGGGAAGTCCTCGACGGGCGCCCCCGCGCCCCTGCCTGGATCCACGGATGCCACCGCGCAATGGGTGGTGCCCAGGTCGATGCCGACGATTCGCATACGCCTCCGGTGTGCGGGGCCCCTTCTACTCCTTCATGCGCACGTTGAGCTCCAGCTTCCAGCGCCCGGAGCCGTTCTTCTCCAGGCACCGCAGCTCCAGCGTGCCCACCTCCGTCACCGCCGCCTGGAGGTTCACCGGCGTCAGGTCGCCAAAGGGCGTGGGCTGTCCGGGCAGCGTCGTCTCAATCGGCGCCACCTCCTCCAGCCCTCCGGACGCCAGCTCCGACTCCACGTCCTCCACCATCTCGCCCACCCGGTCGTCACGCCGCACGGACGACGCGAAGAAGCGGAAGCTGGTGGGCTCGCCTGTGACGAGGCCGAACTCCTGCGGCGGCACGTCCGCCTGCGTCCCCTCCTCCATGCCGAAGGGCGCCACGCACAGCGCCTTCACCGGCGGCTCCATGCCCGGTACCGCCGGCATCGCCGTCTCCACGCCCACGTAGTAGGCGCGCGCCGTGCCGCCGCGGATGCGCAGGCCGTGTCCCTGGCGCACCCAGCCGTAGTACGCCGCGCCCCGCGCCACCGCGAGGTCCAGGTCCGCCCCCTCCAGCTCCTTCGCCGGGGGCGCCCCTTCGGAGGCGAGCCACTGGTTGAGGACCTCCATCACGCGGCCCTTCAGCGGGCCGGCCTTGAAGACGCCGCCGTTGAAGAGGACCGCGGTGGGGTGCAGGAAGCCCTTGCCCGCCACGTCCACCGGCGAGTCCGCGCTGGCCGCCAGCGCCTGGGCCTGCCGGGTGAGGAACGCCGCCAGGTGCTTCGTCACCGCCGGGTCCTGCGCGTACGGCAGCGCCATCTGCGCCAGGCCCGTGCGCCGGGCGGTGCGCGGCAGGTCCGCCACCTGCGTCACCGGGAAGAAGCCGTCCGTGAGGACGCGGTCCAGCTCCTCGCGCGTCAGCTCCGTGCGAAGCGTGCCGCCGATGAGCGACGAGCCCCGGCCCGGAATCGCGATGGGCACCCGGTCCACGGAGGGGTCCGCGTACAGCGTCTCCTTCGCCTGACGGCACCCGTAGGTGAGGCCGTTGAACTGCCACGCGTCCAGCTTGCGGCCCTCCGCCGCCATCCGCTGGTTGAGCGTGTGCGCCAGGGCGAGGTCCATGTTGTCGCCGCCCAGGAGGATGTGGTCGCCCACCGCCACGCGTAGCAGCTCCAGGTCTCCCTCGCGGTCCTTCACGGTGATGACGGAGAAGTCGGACGTACCGCCGCCCACGTCCACCACGAGGATGACCTCCCCGGGCTTCACCTGCTTGCGGAAGTTCTCCCCCATGGCCTCCAGCCACGCGTACAGCGCGGCCTGCGGCTCCTCCAGCAGGGTGATGTGCTCGATGCCCGCCGCCTTCGCGGCCTCCAGCGTCAGGTCGCGCGCCGCCGCGTCGAAGGACGCCGGGACGGTGACGATGACCTCCTGGTGGGACAGCGCGTTGCCGGACTCCTCCTGCGCGCGCGCGAAGGTGTGGTCCCACGCCTCCTTCAGGTGGCGCAGGTAGCGCGCGGACGCATCCAGCGGCGACACGCGCTGCACCTCCGGCGGCGCCTGCCAGGGCAGGAGCGCGGAGCGACGGTCCACGCCCGGGTGCGACAGCCAGCTCTTCGCGGACGACACCAGCCGCGTGGGCACCTTCGCCCCGTGCGAGCGGGCGAAGTCACCCGCGATGACGCCCGGCTCGCTGTTCCACGGCAGCCCCAGGCTGCCCTCCGGGAACTCCTGCGCGCCAGGCAGATAGAGGAAGGAGGGCAAGAGCGGCCGCGCTTCCACGGTGCCGGGCGCCGTCACCTGGGGCACGGGCAGCATGGACTGCGAGGGGCCGCGCGGCTTGCCGTCCTCGAGGTTGAAGTAGGACACCGCGGAGTGCGTGGTGCCCAGGTCGATGCCGATTGCGTATCGGGCCATATCGGTCAGGAACCCCTTAAGGGGCCTCGTGGTTCCTCGAAGAGAAGGGGACTTCAGGGGATGCGCCGCCGGGTGCCCGGGCGGGCATCAGGCGAGCTCGACTTCCGCTGGCGCCAGCACCCGCGGCTCCATGGCGGGGGAGACGGACGGGAACTTCACCTCGGTGGTCACCCAGCCGTGGTGCCGCAGCGTGCCTCCATAGGGAGGCTGGCCGGCCACGTTGCCGGTGAGCCGGATGCGCTGCGCGTCGAAGCCATCCGGCACCGTCACCCGGTCACCCTCGCCCTGCGGCAGCACCGGCTGGAGCGTGAGGTACTGGTGCACCACCTTGCGGCAGCCCTCGTGGACGATGCGGGCCGCCGCGCCCACGTCCGCGTCCGGGAACGCGGAGACGTTCTCCTGCACGAAGTCCAGGAAGCGCCCCTCGCGCTGGAGCATGGCCAGCAGCGACAGGGCGCTGGCGTGCTCGCGCTCGGGCGGTGGGGGAGGGGGCGCGACGGGGGCCTGGACGACAGGCGTCTTCACGGGCGGGGGGGCCTGCGTATCCCCGGCCGGAAGCTCCTTGAGCTGGCCGGCGTCATAGGCGCGGCTGGTCGGCAGCACGGCCTGCGCGAATTCGCGGGACACGAGGCAGCGCCAGAAGCACAGCCAGGCGAGCCAGAAGCGGGCGAAGAACGACAGGGAGGCGGACGGGTCGGTCATCGGCCCCGGATAACAAAGCCGGAAGCCTTTGCAATTCGCCAATGGCCCGAAATGCAAAGGGCCTCACGGTTTCCCGTGAGGCCCTTCGTTTCTGCATGGTGGAGGTGGACGGGATCGAACCGACGACCTTCGCATTGCGAACGCGACGCTCTCCCAACTGAGCTACACCCCCATACGGGGACTGCGTGCTGCCTGCTGCGCCTCGCGGGCGTTGGGTCCCGCGAAGTGAGTGGGCTAGTACCGGAGCCCCACCTTGCTGTCAAGCAGCTCGTTTCCGGCACCAACCCTGCGATTGACGTGCCGCACTGTGGATGCCATAAAAACCGCCTTCCGGTACCGCATCCTTCCCGGCCAATTACCGGGCCCCCTTCTGGTTCATGTCCACCTCCCCATCGAAGACGTTGAGCCCCACCGAGCTCGCGAAGCTTGAGCATTCGTTCGCTTCCGACCCCTCGTCGGATGCCTACAAGCCCCTGGCGGAGGCCTACCTCGACCTGGGCCGCTTCATGGAGGCGATGGTCGTCTGCAAGAAGGGCGTCAAGGCGCACCCGACCGCGGCCGATCCCCGCCTCCTGCTGGCGCGTGTCTACGCCGCGCAGAACAAGGACAAGAAGGCGCTCGAAGAGGTGATGGGCGCGCTCCAGGTCCAGCCAGAGGACAAGGCCGCCTTGCGCATGGCGGGCGTGCTTCAGATCAAGGGGGGCGAGGCGGACGTCGGCCGCGGCAACCTCCTCAAGGCCTACCAGGCGGACCCCGGTGATCCGGAGACCGTCACGCTCCTCCAGCAGTACAAGGTGGAGCTCCCGCGTCCCGCCGCGCCCGCCCCGGTGCTCGCGCCCGTGGCCGCGCCGCCCCCGGCCGCCCCGGAAGCGCCCGCCGCCGCGACCGTCCCCGTGACGGCTCCGCCCGCCGCCGCGCAGCCGGCCGCCACGCCCGTGGGCCGCATCAGCGCCCCGTCGCAGCAGGCCGCCCGCACGGCGCGCACCTCGGATGACTCCGCTCCCCGCCCCACCCAGCGCCGCCCGCAGGTGGTGGTGGAAGAGGTGGAGGACGATGACGACGAGCCGTCGCCGCGCCGCCAGGGTGGGGCCAAGGGCAAGGGCAGCAAGATGCTGTCGCTGGTCCTGCTCATCCTCATCCCGCTGTTCGCGGGTGGGTACGGCTTCTACTCGGCGCAGGCCAAGAAGCGCGGCCGCGAGCTCAAGAAGAACCTGGACGCCGCCACCGAGCAGCTGAAGCACGACTCGTTCGACAGCTACAAGAAGGCGTGCGCGGCGGCGGACCTGGCGCTGGAGGTGGACCCGGACTCCACCGCGGCGCACGGCTACCTCGCGTACGCGTACGCCATCCGCTGGGGTGAGCACGGCGGCGGCGACGACGCGCGCCGCCAGGCCGAGGAGCACCTGGCCGCGGCCCAGAAGGGCAAGGAGCTGTCCAGCCACCTCATCGCCGCGCAGGCGCTGATCAAGACGTACAGCGGCGACGGCAAGGGCGCGCTGGCCTCGCTGGAGACGCAGGTCAAGGCGCTCAACGACCAGAACAAGGCGTCCTCGCTGCTGTACCTCACGCTGGGCCTCATCCAGATGAACGCGGGCGACCTGGAGCGCGCACGCGACAGCCTGGAGCGCGCGCAGGCGCTGGCGCCGGACGACCCGCGCGTCTACGCCGGCCTGGGCGCCGTGTACCGCCGGCTGGGCCAGGACAACACCGCCTGGAAGAACTACGACTTCGCCCTGCGCTACGAGAAGGACCACCCGGAGTCGCTGCTGGGCCGCTCGCTGCTGATGCTGGAGCAGGACGAGCCGAACTACGCGGTGGCCAGCCGGGACATCAAGAAGCTGCTGGAGGCGGAGCCGCCGCCCAGCCCGCGTCAGCTCGCCACCGCGCAGCTCGCGCGCTCGCTGCTCATCGCCCGCGTGGCGCTGGCCATGCCCAACCTCAAGCCGGACCAGCAGCAGAAGATGACCGAGGTGACGGGCGTGCCGGCGGACCCCGCCAAGGCGAAGCAGGAGGTCACGAAGGCGGAGGAGACCGGCTTCGCGCTGGACAAGCAGAACCCGGAGCTCAACCTCATCAAGGGCCGCCGCCTGCTGGCGGAGGGCAACTTCGACGCGGCCGCGGAGGAGATCCGCAAGGCCATCCGCGTGGACGCCAGCCGCGCGCAGTTCCACGTCGAGCTGGCCAAGGCCCTCATGGGCAAGCCGGGCGGTGAGAAGGAGGCCTCCGAGGCCCTGGTCACCGCGCTCAAGACGATGGGCGACAGCCCCAAGCTGGTGGTGATGCTGGGCAACGCCTACCGCCGCCAGAACAAGCTGGAGGACGCGCTCGCGCAGTACCAGCGCGCGGTGAAGGACCCCAAGGCGAAGAACCCGGAGGCCCGGCTCGCCATGGGCACCATCTACCGGGAGCGCTCCGAGTGGGACAAGGCGAAGGAGCAGCTGGAGAAGGCCAGCCAGGAGTTCTTCGGCCAGCCGGACCGCGTCGCCAACGCGCTCACGGAGCTGGGCCGCGTCTACCAGGGCAAGGGCGACGCCGCGAAGGCGGACGAGACCTACCAGCGCGCGCTGCAGGCCGACGAGAACTACACCCCGGTGTACTACTTCTACGCCTCGCTTCTCTCCAAGGACCCCAAGCAGTCGGGCAAGGTGAAGACGCTGGCGCAGGAGTACGTGAAGCGCGAGCCCAAGGGCGAGTACCTCGCCGACGCGCAGCGTCTCGCGTCGAACTGAGACCCTCCCCGCCGTCCCCTGAGCGCCGCGATGCCCCTCTTCGGGTATTCGCGGCGCTTCGTTTTTGAAGGGGGGCGACAAGGCAGGCTGATGTTCCGGAGGCGCCGGAGCCTTGCCACCCCTGCCGGGTGACGGTATGGGAGGGGCACCCCACACCCCCTGACCGGTAGCGAGCACGGTCCGGGGCCTCCTGCTGGAGTCCGCTTGAGCGCGCGTGCCTTGTCCCAGTCCTCCACCGCGTCCGACCTGATCTCCCTCACGAAGCCGAGGCTGTCGTCGCTGGTGCTCATCACCGCGGCGGGCGGCATGTTCCTGGCTCCGGGGCCCCTGGGGCCGGTGCGGGCGCTGGTGACGCTGCTGGCGACGGCGGGGACGGTGGGCGCGGCGAACGCGTTCAACTGCTACCTGGAGCGCCACAGCGACCAGTTCATGGCGCGCACGCGCAACCGGCCGCTGCCCGCCGGGCGCATGGACCCGAACACGGCGCTGTGGTTCGGCCTGTCGCTGGCGGCGGTGTCCTTGCCCGCGCTGGTGCTGGGCGCCAACCTGCTGACCGGCGTGCTGGGGCTCATCGCGCTGCTCAGCTACGTGCTGGCCTACACGCCGCTCAAGGCCCGCACGTCCGCGGCCATGCTGGTGGGCGCCATCCCCGGCGCGCTGCCGCCGCTGATGGGCTGGACGGCGGTGACGGACATGGTGGACGCGGGCGGCTTCGCGCTGTTCGCCATCATGTTCCTCTGGCAGATGCCGCACTTCATCGCCATCGCGCTGTTCCGCAAGGACGAGTACGCCGCCGCGGGGCTCAAGTCCGTGCCGCTGGAGCGCGGGGACGAGTCCAGCCGCGCGCAGGTGGTGCTCTACCTGGTGGCGCTCATCCCCATGACGCTGCTGCCCTTCCAGCTGCACATCGCGGGCACGTGGTACCTGGCGGCGGCGGTGGTGCTGGGGCTGGGCTTCCTGGGGCTGGGAGCGTGGGGCTTCTTCAAGCACCTGGGGAAGCCCTGGGCGCGCCAGACGTTCTTGTATTCGCTCGTGTATCTCACCGGCCTGTTCGCCGCGATGACGCTGGACCGCATCCCCCGCGGCTAGCGCCCCCTGTCAGCGCGGCGTCCCGGCGCGAGGTCGACTCTTCGCATGCCTGACACCTCCGTTCCGACCCCGCCCCCGCCGCTGCTGCGCATCGAGGGGCTCACGCGCCGCTTCGGCGGGCGCACCGCCGTGGACGGTCTGTCGCTGTCCGTGCAGCCGGGTGAAATCCTGGGCCTCCTGGGGCCCAACGGCGCCGGCAAGTCCACCACCTTCCAGCTGCTCGCGGGACTGCTCGCGCCGGACGCGGGGCAGGTGCACTTCGCCGGCAAGGTGCTGTCGCTGAGCGACCCCGCGCTGCGCCGCCAGATGGGCATCATCTTCCAGCGCAGCAGCCTGGACGACCTGCTGACGGCCCGGGAGAACCTGCTGCTGGGCGCGCGGCTTTACGGGCTGGGCGGTGCGGACGCGAAGGCGCGCGTGGAGACGATGCTGTCGCTCATCGGCCTGTTGGACCGGGGCGATGAGAAGGTGGGCACCTGGTCGGGCGGCATGCGCCGGCGGCTGGAGCTGGCGCGCGCGCTGGTGCACCAGCCGCGCGTGGTGCTGATGGATGAGCCCACGCAGGGCCTGGACGAGGCGGCCTTCCGCACGTTCTGGACGCACCTCA
This sequence comes from Corallococcus macrosporus, assembly GCF_017302985.1. Classification (NCBI taxonomy): domain Bacteria; kingdom Pseudomonadati; phylum Myxococcota; class Myxococcia; order Myxococcales; family Myxococcaceae; genus Corallococcus; species Corallococcus macrosporus. The sequence continues at coordinate 23,136 of NZ_JAFIMU010000004.1, forward strand.
AGCGGCTGCGCGACGCGCAGGGCGTCACCGTGCTGCTCACCACGCACCGCGCGGATGAAGCCGAGGGCTGCGACCGGCTGGCGGTGCTGGACGCCGGCAGGCTGGTGGCGTGCGACACGCCCCGGGCGCTCGCCTCGCGCATGGGCGGCGACATCCTGACCCTGGAGGGCCCGGAGCCGGAGGCGCTGGCCGCGCAGGTGACGGAGCGGCTGGGGCTTCAAGCGAAGGTGGTGGAGGGGCGGGTGCAGGTGGAGGCTTCGCAGGGACATGCGCTGGTGCCGCGGCTGGTGGAGGCCTTCCCCCCGGGACGGTTCGCCTCCGTGTCGCTGCGCCGGCCCACGCTGGCGGACGTGTTCCTCCAGCTCACCGGGAAGGCGCTGGGGGCGGATGCTCCCGCGCCCACGCCCGCGCCGAGGAAACGCCGATGAGCGCTGACATCCCCGTGCCTGTTTCGTCCTCCGTGGAGGCCTCGTCCGCCTCCGTGCACCGCCGGGAGCCGGGGACGCTGGCGCTGCAGTGGGCCACCGTGCGGGTGCTGCTGTCGCGCGACGTGGTGCGCTTCTTCCGGCAGCCCAGCCGGGTGATTGGCGCGCTGGCGCAGCCCATCCTGTTCTGGTTCGTCATCGGCTCGGGCTTCGCGGGGTCGTTCCGCGTGGAGGGCGCGCAGGGGCTGGGCTACCAGCAGTTCTTCTTCCCGGGCGTCGTCACCATGGTGGTGCTCTTCAGCGCCATCTTCGCGACCATCACCGTCATTGAAGACCGCAAGGAGGGCTTCCTCCAGGCGGTGCTCGCGGGGCCGGGCTCGCGGCTCGCGGTGGTGCTGGGCAAGGCGCTGGGCTCCTCGTCCATCGCGCTGATGCAGGCGTCGCTGTTCCTGCTCTTCGCGCCGCTGGCGGGCGTGGACGTGAAGTCGGTGGACTACGCACTGCTCGCGGCGGTGATGGTGCTGTCGGCGCTGGCGCTCACCGGCATGGGCATGGCGCTCGCGTGGTGGGTGAAGTCGAGCGCGGGCTACCACGCGGTGATGAGCCTGGTGATGCTGCCCATGTGGGTGCTCTCCGGGGCCATGTTCCCGGTGAAGGGCGCCGGGCCGGTGCTGTCGTGGGTGATGACGCTCAACCCCATGCGCTTCTCCGTGGAGGGCGTGCGCCGCGCGCTGTACGGGGCGCAGGCGTCGGTGGCGGTGGGCTCGCAGGGTGGGGCGACGGTGGGGTGGGAGGTGCCCGCGCTCCTGGCGTTCGCCGCGGTGTTCGTGGGGCTGGCCGCGTTCAGCGTGAGCCGCCGCGAGTAGCCGCCGCGCTGTGGGTTGTGGGATTTACCTGGTGCCTTTCACGAAGAATCCTCCAGAGGAGACCGCCTCATGAAGCTGCGTCTGCTTGGCTTGTCGATGGTCGGTGTCGCGGGGCTCCTGGCCCTGCCCGCGTGCAAGAAGGAGGAGGCGCCCGCGCCCCCCGCCGAGCGTCCGGCGGCGCCCACGCAGCAGGCCGTGCCCGCGGCCCCCACGGCGGGAGCGGGGACGGGCGAGGCGGCGGCCCCGGCGCCCGCGGGCAACGGCGTGGTGAAGGGCACGGTGTCCTTCACTGGCACGCCGCCGGCGATGGCGGACCTGGCGCCCAGCGCGGACCCCGCGTGTGACGGGCGGCCGGAGAAGGAGCAGTCCGTGCTGGTGAAGGACGGCAAGCTCCAGAATGTGCTGGTGCGCGTGAAGGGCCCGGTGGCGGGCGCGCCCGCGGCCCCGTCCACGCCGGTGGTGGTGGACCAGTCCAAGTGCACCTACGTGCCGCGCGTGCAGGGTGCGGTGGCGGGCCAGCAGGTGGTGTTCAAGAACAGCGACGGCACGCTGCACAACGTGCGCGGCGTGGTGGGCACGCGGCCGGTGTTCAACGTGGCGCAGCCGCCCTCGGGCGCGCCGGTGCAGAAACCGCTGCCGTCGGACGCGGAGGTGCTGCGCCTCAAGTGCGACGTGCACCCTTGGATGACGGCCTACGTGGTGAGCAACCCCAACCCGTACTTCACCACCACCGCCGCGGACGGCACCTTCACGCTGACGGGCCTGCCCGCGGGCACGTACACGCTGGAGGCGTGGCACGAGACGCTGGGCACGAAGACGGCGGAAGTCACCGTGAAGGACGGCGCGCCCGTGGAGGCCACGTTCGCCTTCGCCGCGACGGACGCGCAGGCGAAGCAGTAGTCCCGCGCGAGGGGGAGGGGCTGCTTGACGCGGCCCCTTCCTCCACGGTCAGACGCTCTGGAGGACCGCCGGCAGGTTCGGCGGCCCGGCCTTGCGCACCGTGAAGCCCACGCGCGCGCCTCCGTTGGGCCGGTTCTCCGCGAAGGCCTCTCCGCCGTGGGCCCGGGCAATGCGCTGCACCAGCGCGAGCCCCAGCCCCAGGGAGCCGGCCTCGCGCGCCTCGCCGCCCCGGTCCTTGCGGTAGAACGGCTGGAAGATGCGCGTCTCCTCGCCGGGCAGCAGCCCCGGCCCCCGGTCCTCCACGCTGAACGCCAGGTGCTCCTTCCCGTGCTCCTGCAGCCGCAGCGCCTCCACGCCCACGCCGTGCTTGCGCGCGTTGTCGAGCAGGTTCACCAGCGCCCGGCCCAGCAGCGTCGCGTCCGCCATCAGCACGACGTCGTCCGTCTCCGGCTGGAGAAGCGTCGCGGACAGCCCCACGCGCTCCAGCGCCTGCGCCGCCAGCACGCCCGCCTCCAGCGCCTTGGGCGTGAGCTGCCCGAAGTCCAGGCGTGAGCTGGCGAGCAGCTCGCCCACCAGCGCGTCCAGCTCCACCACCTCGCGGTCCACCTGGTCCAGCGTGCGCGGGTTGCCTCCGCCGTCGCGCAAGAGCTCCGTCAGCACCCGCAGCCGCGCCAGGGGCGTGCGCAGCTCGTGCGACACCGCGGCCAGCAGCTCACGCTGATCCGCCAGCTGCTTCTCGATGCGCGCCGCCATGTCGTTGAAGGACTCGGCGAGCACCGCGAAGTCTCCGGTGAGGTGGCGGTCCACGCTCGCCCGCGCGCCCAGCTTGCCCTCGCCCAGCTCCTGCGTGGCCTTCACCAGCGTGTCCACCGGCCGCGCCAGCTTGAAGGAGATGCCGCCCGCCGCCGTCCACAGCACCAGCACCGCGATGCCCAGCGGCAGCACCGCGCGCCAGGGGCCCCGCGAGCGCGTCTGCATGTAGCAGGCCTGCAGCGTCCCCAGCTGCGTGTCCTGCCGCATCACCGGGATGCTCGCGTCCGGCTTCGTGCACGGCGAGCCACCCCGGGCCACCACCGCGCCGGACAGGTCCGTCAGCTCCACGTCCACGTCCAGGTCGTCGGAGATGCCGCGCACCAGCGACGCTCGCGCGGCGGGCGCGTCCCACACCTCCGCGAAGCGGTGGCCCACGAACGAGCGCGCGCGCTCCGTCTCCTGCCGCCAGGTGTTGCCACCCGTGAGGTTCATCACCCACGACACCACCAGCACCGTCACCAGGATGGTGAGCCCGAACATGACGAACAGCCGGCGCCGCAGCCGCGCCTGCACGAAGGACCCCAGCCGGCCCAGGTGGAAGCGGCGCCGGTGGTCGTGATGGTGCCGTGCGTGCCGTGCGTGGCGGCCGAAGCCCCGCGGGGGACGCGGGATGCAGGGCTCCTCGTCGTGATGCCAGTGGCCCCAGCCCATCAGGCGCCTTCCTTCGCGAAGACGTAGCCCACGCCGCGCACCGTCTTGATGAGGCGCGTGCCCACGTCTCCCAGCTTCTGGCGCAGGTGGGAGATGTGCACGTCCACCGTGCGCTCGCTCACCACCGTGTCGTTGCGGCCCGCCTCGCCCAGGAGCGCGTCGCGGGGAATCACCCGGCCCGCGCGCCGCACCAGCGCGAGCAGCAGGTCGAACTCCAAACCTGTCAGCTCCACGGCCTTGCCCTCCACCTTCACCTCGCGCCCGGACACGTCGATGGAGACGCCGCTCGACTCAATCCGGTCCGCCACCGCCGCCGGCTGGGCCCGCCGCAGCACCGCGCGCAGGCGGGCGAGCAGCTCGCGCGGGCCGAAGGGCTTGGGCAGGTAGTCGTCCGCGCCCAGCTCCAGCCCCACCACGCGGTCCGTCTCGTCCCCCTTGGCGGTGAGCATCAGCACCGGGATGCGGCTCTTGGCCCGGATGCGCTTGCACACCTCCAGGCCGTCCATGCCCGGCATCATCACGTCCAGGAGCACGGCGTCGAAGGCGTTCGCCTCCAGTGCCGCCAGCCCTCGGCCTCCATCGGGAGCGTGGCTGACGGTGATGCCGTTCTGCCCGAGGTACTCCGCGAGCAACTCGTACATCCGGGTGTCGTCATCGATGAGCAGGACGCGGGTGGGCATGGGCGGGAGTGAATCCTAACGCGGTCCCGGTGCGTCGGCGGGCCCGGAGGTGCCCTGGGGCCTGGGCGCGTGCCAGTCCCAGTACGGCGGCGCCCCGTTGCGGTAGGCGGGGCCGCCCCAGTCGCCCCGGTGGCAGGCGGAGCGGTGGTTGCGGGCGAGGCTCGCGAAGCCGGAGGCATAGCCTCCGATGGCACCCGCGGCGAGGAGGACGACGAGCAGACGGTGTCTCATGGGTTGTCTCCAGGAAGAGGGGCAGGTGGGCTTTCAGACGAAGGACGCGGGGCCGTCATCGTTGTGCGGACGGCCACCCCAGCGGCCGTACCCGCCGCAGCGCCGCCCGCGCCAGCCGTAACCCCAGCCGTGCTCGATGATGTCCGCCAGTTCGCGGCGCTGGTTGGGCTCCAGCGCCTCGTGCACCTGGGACAGGGCGTCCTGCACGGCGTTGCGCAGCGACTCCAGCGCCACGTCGTGGCGGCTGAAGAGCTCGCGCAGCATGGCGCCGTCGAAGTGCTCACCGCGCAGCGAGCCCGCGAGCGACGTGCGGCTGGGGCCCCACTGGTCCTTCACCTTGGCGAAGGCCTCGCGCACGTTCTCCACGGCCTTCACGATGACCTTCTCCTGGCCGGGGGACGTCTCCAGCCGCTCGAAGAGCCAGCGCAGCCGGGGGCGCGTGTTCCAGCGGCCGCCGCGGCCGTGGTGGTGGTGGCGGTAGTAGTGGCCCCGGCGCAGGGTGGCGAAGAGACCGGCGAGGCAGGCGGTACCGAAGAGGAATCCGAACATGTGCGTGGCTCCAGGAAGCAGGCGGGCGGCCGACCAGGCGGGCCCGTGTCGTTTCTGACGGAGCTCAAGGTAGAAGGCGGGTGTGAAGCCCACGCCCGGGCGCGGTGAAGAAGTGTGAAGGCCGCGCATCCCGTCCGGAATGCCCCGGGGGGCATGGGATGTTCCAATGCCGGGCCTCGACGGATTCCGCTGTGTCGGATGAAGGACGGCTTCCAGCGGGAAACCACCCTCAGGAGTGGTGTTCCCACGGGAAGTGGGTAGAGTGCCCGGCGTGCCGGGGCGGTGTTCGTTCCGGCACCGGTGGTTGGCGCGAGCCTCTCACCTGTACAGAGCAGAGAAAGAGAAGAGACTCACAATGGCATTGGGTACCGTGAAGTGGTTCAACGACGCGAAGGGTTTCGGCTTCATCGCGCAGGACAATGGCGAAGACGTTTTCTGCCACCACACTGCGATCAACATGGATGGCTTCCGCACCCTGGCTGAAGGCCAGAAGGTGGAGTTCGAAGTCACCAAGGGCCCCAAGGGCCTGCAGGCCCAGAACGTTCGCGCGGTCTGAGCCCAGCTGAACCTTCGACTCACCCCTTGAGGTGAGTCCTCGAAGCCCAGTCTCCCCGAGGGAGGCTGGGCTTTCGTCTTTCCGGACGCAGGGCGGGCAGGCGACCGCACGACGCCATCCGGCAGCGCCGGGGGTCTTCCCTACCTTCTCCCCAGGAGGAGCGCGGCGCCGCACGCCGCCTCCCAAGGAGAGGCGAACATGGGCGACACCAGCGTGAAGAAGGTCGAGAGCCGCCACTCCCCCAAGGGGGAGATGGGCCAGAAGTACCTCGCATCCGGCGTCCGTGTGGCCATGCGGCTGTGGGAGGACGAGCCGCCCGCCGAGGCGAAGCCCCTCAGCACGCGCGACTACGAGACGGTGGGCTTCGTGCTCAAGGGCCGCGCGGAGCTGCACCTGGAGGGACAGATGATCCTCCTCAACCCGGGTGACTCCTGGCTCGTGCCGCGCGGGGCCAGCCACACGTACAAGATCCTGGAGACCTTCTCCGCCGTGGAGGCGACCAGCCCCGTGGCCACCGCCCACGGCCGCGACGAGCACGAGGGGACGAAGAGCGCCAAGGCCTGACGAAGTCAGGGACTGCCCTCCGGGAGTGACGCGGAGGGCAGTGCCTCAGCGCCGGGGCGCGAATGGGGCGCGGGTCCAGCGATCCCAGGCGACGAAGAGCGACGAAGAGCGACAGCGCGAAGTGACGGCGGCTACCCGTCGCGCCGCCAGACGTTCGTGCGGCTCGCGCACAGCTCCAACACCCAGTCGATGAACACCCGCAGGCCGGCATCCCGCTGCCTCGCGGGTGGGTAGACCAGGAAGATGGGGCGGGCCTCGGGCTGCCATCCCTCCAGCACGGACACCAGCTCCCCCGAGGCCAGGTAGGGCTCCACCACGAAGCGGGGCGCGATCATCACGCCCAGCCCGGCGAGCCCCGCGGCCAGGTAGGCGTTGGTCTCGTTGAGCAGGAGCTGGCTGCGGCCGTGGACCTCGAGCCGCTCCGTGCCGCGCTGGAAGACGAAGGGGAGCTGCTTGCCGCTCGGCGCCGCGAAGTAGCTCACCATCGCGTGCGACGCGCCGGCCAGCTCCAGCGGATGGTGCGGCGCGCCGTGGCGCTCCAGGTAGCGCGGTGCCGCGCAGACCCAGTAGTCCAGGTCGCCCAGGTGCCGCGCGACCAGCGAGTCGTCCTTCACGCCGCCGCCCCGGATGGCGCAGTCGACGTTGTCCGACAGGAGGTCCACCACGCGGTCGCTCACGCCCAGCTCGATCTGCAACTGCGGGTAGCGCGCGCAGAACGACGGCAGGGCAGGGATGATCAGCAGCCGGGAGATGGTGCCACTCGACTCCACGCGAAGCCGTCCCCGGGGGCCGCGCCGCGTCTGCGTCAGCGTGGCTTCCAGGTTCCGCACCTCCCCGAGCAGCCGCAACGCCTGCTGGTAGTAGGTCATGCCCTCCGGAGTGACCGTCACGCGGCGCGTGGTGCGGTGGAGCAGCTTCACCCGCAGCTGCGCCTCCAGTTGCTGGATGAGCCGCGTCACCGCTGCCTTCGGACGGCCCATCGCGTCCGCCGCCTTGGTGAAGGTGCCGCTCTCCACCACGCGGACGAAGGCCTCCATCGCCGCGAACCTGTCCATCCCTCACCTCATTGTTTCAGCGGTGAAACGGAGTGTGTGCCCGGCGCCTGTTTATCGCAGGGCCCTCCAATCGCTATCTCATCGCGCATGAAAAGAACGCTCCTTCGCCGTGGTGTTGTTTCCCTTTCCCTCGCTCGCGCCCTCGCGCTGGGAGGCCTTGCCGTCGCGCCACTGATTCCGTCCGCCGTCCACGCGGCGGCGCCCCAGGTGCGCACGCAGGCCCCTGGCTACTACCGGATGATGCTCGGCGACTTCGAGGTCACCGCGCTCTCCGACGGCACCGTGCCCCAGACCGTCCGCGAGATCGCGACGCACACGACGCCGGAGCAGGTGACGGCCCTGCTCGCGCGCGACTACCTCCAGGACCCGGTGGAGACGTCCATCAACGCCTTCCTCATCAACACCGGCAGGTCGCTCGTGCTCGTGGACACGGGCGTGGGGAACCTCTTCGGTCCTGACGTCGGCGGCCGGCTGGTGCAGAGCCTCCGCGCCGCGGGCTACCAGCCCGAGCAGATCGACGTGGTGCTGCTCACGCACATCCACTCCGACCACTCCGGCGGCCTCATGACGGGAACGAGCCGCGCGTTCCCCAACGCCGTCCTCCGGGTGCACGCCCGGGAGGCGGAGTACTGGCTCAGCCCGGAGAACCTGGCGAACGCCGGGGACGCGCGGAGCTACTTCGAGCAGGCGCGCGCGATGGTGGGGCCGTACCAGGACGCGAGGAAGCTGAAGACGTTCGGGGACCGGGACTTCCTCCTGCCGGGCATCCGGGCCGTGCCGACGCCGGGACACACTCCCGGGCACAGCATCTACGTCGTGGAGAGCCGGGGACAGCGGCTGGTCCTGTGGGGGGACCTCATGCACTTCGGCCCGGTCCAGCTGCGCGAGCCCTCGGTGACGGTCTCCTACGACGTGGACTCCCGCGCGGCCGCGGCCCAGCGCGCGCGGATGTTCTCGGAGGCCGCGGGGCGCGGCGACCTGGTGGGGCTGGACCACATGCCCTTCCCCGGGCTGGGGCGGCTCGCCGCGGATGGAAGGGGCTACCGGTGGGTCCCGGCCAATTACACCTCGGCCCAGCGGTGGCAGGACTGACGGGCACGGCGGAGTGAGGGGCGCGGGGAGTCGGGAGCCATCCAGGCCATGGGCTGCCCGCCCTGGCAACGAAGGCTTCTCTTCCCGCGAGGGCCAGCACAGGATGCCCGGAGGATGCCTCCCCGCGCCGCCCGCCCACCCCGCTGTCCGCGTTGCAACCTCGCGAAGCATCTGTGCCTGTGCGCGGAGGTTCCCCGGGTGGAGACGCGCACCCGGTTCCTCTTCCTCCAGCACGTGATGGAGGTCTCGAAGCGCAGCAACACCGGGGGCGTGGCCGCGCTGGCGCTCGCGAACGCGAAGCTGCTCGTCCACGGTGCAATGGCCGGGACCTTCGACCTGGAGGTGCTCTCCGAGCCGGGGACCTGGCTGCTCTATCCCGATGGCCCCACCGCGCCACCGGATGCCCCCGCGCCACGGCAGCTGGTGGTGCTGGACGCGAACTGGTCGCAGGCCCGGCGGATGACCCAGCGGCTCCCCGAGCTGCGGGCACTCCCCCGGCTGGTGTTGCCGCCGCCGGAGCCCGGGATGCTCAAGCTCCGCGAGCCCTCGCACCCCGCCGGCATGTCCACCCTGGATGCCGTTGCCCGCGCGGTGGCCCTGCTCGAAGGGCCGGAGGCCGCGGCTCCCCTGGCGCGGCTGGCGGCGCTCCGCGTGCAGCGCATCGCCGACTGCGGGACGCTGAACTGAGGACCATGGGATACCGGCTGATCATCTTCGACTTCGACGGGACGCTCGCGGACAGCGCGGACTGGTTTCGCGGTGTCTTCAACGACGTGGCGCTCCGCTATGGCTTTCGCGCCGTGAGCGCGGAGGAGCTGGAGTCGCTGCGCGGGCAGGACAGCCGGGCCATCATCGCGAGGCTCGGCGTGCCCATGTGGAAGATGCCGTTCATCGCCTCGCACATGCGCAAGCTCCTCGCGCGGGACGCGCACCGCATCCCGCTCTTCCCGGGCGTGGAGGCGATGCTCGAACAATTGCAGGCACGGGGCCTCACCCTCGCCGTGGTGAGCTCCAATTCAGAGGAGAACGTGCGGCGCGTGCTGGGGCCGGTGATGTCCGCGCGCATCCGCCACTACGCCTGCGGCGCGGGCATCTTCGGAAAGCGAGCGAAGTTCCGGAAGGTGCTGAAGGCAGCGGGCGTGCGTCCCGCCGAGGCCCTCTCGGTGGGCGACGAGGTGCGCGACATCGAGGCCGCGGCGGCCGAGGGCATCGCCACCGCCGCGGTGACGTGGGGCTACGCGACGGAGGAGCTGCTGCGCTCGCGCGCGCCCACGCTCGTCTTCACCCGTCTGGAGGACCTGCTGCTTGCGGCAGGGTGACAGGACCCCATGACCCCCAGCTCTCTCGACTGGCAGTGGAAGCGCTTCGGTGAGCTCACGCTCGAGGAGCTGTACCGGCTGCTCGCGCTGCGCTCCAAGGTCTTCGTGGTCGAGCAGAAGAGCCTCTATCTCGATGCGGACGGCCTGGACGCCGCGTGCTTCCACCTGCTGGGGACCCTTCCGGGCACGGGGCAGTTGGGCGCCTACCTGCGCGCACTGCCGCCGGGCCTCAAGTTCCCCGAGGCGAGCCTGGGCCGCGTCGTCACCGCGCCGGCGCTGCGCGGGCAACGGCAGGGCCACGGTCTGGTGGAGCGCGGCCTGCGGTTCCTCGCCGAGCGCTTCCCGGGCGCGCCCGTGCGCATCGGGGCTCAGGCCTACCTGCAGCGCTTCTACGAGGGCTTCGGCTTCGTGGCCGTGAGCGACATCTACGACGAGGACGGCATCCCGCACCTCGACATGCGCAGGGGCTAGCGCGTGGTGTTGCGCAGGTACTGCGCATAGAAGCGGATGGCGGCGGCGTGCTCTTCAACGGAGAGGCGCTCGTCGCGGCCGTGCATGCGCGCCAGGTCCTCGCGCGTCAGCCGCACCGGGACGAAGCGGTACACGCTGTCGCTCAGGGAGTGGAAGTAGCGCGCATCGGTGGCCGCCACGGTGAGGAAGGGCCCCACCAGCACATCCGGGAACGTCTGGCGGATGCTGCGCTGCAACTGCCGCCATCCTTCCGTGTCCAGGCTCGACACCGGTGAGGCCTCGTCGCCCTCGGCGGCCACCTCGACGCGCGGGTCGTCCACCACGTCATGCACGTGGGCGAGGACGTCCTCCAGGCTGTCGCCCGGCAGGAGCCGGACGTTGAGGACGGCGCGCGCCTGCGAGGGCAGCACGTTGGGCTTGGGGCTGCCCTCCAGCATGGTGGCCGCGGTGGTGGTGCGGATGCTGGCGTTCGTGGAGGGCGCCCCGGCCATCTGCCGCTCGATGAGGGGCGCGAAGAGCCAGGTGTTGGCGAAGAGCAGGCGCATGCCGAAGTTCATCTCCGGCCCCACGTACTCGAACAGCGCCCGCGTGCCGCCGCGCAGCTCCGGCTTGAAGGGGCGCTCCTCCAGCCGCACCAGGGCCCGGGCCAGGACGTTCGCGGCCGTCTGGGGCGGCGGCATGGATGCGTGCCCGCCCGCGCTGCGCACCTTCAGCTCCACGCGCGCCGAGCCCTTCTCCGCCACGCCCACCAACGCCACCGGCGCGGCCACGCCGGGCACGAGCCCCACGCCGATGGGACCTCCCTCGTCCAGCACCGACTCCAGGCGCACGCCCCGCTCGCGCAGCCGCTGGGCCACGCGCTCGGCGCCGTCGTGTCCGCCCACCTCCTCGTCCGCGCCGAAGGCGAGCATCACCGTGCGGCGAGGGCGGTAGTCCTGCGCGAGCAGCCCCTCCACGGCCTCCAGGATGGCCAGCACGCTGCCCTTGTCATCCAGCGTCCCACGCCCGTGGATGAAGCCGTCCGCCACGACACCGCCGAAGGGCGGGTGGCTCCAGGTGGCCTCCGCCTCCGCGGGCACCACGTCCAGGTGGCCCATCAGCAGCACGGGCCGCAGGCCGGGCTCCGAGCCCTTCCACGTATACAGGTGCGAGTGCGCGCCCACGGCCTCGTGCTCCAGCCGCGCGTGCACGCGGGGAAACCCGGTGACGAGCTGCGCGTGCAGGGCGTCGAACGCGGCGTCCTCCGCGCGCATGCCGTCGGAGGCGGCGATGGTGCGGTGCCGCAGCGCCTCGGCGAGCCGGCCCGCCGCGGCGGAGGCGTCCACCGCGAAGGGCTCCGCGGGCTCGGCGGACACCTGCCGCGAAGCGAAGCGCAGCGTGCGGACGACGAGGACGCCCGCGAGAAGGAGCACGAGGGTCAGCAGGACGAGGAGGACGCGCTTCATCGGCTCGGGGCTTTCCGGGGAGGGGGCCGGAGAGCCTAACCGGAGGACTCCGACGCCGGGATTCCAACAGCCGGACCGCCCCTGGGGGCGGCTTCAGCGAACGGGCGTAAAGGCTACCCTGCAATGGGAACGCCAGTAATAAACGGAAATACATCGTATCAACACAAGCAGAAAATCGCTGTTTCCGTCTGGATTCAGTCCGGGCCCTCCAATGGATGGCTGGCCGGACCGGTCGCGGACACAGGCAGGACCGGGGGGACGCAGAATGCGGATGATGCGAACAAGGGCCGTGCTCGTGCCTGACGCGGGGGAGCTGGCGCAGTCGGAGGACTACTTCCGTTCCGCGCACCACCTGCGGGCCGAACGGGTGACGCATACCCTGGTCATCGAGGACGGCGAAGGGCATACGCAGCGCGTGCCCCTCATCGTGCGGCCCATCGAGGGAACGCCGTACCGCGACGCCATCTCCCCGTATGGGTTTCCTGGAGCCGCGCAGAACGGACTCCAGGAGGTGGCGAAGGAGGCGGTGGACTGGACGGAGACGGGGCTCGTCAGCATCTTCGTGCGCGACCGGGTCTCGGGCCCCCGTTGCTTCGCGGGCGGCACGGAGCGCAACGAGGTGTTCTTCATCGACCCGCGCCTGCCGGTCGAGTTCCGGGAGATGCATTACCGCCACATCCGGCGCAACCTCCGGCTGGGCTTCGTGAGCACCGCGCGGGAGGCGCGCGAGGTGCCGCGCGAGGAGCGGGAGGGCTTCCAGGTGGCCTACCGGCAGACCATGGTCCGCGAAGGGGCCAGCGCCCGGTACTTCTTCTCCGACACCTACTTCGAGGAGCTGTTCGCATCCCCCAGCGCCTGGCTGGTGACGACGCATGCGCCGGAGGGTGGGGTGGCCTCCTCCGCGCTGTGCGTCCGCAGCGACGGCATGCTGCACTACTACCTGGGCGGGACGATGGACGCGCACCTGCCGCGCTCGCCGGCGAAGAATGTCTTTGGGACATTGGCCGAGCTCTGCACGCGGCTGGGGGTTCCGCTCCATCTGGGCGGGGGCGTGAAGCCCGGTGACAGCCTGGAGCAGTTCAAGCGGAGCCTCTCCAACGCCAGCTCCCGGCTCCATACGCACGAGCTCATCTGCGAACCGGAGCTGTATGCGCTCCTGTCGGAGGGCCACGCAGGCGGCGACTTCTTCCCGGCCTACCGCGCGCCACGCCACTGAGCCTCGGACGCAAGCGCCTGCGACGCGAGGGCCGGTGGATGCGGGAGAAGTGACAGCCGCCCGGGACCCCGGGGGGCATGGTGGGGGGAGCAAGCGAAACCTACCGTTCACCCCGCTCCGAGCACTGCCCGGAGAAATCCAGAAGGTGAACTCGGATGCCCCGCTCCCCCGCCACTCCGGAGACGAATCCCCCGCGCCTGGTGGAACTGGATGCGCTCCGGGGGATCGCGGCGCTGGCGGTCGCGCTGTATCACTTCACCGCGGAGTACAGCGACCTCTACGGGCACTCCGTCCCGCTCTGGGAGATGCGCTTCGGGAAGTACGGCGTCCAGCTCTTCTTCGCCATCAGCGGCTTCGTCATCCTGATGTCGCTGGAGCGCATCGAGCGCGTCCGGGACTTCGTGTGGAGCCGCGCGGCCCGGCTCTACCCGTCCTACTGGACGGCCGTCGCGCTCACCTTCACGGTGGTGACGCTGTTCGGGCTGCCGGAGCGTGAGTTCAGCTTCCAGACGGCCCTGGTCAACCTGACCATGGTCCACGAGCTGCTTCGCGTCCCGCACGTCGACACCGTGTACTGGACGTTGACCATCGAGCTGTCCTTCTACGTCTTGATGTTCGCGCTCGCGTACACGCGGACGCTCCCGCGGATCATCCCCATCTTCATCGTGCTCGTCACGCTGCAGACCGTGGCGGAGCTGGCCGCGCAGTCGCTGGGGATGACCTTCCTCGCCAGGCTCGCGAGCCGGCCGCACCTGCAATACTTCGCGCTGGGCGTGCTGGCCTTCAAGCAGGGCCGCGGTGAGGTCTCCGGTCCTTCCGCGCTGGCGCTCGTGGGTGTCAGCCTGGCGCACGAGGTGCTCGTCGGGAGCGAGGCTCCTGCCCCCGTGTTCGGGGTGGTGCTGGGCATCACCTCTGCGTTGTCCCGGGGCTGGCTGCGCTGGCTCACCTGGCGCCCGCTGCTCTTCATGGGGTTCATCTCCTATCCGTTCTACCTGGTCCACCAGAACATCGGTTACGTCCTCATCCGGCGGCTCGAGGCCGCGGGCTGGCGTCCGGAGGCGGCCATCGCGGTCGCGTTCGCGGTCGGGTTCCTGCTGGCTGTCTTCATCACCTACCGCGTCGAGCAGCCCGCGCTGCGCGGCTTCCGGCAGTGGCGACGGAAGACCCAGGCTCGCACGGCGGTCCCACCCCACATCGCATGAGCGCTCGAATGATGAACCACACCGAAGCCTCGCGGCTCACGTCGTCCGGTCTGAAGCCCTGCCGTGCCGTCCTGGTGCCGGATGAGGGAATGTCCGCCCTGTCGGATGACTACTTCCGCTCCGCGTATCACCTGCGGGCGGAAGGGGTGACGCACACGCTGGCCATCGAGGACGGCGAGGGTCGCGCGCTGCGGGTGCCGCTCATCGTGAGGCCCATCGAGGGAACGCCGTACCGCGACGCCATCTCCCCGTACGGGTATCCCGGCGGGAGGTTGGATGGGCTGAGCGAGGTGCCCAAGGACGCGGTGGACTGGGAGGACACGGGCCTGGTCAGCCTCTTCGTGCGCGACCGCGTCGTGGGTCCCCGCTGCTTCGCGGGCGGCACGGAGCGCAACGAGGTGTTCTTCATCGACCCGCGTCTGCCCATCGAGTTCCAACCGGAGGCCCGCCGGCAGATGCGGCGCAACACCCGGCTGGGCTTCGTGAGCACCTGCTGCCCGGTGCGCGAGGCGTCACACGAGGAGCGGGAGGGCTTCAAGGACGTCTACCGGCAGACCATGATCCGCGACGGAGCGCAGTCCCGGTACTTCTTCTCCGACGCCTACTTCGAGCAGTTGTTCGCCTCGCCGAACGCCTGGCTCGCGACGACGCGCGCACCGGACGGCCGCATCGCCTCCTCGGGGATCGGCGTCCGCAGCGACGGCGTGCTGCACTACTACCTGGGCGGGACGGCGGACGCGGACCTGGGGCGCTCGCCGGCCAAGAACACCGTCTTCGGGGCGCTGGTGGAACTCACCACGCAGCTGGGACTGCCGTTCCACCTGGGCGGCGGCGTGAAGCCCGGGGACGGGCTGGAGCAGTTCAAGCGAAGCTTCTCCAACGCCAGCTCGCACCTGTGCACCCACGAGCTCATCTGCGAGCCCGGGGTATACGCGCGCCTCTCCGGCAACAGCAGCGGCACGGGCTACTTCCCGGCCTACCGCGCGCCGAGGAGCTGAAGCCGCGGCGCTACAGGTAGTACGTCACGCGCCGCGCGTCGTTGCCATCCGTCTCCACCGGCTGCATCGAGTTCCAGGCACCCGGATTGAAGGTCCGGGTCATTCCGCCTCTCGTGATGGTGACGTTGAACCCGGAGATGAGCACGCTGTCCGCGGCGCCGTCGCCACTCAGGTCCAGACAGTCGGTCTGGGCCTGCGCGGTCAACGCCTCTCGGCGCGTGATTCGCGGGTCATGCGCAGGAAGGCCGCTGCGGCTGGCGACAACCGTTGGGCGTTCCAGGCCATCCAGACGCTTGCGCGGGGCAGGGCGTCCCAGCGCAGCGCCACGACGTCGCCACGCGCGAGTTCGTCCATCACCGCCACCTCGGGCAGCACCGCGAGCCCCATCCCCGAGGCGACACACCGGGCCACCGCCGCCACGCTGCCGACCTCCGCGACGACCTGGGGCAGGGGGCCCGCCTCCGCCCAGGCGCTCTCGAAGATCTCGCGGTACGCGCACCCCGTCTGCGTGGAGATGAAGCCGCAGGCCGCCAGCTCCCGGGCCGTCACGCCCGGACGTCCGGCCAGCGCATGGCCCGGCGGCGCCACGAGCGACAGGGGCTCCTGGGCAACCTCCTCGCACGCGACGTCGAGCCCGGGCGGTACGCGGCCCAGGAAGAGGCCGAGGTCGATCTCCGCCTCCTGCAGGCCCCGGCGCACGTCGGCCCGGCCCGAGGGCTGCACCGTCAGCCGCACCTGGGGATGGCGTGCGTGGAAGGCCGTCAGCAAAGGCGGCAGCCGTCGCGCGCACAGCGTCTCCGGCGCGCGGAGCGTCAGCGGGCCGGAGGGCGTCACGGCCTGTCCCGTGACGGCGACGCGGGCCTCCTCCGCGAGCGACAGCAGCTGATCCGCGTAGGTCAGCAGCCGCGCGCCGGCCTCGGTGAGGCGGAGCTTGCGTCCCGTCCGGTCGAAGAGGGTCACGCCCAGGTCGGACTCCAGGCCCTGCACCTGCTCGGTCACGCTGGACTGGGCGTAGTGCAGCCGCTCCGCCGCGCGCCGGAAGTTGAGCGTGCGCGCCACGGTGCGGAACGTCTCCAGTTGCGTGAGTCGCATCGCCTGCCCCTTCGGAGATTCCGAAGTCCCTGAACGGAACTTCCCGTTTCCGGCGCACCCGCGCGCCGTGGAACCGTGACCGCATCTAACAGCGAGGATGCCCATGACACCTGTGGATCCGAAAGCCGTCGTTCCAAAGAAGGTCCTCGTCGTGGGGGGCAGCTCCGGCATCGGGCGGGGCGTGGCCCGCGCGGTGCTCCAGCGAGGAGGGCGGGTGGCCGTCGTGGGACGCTCACGGGAGAAGCTCGACGCCGCCGTGGCGGACCTCGGTGCCGGGAGCGACCGCCTGGAGGCCCATGTCGCGGACGTCACCGACGAGCCGGAGGTGGAGCGGCTCTTCGACGCGGTGGGCCCGCTCGGTCACCTGGTCACCACCGTGGCGGACGTGACGTATCAGCCCGTGCGGGAGCTGGACGTCACCGCCGCGCGGCGCACCCTCGACTCGAAGTTGCTGAGCTCGCTGCTCCTGGCCAAGCACGCGGCGCGCCGGATGGAGGCGGGCGGCTCGCTGACGTTGACGTCGGGCATCGCGGCGCACCGTCCGGCGGCCCGGGGCGCGGTGGTCGCCGCGGTCAACGGCGCGCTGGAGGCCCTGGCACGCGCGCTCGCCATCGAGCTGGCGCCCCTCCGCGTCAACGCCGTCTCTCCGGGCTGGGTGGACACGCCCATCTGGGAGCGCGTCGCGGGAGCCGCGAAGAAGGAGCGGCTGGAGGCGATGGCCCAGCGATTGCCCGTGGGCCGCGTGGGACAGCCGGACGACATCGCCCAGGCCGTGTGCTTCCTGATGGAGAACGGCTTCACCACCGGCTCCGTGCTGCACGTGGACGGAGGGCACCGGCTCGTCTGAGCCACGCCCTGTCAGGAACGGGCGGGCATTTTCGTCCCGCCCGGACCTGACGCACCCCGGAGCCCGCCCGATGGGAGATGCCAGTTCCGCAGATGAGTGAGCCGCGGCGACACGTCCACCGTTGCCGCGGCCCTCTGCTTCAGCTCCTCCCGCTCCCCGTGGAGAGGCAGAGCGCCGCCAGATGTCTTCCATTTGCGCGGATGCCTTCATGTCTCACTCGAAAATCCTGTCGTGGAATCACTCCGTGCCAGCAGCGCTGTTGCTGATGGCTCCCTTCGACCTCCTGGCCTCGCTGGCCATGGACATCTACCTGCCCGTGGTTCCGGTCATGACCGGAATCCTCGACACCACGCCTGGCATCGTCCAGCTCACGCTGAGCCTCTACATGGCCGTGCTCGGGCTCGGGCAGTTGGTGTTCGGCCCGCTCTCGGATCGCGTTGGCCGGCGCCGGGTGCTGCTGGGCGGCGCGCTGCTGTTCGCGGCCAGCTCGTTCCTGCTCGCGGGCACCTCCGAGGCCATGACGTTCGTCGGGCTCCGGTTCCTGCAAGCCGTGGGAGCGTCCGCGGCCCTCGTCGCCACGTTCGCGACCGTCCGGGACGTCTACGCGGAGCGGCCTGAAGGTGCGGTCATCTACAGCCTGTTCAGCGCCATGCTGGCCTTCGTCCCGGCGCTCGGCCCCATCGCCGGGGCGCTGCTCGCGAAGCACTTCGGATGGCGGGCCCTCTTCTTCACGCTCGGCATCCTGGCCACGGCGGCGCTGCTCCAGGCCCTGCCACGCTGGCCTGAGACACGTCCCGCTGGCGCGCCCCGTCAGGCCATGGCGCTCCGGCCCATCCTGGGCAGCGCCGCGTTCTGGACGTACACCCTGGGCTTCAGCGCGGCGATGGGCTCCTTCTTCGTGTTCTTCTCCACGGCGCCCCGGGTGCTCATGGGCCGGGCCGGCTTCTCGGCGTTGGGCTTCAGCCTGGCCTTCGCCACGGCGGCGCTCGCCATGATGGTGACGACGCGCTTCGCGAAGCACTTCGTGGCCCGCTGGGGACAGGCGGGAAGCCTTGCGCGCGGCATGGGCCTGCTGCTCCTGGGCGCGGGGCTGCTGACGGCCGGGCAGCTCTTCGCGGCGCCGTCCTTCTGGACGTTCGTCGTGCCCATGTGGGTCATCGCCGCGGGGATTGTCTTCGCCGTGTCCGTCACCGCCAATGGCGCGCTCCAGGCCTTTGGCGCCGTGGCGGGAACGGCGGTCGCGGTCTACTTCTGCATCCAGAGCCTCATCGTGGGCGTCCTGGGAACGCTGATGGTCGTCCTGCTCGACGGCGACACGGCGTGGCCCCTGGTGGGCTACGCGTCGCTCATGGCCGGGGTGACGTTGGGCTGCCTGCGACGCCTCTAGCGCCAGCCGGGTGACTGGAGCGCGGGGCCGCTGACGCGTCAGGGACAGGCCTTGACACGTCAGCGGTCCGTTCCTGACATCCGGGTCTTGCGGGAATTTGTAATGATTTGGCGCATTTGCGACCTCGGGTGGCTGGCATTGCCCTTGCGATAGGCCTGTCGTGCATGAAGAGAGGGAAGCCTCTTGCCTGCCAACAACAGCCATTGGATGCCGTGAGGATGCAAGCATGTCACTCGTGAGTTGCAATGCGCAGAATCAGCTCTTTCAGCAAGGCATCATGACCGTCAAGGTCGCCTACAACATGGCCGACGCCGTCGCCAAGGCCGCGAACGAGCGCCAGATCGCGACCTACTCGGGCATCTCCGGCCTGCCGGACCTCTCCACCCCCCTGATGGTGGAGAACGTCACCAACCTGAAGAACGGCTCCCTGGTTGACAATGGAAAGGGCGTCATCGTCCCCCCGGATACCTATCTGGCCTTCCAGATCGGCTTCGGCTGCCAGGTGGGGTTCGGCTTTGGCATCGAGATCCTCCCGAGCTCCATCGCCATCGTGGACAACAACTCCCTGATCCTGCCCCGGTCATCCGTTCCGTCCACCAACCAGTGGGCTGTCGCGGGTCAGTACGCGTTCTTCGCCAGCAACAACTACAACGGCGACATGATTTATGTCTATGACAACAACTTCGGGACGCACTCGCTGGACCAGTCGATAGCGGCCAACTCCTACCAGATCCGGATCACCTGCACCCCGCTGCGCTCCTGGACCGACAGCAACGGCAACACGTACTCCGTGAACAGGCCGAACCTGGATCCCCCCTCGAACCCGCCGCAGCTGCCAGGCGTCATGGCGGCGGGAGACGGCGACGGCATCAACGTCCACGGCGGCACGGTCACCGGCTCGGGTACCTCTGGTGAAACGTATGGCGGTTGCCAGGGGTACACGATGGACAGCCAGTCTGTCTCCATGGTGTTCGACGTGTTCGTGGTCAACCAGAAGTATTACACCACGCAGACCTATCAGCTCTTCCAGTCGAATGGCGGCGACGGCCTGAACGACTAGCGATGCCGGATTGATGTCCTCACGAAGAAGCGACACTCCTGCAAGGAATCAAGACAATGCCCAAGCTCAAGAACGCGGACCTGCCCAGCGATCCGCATGACTTCACCGCCCAGGACTGGCTCCACCTGTTCGAGGACCGTGGCCTCTTTCACGCCATGGTCATCACGCAGGAGCAGAATCCCACCAACGTCTTCAGCATCCACCAGGGCCTGCAACTCACCGGGGATCTCATCCTCCCGGACCCGCTCCATCCGGGAAACCACGCGACGTTCCAGTGGCTCGTCCCGAACATCACCGCCCAGCTGCACACGGTGGAGACCTTCTTCCACACGGTGCACACCTACCACTCGCAGGGGTACGACGTGGAGAAGGCGGACATCGGCATCCCCGGCATCTTCAGCGTGAACTTCCAGCACGAACACCAGTACTCGAACGACCAGTCGTTCTCGGAGACGGACTACTACGTCACGAGCATGTACCGCGTCCCCAAGCTGCAGATCGGCTTCAGCGACGGCGCGATGACGCTGACGGCTGACTTCATCCAGGCGCTGGCGCAGGCCGTGGAGCCCGGGGTCAATGACCCTCGCAGCTACGACAACGTGACGAACGTGTTGAACACGTGGGGCCACTACTACGTGAAGCAGCTGGACCTGGGCGGCCTCCTGTACGGCACGGACACCCGGAAGGTCACCAGCATGAGCCAGGGGCACAGCTTCTCGGACAGCGTCTCCGCGGGCTTCCAGGCCAACCTGGAGCTGGAGGACGTGCCCATCTCCGGCGGAGGCAGCGGCGGTGACGGCAATGGCTCGTCCTCGAACGACAGCTCCACGCAAGCGGACAAGAACGTCACCATCAACGTCATTGGCGGCGACGGCTCGCTGATGGGCAAGTACCCGGCCTGGGCCGCGTCCTTGAATGGCAACTACGTGAGCTGGCACATCATCGACACGCTCGTGCTGGAGCCCGTCATCAACCTCATCCCCGACAAAGCCCTGCGCTACAAGGTGGCGAACACGATCAGCGCCAGGTACGGCGTCACGCCGTACACGCAGGCCATCTCCAATGACGAGCAGGGCGCGCTGAACGACTGACGGAGCCCCTGGGCAGCGCACGCCCGTGCGCTGCCCTCGCGCTTGCTTCCGGGGAGGGAACGCCATGAAATATGACACCGAGCACCTGCTGAAGCCTGTCTCCCCGGAAGCGTTCCTGCGAACGCACTTCGAGCGGGAGCGTCTGCTGATCCGCCGGGGAGACGCGGGATATTACTCCGGGCTCTTCGGCATCGAGGAGATGCTGTCGTTCCTGCAAAAGGAGAACAACGCCTATCCCAACGTGCGGATGGTGAAGGAGGGGCGCGAGACGGCGTACAGCGAGTTCTCGTCGTCCGTGTCCTACAAGGAGGCACGGGTCAACTTCAATCATCTGATCAACCGGGAGCGCGTGTCGCGCCTGTTCCTGGAGCAGGGCCACTCGGTGATTGTCTATCAGGCGCAGACGGCCCTGGACCCCCTCCGGCGGTTCTGCGACACGCTGGAGCGGGAGTGGCGGGTGCGGGTGCAGGCGAACCTGTACATGACGCCCGCGGGCAGTCAGGGCTTCACGCTCCATTACGACACGCACGATGCCTTCATCCTCCAACTGGAAGGGGAGAAGCGCTGGCGGCTGTATGACAAACCCATTCACCTGCCCTATGACGGCGAACCCATGCAGAACCCGGAGCAGCACCGGTCGACGTTGAACTGTGTGTTCGACGAGGTGCTGCGCAAGGGCGACCTGCTGTACGTGCCCCGGGGGCACTTCCACGACGTGAGCGCCACGGACGTGCATTCCCTGCACATGACGGTGGGCCTCCTGACCAGCCCCTGGCAGGCGCTGTTCCGGCGGGTGGCGGAGGAACTCGAAAAGGAGGACTTCATGCGCAACACCGTCCCGCTGGCGGTCTGGCAGCAGGGGGAACTGGGGGCGTTCCAGGACCAGCTGAAGGCCGCGGTGATGGCGGGGTTGGACGCGAAGCTGGAGGGGCTGGTGGACGAGTACCTGGGCCGTCACGCGAACGGGAGCGCTTCCGCCGGGATCAACAGGCTGGCGCGGTCCTTCGCGCAGATGGAAAGGCCGCGCGTCCGGGCAGTCTCCTCCGGGGTCGGGTGACATGGAGCGCGTCCCCATCCCCACCCGCCTGTACCTCCAGGACGGACAGGCCATGCTCCAGACGGCGCGGCTGCCTGCCGCGGTCTACGAAGCGCCCTTCCTGTCCGACGGCCTGCGCCAGGCCCTGTCGGAAGCAGAGGCGGCACGCTCCGCCGTGTCGTGTCCGGTGAAGGACCTGCCGGAGGAGGGGGCACTGCCGGCGGGCCTCATCTTCCACGTCTCGAGGTGCGGGAGCACGCTGGTGACCCAGATGCTGGGGACACTCCCGGGGGTGAGGGGCGTGAGCGAACCGGAGGCGCTGTCGCTCTACCTGCTTCATTGCGCCCAGGGCGCCTGCGCCTTCGACGCGGAGGTGTTCCGCCGGTTGATCAAGGCCTTCGGGCGGGGAGCCGCGCCTGGGGGGCGGTATGTGATCAAGTTCTCGTCATGGAACCTGCTGTTCCTGGACCGCATCCTCGCCGCCCTGCCAGAGGTGCCCTGGGTGTTCCTGACGCGGGACGCGACGGAGGTGATGGCGTCCAACTTCCGGAACCCTTCCGCGCCGTTGCGGTGGTACCGGAGCCGGGAGCCGTGGTTCAAGACGTGTTTCCCGGATTGGCCCGGCGACGCGCCGGACGCGCCTGAAGCGTTCTTCGCGGGGTGTCTGGCGCGCTACACGCGGAAGGCACGGGAGCACGAAGGGCCTCGGTGCTTGTGGGTGGACTACGCGAGCCTGCCCGGCATGGTGCACAGCCACCTCCTGGCCCACTTTGGCTTGGAGGTGGATGCGGCGCAGCGGGCGCGGATGGCCGAGAAGGGCCGCTACCGGGCGAAGGGCGACACGCGGCAGCCCTTCGTGCCCGACGGGGCGGCGAAGCGGGCGGAAGCCACGGAGGCCATCCGGGAGGCGGTGAAGCGGTGGCTCCCACCACCTGCGGGTCCCGCTCCGGAATCAGGCCGGGCGGATGGCAGGCAGGCTTGCGGTCACAGGACGCGGGTGGTGAATTCCGCCCCTTCCGATGAGCGCTCCCCTCCAGACCGTCCCCGCTCCTGACCCCTTCCGGACGAAGCTCGACGGCCTGATCCTCGTGGCGCTGGTGGTATGGGGGCTCGCGCAGCTGGCGCCGCACCTGGCCCATCCCGCCATCTACAACTGGGACGAGGCGATGCATCAGGCCGCCGCGCGCGGCACGCACGACACCTTCTTCACGCCGCACATCTACAAGGACCCGCTCTACCCGAGCGACATCCGGCACTGGTGGGCCGCGAACGTCTGGATGCACAAGCCCACGGGCCCTTTCTGGTTCGGGGCGCTGATGATGCACGTCGTGGGGGTGACGCCGCTGGCACTGCGGCTGGCGTCGCTGCTGGGCCACCTGGCCGCGGGCGTCGCCATCTACCTCATCGCCCGGCGGCCCGCGGGGCGGCTGTGGGCCACGCTGGGCGCGGTGGGCTTCCTGGCGCTGCCCTTCGGCTGGCAGCTCGTGCAGGGGCGCTTCTTCGGCGACGTGACGGACTGCACCCTGGCGGGCTGCAACGCCCTGGCGGTGGCGCTGCTCTTCCACGCTGCCCGGGAGAACTCCTGGCGCTGGGGGCTGGCGGCGGGCGGGGTCGTGGGGCTGGGCTTCCTCTGCAAGACGGGGCTCGCGCTGACCCCGCTGGGCGTGGCCGCGACGCTGTGGGCCTTGAGCCGGCTGCGCTTCTGTCCAGGCCCGAGGCTCGGCACGGTGGTGGCCATGATGGCCGCGGCCGGTGTGGTGGCCGCGCCGTGGAGCCTCTACTCCGCGTGGCGCTGGCCGGAGCTGCACGACCTGGAGTCGCGCGTCACGCGCGCGCACCTCTTCCATGATCCGACCGTGGACGTGGGGCCCTGGCGCCGCCCGTTCGACGCCGTCCTCAACGAGGTCAACCGCACGAGCCTCCAGCCCCTCGCGAACGTGCTGCCGTTGATGGCCTTCTGCTGGCTGCTGGTGCGCGCCGTGCGCAAGCGGGACATGGAGACGGTGGGGCTCGCGCTCTGGATTGGCGCGACGTGGCTCGTGCTGTCGCTGGGCACGGTGAAGGTCCCGGCCATCGCGTGGGGGGCCGTGCCCGCGGTGCTCGCCGCGCTGGCCATCGCGGGCTCGGACGCGTGGCGCCATCCGGTGCTCGCGGCCCTGCTGCTCGCGGGGCTCGGCACGCCGCTGGCCATCGAGCACCTGCCCGTCCTGACCCGGCTGCGCGAGTCGCTGCCCGCGACCTGGGACCAGACGCGGACCCTCCCGGGGCTCGCCGAGGGGCTGGTGCTGTCCGTCTGCGCGGCGGTGCTGACGGCCATCGTCTTCCGGCTGGCCCGCAGGCCCCGGTGGATGACCGTGGGAATGGGCGTCGCGGCGTCGGCGGTGCTCGCCTGGCACCTGGCCATCACGCTGCCGGTGGAGAAGGCGCGCTACCTGGAGGAGCACGTCGACGAGCTGTACGTCACCTATTCGCGCGAAGTGGGTCTGGCCATCTCCCGGCACACGCCGAAGCGCAGCGTCCTCTTCGCCGCGCTGGATACGGATCCGCCGCTCAGCTTCGAGAACCTGAACCTCATGTTCTACAGCGGCCGCATGACGTACCGGCGGGCGCCGGACGTGCCGCTCGCGCGTGAGCGGGGCTACCACCCCTATCTCGTCTCGCCCCTCGCGGAGCCCTACGCGCCCGTGCCCGGCGTGCCGCCCCAGGCCGCGCTGCGGGCCTATGACCTGGAGGCGCCGCTGCCCCAGCCCGCGCCCCTGCCGGACGGCCTCACGCCGCTGTCCGTGCGCCAGGGGAACCTGGAGGTGCTCGGGTTCGCTTCCCGTGGCGTGGGCCATGGCCGTGGGCGCTACGCCTTCTATGCGCGGGCGCTCGGCCCGCTCCAGCCGCTGCGTGTCACCTTCCACGGCCCGGACGGCATCGTGGAGCGGGTGCTGGACCCAGGCTCGACGTTGCGTGGCCCGCAGGCCCTGCGAGGCGCGGCGTGGTTCATCCTGCCCACGGTGGGGCCCGCCCTCTCGAAGGTGACGCACCTGGAGTTCGGCGCCGTGGGGCAGCGCGTGGCCATCCCCTCACGGACGCCCTGAGCCGGCCGCCACCCTGAACCGTGGCAGCCGGCGCTCCTCACCTCACGGCGTGGCCGGGGGGACGGAGTAGTAGACGATGAGCCGCGGCCAGCGCGCCGAGGTGTTCGAGTACTCGCGCGAGTCGTACGTCGAGCGGCTTCCCGGCGAGTCGAGCCGCAAGGAGAGCAGCCCGTCCATGGACAGGACCTCCTGCACCACCGGCACCAGCAGCGGGCTCGCGTTGATGCCCGCCTGCGTGATGTACGGCACGGACCGGGTGGGGAACTGCCAGGAGCCCAGCTCGCAGCTGAAGACGGAGGGCTTGGTGTTCCAGGTGATGCCCGTCTCGCTCCAGGTGTTGTTGCGAACCCACCGCGTGTAGACGTTGCCGTCCGCGCCGGCCGTGACGTCGCCACCCGTGGACGTGGTCGCGAGGACGACGGAG
Organism: Corallococcus macrosporus; assembly: GCF_017302985.1. Classification (NCBI taxonomy): domain Bacteria; kingdom Pseudomonadati; phylum Myxococcota; class Myxococcia; order Myxococcales; family Myxococcaceae; genus Corallococcus; species Corallococcus macrosporus. The sequence goes on from NZ_JAFIMU010000004.1 coordinate 48,192, forward strand.
GCCACCTGGGCGCCAGGCGGGAGGCCCGCCAGGTTGAAGCGCAGGAAGGTCTCCGCGTCGTCACGGTTCACGGTCAGGCCCATGGACGTGCCCGCGTTCGCGTTCGGGTTGCTCCACCACACGGAGCTGTCCGCCACCGGGAAGAAGGACGCCGACTCCAGGTGGGACGTCACCTGCGTGTCCCCGGGCTCGAAGTAGCTGACGACCAGCCGGGGCCGCTCGCTGGTGACGCCGTACTCACGCGAGCGATACACGGTCTTGTAGGCCGACTTCAGGCGGAAGGAGACGAGCCCATCCGAGTCCAGCGCCTGCTGCACGGGCGCCTTGAGCTTCGCGTCGAAGTTGACGCCCAGCTGCAGGGGCTTCGGCGAGCTGCTGTTGTACCAGAGCCACCAGGAGCCCAGGTCATTGCCGGTCACCGCGGGGCGGGTGTTCCAGGTCATGGCCGTCTCGCTCCAGGTGTCGTCCGGCACCAGGTGCGCATAGACGCTGCCGTCGCCGCCGTTCGCATAGCCGTCGTAGGCCAGGGCCTCCAGCCGGACCGACGCGATGTGCGCTCCGGCCGGGATGCTGCCCAGGTTGAAGCGCAGGTAGGCCTCGCCCTTCTTGTCGTCGACCCACAGGTTCTGGTTGGCGCCGTAGCTCGTGTTCGGGTTTTCGGACCAGACGTACGTGTCCGCCTCCGGCTCCAGGACCACCTGCGTGGGCGCGGACGCGACAGGCGTGGGGCAGGGGGGCGGCACGAAGTAGGAGACGAGGAGCTGGGGCCAGCGCGCCTCCGTGTTCGTGTACTCGCGCGAGTGGTACAGCGTCCGGTACCCCGGCGAGTCCAGCCGCAGGGAGATCATCCCGTCCGACTCCAGCGCCTGCTGCACGGGCGAGACGAGCTTCGGGCTCGAGTTGATGCCCACCTGGGTCGTGTACTGGCCATTGCGGTTCCACAGCAGCCAGGAGCCCAGGTCGTCGCTGGAGGCGGTGGGCTTGTTGTTCCAGGTGATGCCCGTCTCGCTCCAGGTGTTGTCGGAGACCAGCCGCGTGTAGACGTTGCCGTCCGCGTTGTCATACGCGTAGCCGTCATTGGACGTGGCCACCAGGGACACGGCGACCACCTGCGCGTTGTCCGGGACGCTGCCCAGGCCGAAGCGCAGGAATGTCTCCGCCGCGGTCCGGTCCACGGTCAGAGCCGCGCTCTTGCCGTAGTTCGTGGTGGGGTTGCTCGACAGGACCTGCGCGTCCGCCTGCGGGTAGAGCGCCACGACCTGGAGGTCGGTGGTCACCCGCGGATCACCGGGCTCGAAGTAGTTGATGATCAGCCTGGGCCGCTCGCCGGCGACGCTGTATTCACGCGAGCGGTACACCGTGTGGTAGCCCGGGGACATCAGCCGGAAGGACACGAGCCCATCCGAGTCCAGCGCCTGCTGCACGGGGGCCTTGAGCTTCGGGCTGAAGTTGACGGCCACCTGCAAGGGTTTGGGCGAGGTGTTGGGATTCCACAGCCACCAGGAGCCCAACCGGTCGCCCGTCACCGCGGGGCGGTTGGACCAGGTCATGCCTGTCTCGCTCCAGGTGTCGTCCGGCACCAGGTGCGCGTAGACGCTGCCGTCACCGCCGGGGGAACCGCCGTCATAGGCCAGCGCCTGGAGCATGACCGACGCGATGTGGGCGCCGGCCGGGATGGCGCTCAGGTTGAAGCGCAGGTAGGTCTCGTCCTTGGCGGAGTCGACGTTCAGGTTCTGCGCGGTGCCGTAGTTCACGCCCGGGGTGGTGTACCGGACGAACGTGTCGGCCTCCGGCTCCAGGATGATCTGCTTGGGCGTGGGAACCGTCATGAGCGGCGTGGCCCGGGCCTGAGCCAACGGGGCTGGCTGCGGCGGTGCTTCGCCGCCACCACAGCCAGGGACGAGCCCCGCCACGAGCGGCGCGAGGAGAAGGGAACGAAGGGACGGCTTCCACGGGGGTGCGCGATGCATGCAGTGGCACTCGGGGTCACGCGCGCCGGTCCTTTCCGGCGCGACACGCATCCCTTGAGCAACCCCTGCGCCAGGGCTTGGACGGCGCAGGAATCCCTGTCACTTCCAGCGCTTGCGCGACGGAGGACCGCGTGACGCCGCCGGCGGCGGGGAGGAACGTGCCAGAACCGGCACGCGCGCGACGGCGCCCAGCGGACGCGGATGTCACGGGCCTCGCGGCGCCAGGATTCCATCCAGGAGCGCCGGTGTGCCCTCGACCCGACGAAGCCGCGGGTAGCGCAAGCCTCCATGCCAGGGAACAAGGGCGGAGCGGGTGGTCGTGCCCTGGCGCCAGGAGAGCCGCAAGGGCGTCTGGCGCGCGGTGGCCTTGACGGCGTCCTTCAGCCTTTGCGCGTCGTAGGGGCTCCCGTTCACGGCCGTCACCACCGCGCCGGGCAGCAGGCCCACCTCGAAGGCCGGCCGCTCCCACTCCACCCGGAGCACCTTTCCATCCTTCGCGAGCGTCACGCCGAGCGAGTCGCCGAGGTCCACGTTCCCGCTCGCGGCCTCGGCCCGCCGGATGGCGTTCGTGGGTTCCTCGCTCCAGGCGAGCGCGTAGCCGCCCCGCGTGATTCCTTCCAGGGGCGCGGCGTCGCGCGTCTCTTCAACCCGGGAGCGGAAGAAACCGGACCAGTCGTGGGGCTGGATGTCATTGAGCGTGGTGATGATGTCTTCCAGCGTGTACGTCATCGTCACCTGGCTGCCCGGGCGCACGCCGAAGAACGCACGAGCGAAGTCATCCAGCGACTTGCGGCCGCCACTGCGCTCGCGGATCAGCGTGTCGGCCTCCAGCCAGATCAGCTCGCCCTCGGAGTAGGCGTCGAACATGTCGCGCTGCCAGCCCTTCCAGGAGAGCGCCTTGCGGCGCTGCACGATGGCGTCGTTCGTCACGTCCCGGAGCGGGCGCCAGCGCCGGCCAGGACGGTTGGCCATGGCCGCCGCGGTCGCGGCCAGGTCATCGAGTGCGTCCTCCCGCGTCCACAACCCTGACCGGGTGGTGAGCACGTCCTGCCAGTAGTAGGTCAATCCCTCGAACACCCAGAGCAGCGAGTCGCGCTCCGGCGTGTTGAAGTCCGGCGTCCACATCTCCGCGGGGCGGCGGAACAGGCCGTTCCACGAATGGACGAAGCCATGCGCCAGCCGGCCTCGCTGCTCGGGCCGGTCGTTCCAGGTCGTGAAGAAGTCGGCGGGGAGGGCGTTCTCGCCCGCGCGCAAGTGCTCGAAGTAGCTGGGGCCGAAGCCGTCCGCCAGCCAGACCATCAGGTCGTAATGGTCATGGTGGTGCGAGCCGAAGAGCCGGTAGGCCTGTCGCACCAGGGACTGGTAGCCCCGGACGAAGCCTGGAGGCGGCTCGAGACTCGCGGCGTCGTCGGCGACGATGTTGACGTGGACCGGGACGGGGTCCTCGCTCAACAGGATGCGCTTGAAGGCGCGGCCGGCAATCACGGGTGAGTCGATCAGCGTGTCCAGCGTCACCGGCTGGAACCGGACCTCATCGCCCTCCCGTCGGGCGACGGTCAGCGGCGAGGCGAACTCCCAGGCGGGCGGCAGCTTCACGCTGGCCTCACAGGTGATGCGCCGGGCGTAGTGGCCCGCTGGGTACAGCACCAGGTTGTGCCATTGCAGGTCCAGCATCGTGGACGTGGCCACCACCGGGCCCACGCGCGGCTCCGTGGCACCAAGGAACTGGAAGTGCACGTCGATGGACGTCACGCCGGCGGGGATGTTGATGTGGAAGGCCGCGACCTGGACGGCGTCACGGGTCCAGGCAATGACCCGCTTCCCGGCCTGGACCTTCAGCCCCGCGAGTCCGTCCAGTTGAGCAGTGGGCCCATGGTCCCCGGGAAGCCACTGCGGAAAGAGCAGCGTCAACCGTCGTCCAGGCGTGACCGGAAGGGTCTCCGTGACGCGGAAGACACCGCGCGCCGTGTCGGTGGCGTCGACGCGCAGCCGGAGGGTGCCGGGGAAGGGCGTGTCTCGCGGCGCCTCGATGGGCGGCGGCATGGGCGCGGGTTGGGGCAGCGGCCAGGACTGGGACTGCGCATGCGCCGCCGTCGAAACCATCCAGACGGCCACCAGAGCGATAACGAGTGGCATGACCACCGTCGTATCCCGGACCCGGCTTGCCGAAAATTTCGAACTCTGGAAGCCTGGGTTCGAGGAAATCGAACGATGCTCCCGCGAATCAACCTGGACATGGATGTCTTGCGGACGTTCGTGACGGCCTTCGAGCTGGGCAGCTTCGCCAAGGCCGCCGCGCGGGTGGGCCGTTCGCCATCCGCGGTGAGCTCCCAGTTGCGCAAGCTGGAGGAGCAGGTGGGCCGCGCGCTGGTGGAGCGCTCCGGGCGAGGCCTGGTCCTGACCGAAGCGGGCGAGGTGTTGCTGGGCTGCGCGCGGCGGATCCTCGAACTGAATGACCAGACCGTGGACAGCCTGCGAGGCAGCGAGCTGGAGGGCGAGGTCCGTCTGGGATTGCCGCAGGACTTCGCTGAAACCTGGCTGCCCCGGGTGCTCAGCACGTTCGCGCGAGCGCATCCGGCGGTGCGCATCGAGGTGCGCACCGAGCGCAACGCCCAGCTCATCCACCACGTCACGACCGGCAAGCTGGACCTCGCGCTCGCCTGGAGCAGCGGCGTGCGGGGTTGCAGCGAGCGCATCGCCGAGCTGCCGCTCGCATGGATTGGTCAGCGGGGTTGGCAGCGCACCGGGGGACGTGGCCAGTCGCTGCCGCTCATCGCCTTCGAAGCGCCCTGCGTCTTCCGGAAGGCCTGCACGACCGCCCTGGACCGGAAGGGGCTCGCCTGGAGGATCGCGTTCGCGAGCCCGAGCCTCGCGGGCCTGTGGGCGGCGGCCGAGGCAGGGCTGGGCGTGACGCTGCGAACAGCCTTCGGCCTGCCCAGGACGCTGGCAGTCCTGGAACCGAAAGCCTCGGGCCTGCCCGCGCTCGGGAGCATCCCGGTGTACCTGCTCAGGGCTGAACGGGAGCCGAGCAAGACCGTGGCCCAACTGGCGGGCATCCTGCGTGAAGCGCTCGCGCAGGAGCTGGCGACACCCCAGCGGGCACGGCCCCGCCGCTTCAGGACGCGCGAGGCCGGACGAACTTCCACGCGAGGGGCATGAGCAGTCCCGCGACGGCAGCCTTGATCAGTCCGCCAGGAATGAAGGGAACGAAGCCCTTCTGCAAGGCCGTGGCGAAGTCGAGCCCGGTCTTCACGCGGAGCCAGGACACTCCAATGGCCAGGATGAGCAGCTGGCCCGCGAGGAAGAGCGGGGCCGCCGTCCACCACCGCCGGTCGTAGCCGTGGCGCGCCGCTAGGCCCACGAGGAACGCCGCGGGGAGGAAGGCCACCAGGAAGCCGCCGGTCGGCCCGACGAGCGAGCCCCAGCCGCTGGCCCCCTTCGCGAAGAAGGGCAGCCCCACGGCTCCGAGCAGGAGATACGCGGCCTGCCCGGCCAGCCCCCGTCCCGCTCCGAGCGCCGCCGCCGTGAGGACGACCGCGAGCGTCTGGCCTGTAATCGGCACCGGGGACCCCGGCACCGGGATGGCCACCTGGGCGAGCAACGCGGTGCAGAGCGCCGCGCCCAGGATGACCGCGCCCTCCTGCGCGCGCGTGCGGACGAAGCCGTCGGCCAGGACCCGGTGGGGCGATGCGGAGGGGAGGGGAGACACGCGCCGATGCTCGGCGAGGACGCACACCGGTGCAAGGCTGCCGGTGCCCACGGACGTCGTGAAACGGCTACGTTCCCGGACCTCTCGTGGTCGGAGGCTTCTCCTGTGACGACTCCCTTGCTCGGCACATCGTCGTTCCTGGTCCCGGTGACGTCGCTCTACGCCGCGCTCAATGCCTTCCTCACGCTGGCGCTCTCCATCAACGTCAGCGCGGTCCGCACGAAGCTCAAGATCTTCCGGGGCGACGGAGGCCATGCAGGACTGGGGTCCGCCATCCGCGCGCATGGCAACAACGTCGAGCAGGTCCCCCTGGCGCTCATCCTGCTGTTGCTGGCGGAGCTGAGCGGTGGTGGCTCGACGCCGCTGCACATCTTCGGCGGCGCGCTGCTCGTGGCGCGCCTGGCGCATGCCTTCGGGATGCTGCGCGGGAGCCCGGTCCAGGCGGTCGGCGCGACGCTCACCCTGGTCGTGCAACTGGGATTGGCCGGTTGGGTCCTCTGGCTGCGGCCCTGGGGCTGAAGCCTCATCCCCAGGGCGCGAGCGTCAGTGCCCGCGCCTACCACCGGGTGACGTGCAGCAGGACGTTGCCGCACGCGCCCTGGTAGCCCTCGACGATGATGAGCAACTGATAGCCCTTGATGAGCATGAGGGAGATCGCGGACGTCGTGCCATTGCTCGAGTCATCGTTGCACTTCAAGACCTCCGACGTGGCCCTGGAGTTCCGGATCTCCATGAGGGTGTCGAAGTTGGAGCCCCTCGTGCTGAACGTATAGGTCCCCGTCTCGGGAACCTTCCAGGTGTAGGCGACGTCTCGCGACGAACCCGAACCGCACGTGGTCGTCCACTGATTGCTGGCCGTGCAGCTCGTGGGGTACGTCGCGACCGGAGAGCTGATGGCGCTTCCCAGGTCCGCCGCGAACGTCTGCGCCTCCAGGCGGCGGGGCTCCTCGGACTGGCTGTCGTCCAGGACCCCGGCCTCGCCGGGCACGGAGCCGTCGAGCGCCTCACCCTCGGGAAGGGGGCCGCAGGCGCCGAGGAACAACGCACACGAGGCCACACCCACAACGGTCTTGCCGAAGTTCGCCATGGTTCACCTGAGGGGGAATCAAGGCGGCCCCGCACTTACGGCTGTGTCCGCCTGGAACCGAAGGTGCGCCCCGTTCGCAATGGCAGCCATTGCCCTGCCCGGCCACGACACGGGTCATTTGTGGATGGTGTGGACTCCTTGCGGATGCTGACTCGCGTCAATTGAGGGTCGCCGGGTGATTCCTACCCTCCGTCTTCCTTTGCCCGCGCCCGGACCTCCGCCGCGAACAGCTCCGCGGCGGGTGTGCGCGGCGCCCCCTTGCGCCAGAGGAGCGCCGCCAGCTCCGAGCGGGGTGCGGGAGACAGCCGCTTCACCACCAGCCGCTCGGCGTCCGCGAGCCGTGGCTCGGGAAGCACCGTGACCGCGAGTCCCGCGCGGACGATGGCCAGCACGGTGGCCACCGCGTTGGACTCGAGCGCGATCCGGGGCGCGAACCGCATGGCCGCGAAGTGCGCGTCCACCCGGGCGCGCACGCGCAGGCCGCGTGACAGGAGCGCGAAGGGCTCCTCCGTGAGCAGCTTCATCCCCACGGACTCCACACCCGCCAGCGCATGTCCGCGTGCGACGACGAGCGTGAGCCGGCTGTCGAAGACGGGCTCCGCGTCCAGGTCCGCCAGGCGCGCGGGGGCATAGCCCAGTCCCACGTCCAGCTTGCCGTCCGCCAGTTGCCGCTCCAGCTTCCGGACCACGGCCTCCTGCGCGCTCAGCGCCAGCCCGGGGTGCCTGCGGAGCACCGCCGCCAGCGCCGGCACCACGAGGCCGCGCATGCTCGGCGGATAGCCCACGCGGAGGGCCCCGGTGGCCAGCCCCCGCAGCGCCCCCACCGCGGACAGGCCCGCGTTCACGTCCTCCAGCGCGCGCGACGCGTAGGTGCGGAACAGCTCCCCGGCCTGTGTCAGCCGCACCCCCGAGCGAGCCCTCTCGAAGAGCGGTGTGCCGACCTCTTCCTCCAACTGGTGGATCTGGTGCGACAGCGTGGGCTGGGAGACGTGCAGCCGCCGCGCGGCGCGTCCGAAGTGCAGCGCGTCGGCGACGGCGGAGAAGTAGCGGAGGTGTCGGAGCTCCATGGCGCCATCATAGACAGCATCTATCGGCCTGATGAAAACAGACGAATGTACGAATCGATGCCCGCCGGTACATCTTCCTCGCCACGAAGGAGAGGCACCCATGAAGGCATCGGATCTGTTCGTGAAGGCGCTGGAAGCCGAGGGCGTCCGCTGTATCTACGGACTTCCCGGCGAGGAGAACCTGGACCTGCTGGAGTCCATGCGCGCCGCGGGCATGCGCCTGGTCGTCACGCGCCACGAGCAGGCGGCGGGGTTCATGGCCGCGACGCAAGGCCGGCTCACCGGACGCGCGGGCGTGTGCCTGGCGACGCTGGGACCGGGAGCCACCAACCTGGTCACCGCCGCCGCGTACGCGCAGCTCGGCGCCATGCCCATGGTGATGCTCACCGGCCAGAAGCCCATCAAGGCGAGCAAGCAGGGGCACTTCCAGATCGTCGACGTCGTCGGGATGATGCGGCCGCTCACCAAGTCCACGCGCACGCTCGTCTCCGCGGAGCACGTCCCCTCGGCGGTGCGTGAGGCCTTCCGCCGCGCGGAGGAGGAGCGCCCCGGCGCCACCCACCTGGAGCTGCCCGAGGACGTGGCGCGCGAGTCCACCGAGGCCGCGCCCCTGTCGCCGGGCGTGCCGCGAAGGCCCGTGGCGGACGAGGGGGCCATCGCGCAGGCGGTGGAGGCGCTGGCCTCGGCCCGCCGTCCGATGTTGATGATTGGCGCGGGGGCCAACCGCAAGCTGACGTCCGAGATGCTCCGCGCGTTCGTGGACCGCGTGGGCCTGCCCTTCTTCAGCACGCAGATGGGCAAGGGCGTGGTGGATGAGACGCACCCGCTGTGGATGGGGACCGCGGCGCTGTCGGACGGCGACTTCGTCCACCGCGCCATCGAGGCCTCGGACTGCATCCTCAACGTGGGCCATGACGTCATCGAGAAGCCCCCGTTCGTCATGCGCGACGGCCGCCGCACGGTCATCCACCTGAACTTCTCCTCGGCGGAGGTCGACCCCGTGTACTTCCCGCAGGTGCAGGTGACGGGGGACCTGGCCAATGCCGTGTGGCGCATCGCGGAAGGGGTCGGCCCGCGCTCGCACTGGGACTTCACGCCCTTCGAGCGTTCACGGGCGGGGCTCGACGCGCAGTTCGTGAGCGGCGCGGGGGATGACCGCTTCCCCATCTATCCCGCGCGGCTGGTCGCGGAGGTGCGCCGCGCCATGCCGGACGACGGTGTCGTGTGCCTGGACAACGGCATGTACAAGCTGTGGTTCGCCCGCTACTACCGCTGCCGCCGGCCCAACACGCTCCTGCTCGACAACGCGCTCGCGACGATGGGCGCGGGCCTGCCGTCCGCCATCGCCGCGAAGCTCGTCCACCCCCGGCGCAAGGTGCTGGCCGTCTGCGGTGACGGTGGGTTCATGATGAACTCGCAGGAGCTGGAGACAGCGGTTCGCCTGAAGCTCGACCTGACCGTGGTCGTGGTGCGCGACGACGCCTACGGGATGATCCGCTGGAAGCAGGAGGAGCAGGGCCTGCCGGACTTCGGGATGACGTTGGGCAACCCGGACTTCGTCCGCTACGCGGAAGCCTACGGCGCCCGGGGACACCGCCCGGCGAGCGCCACCGAGTTCGGCGCCACGCTCACCCGCTGCCTGGAGTCGGGCGGCGTGCACGTCATCGACCTGCCCATTGATTACACAGACACCGCGCAGGCGCTCGGTGCCGGCACGCTGGTGGAGACGTGAGCCATGAGCACCCAAGTGAAAGAGAGGAACGCCATGCTGGCTGAGCGCTACCCGTACTACGTGGCCAACCGCCCGAGGCAGCCCAACGCGGAGCTGCCCGTCACCGACAAGTATTCCGGAGAGGTCGTCACGCGGGTGGCCGTTGCCGACGCGGCGGCCGTGGAGGAGGCCATCGCCGCGGCGGTGCGCGCGACGGAGCCCATGCGCAAGCTGGCGCCGTATGCCCGGCAGCAGGTGCTGGAGCACTGCGTGCGGCGCTTCCAGGAGCGCGCGGAGGAGTTCGCGCTCGCCCTCTGCATCGAAGCCGGCAAGCCGCTGCGCGACGCGCGGGCGGAGGTCACAAGGCTCATCGAGACCTTCAAGGCAGCCGCGGAGGAGGCGGTGCGCGGAGGCGGCGAGGTCCTCAACCTGGAGGTGTCGCAGCGCACGGCGGGCTACCGGGGCTTCACGCAGCGCGTGCCGGTGGGACCGTGCTCGTTCATCACACCGTTCAACTTCCCGCTCAACCTGGTGGCGCACAAGGTGGCGCCCGCCATCGCCGCGGGCTGCCCCTTCGTGCTCAAGCCGTCGGACCGCACGCCGGTGAGCGCGCTGCTCATGGCGGAGGTGCTCGCGGAGACGGCCTTGCCGGAAGGCGCCTTCTCGGTGCTGCCCACGCGCCTGGAGGACGTAGGCCCCTTCATCGAGGACGACCGGTTGAAGCTGTTGTCGTTCACCGGCTCGGAGAAGGTGGGGTGGGATTTGAAGGCCCGCGCCGGCCGCAAGAAGGTGGTGCTGGAGCTGGGGGGCAACGCGGCCTGCGTGGTGGACGCGGACCAGGCAGAGCGCCTGGACTTCGTCGCGGACCGCATCGCCCAGGGCGCGTTCTTCCAGGCGGGGCAGAGCTGCATCTCGGTGCAGCGGGTCCTCGTGCACGAGTCGCTGTTCGACGGCCTGCGGGAGCGGCTTGTGACGAGGGCGAAGGCCCTGCGAGCGGGCAACCCCCGGGATGAATCCACGACGCTAGGGCCGCTCATCGACGAGCCCGCGGCGCGGCGGCTGGAGGGCTGGATTCAAGAGGCCGTGGCGCGAGGAGCCCGGGTGCTGACCGGAGGAGGGAGGCGCGGCGCGCTGCTGGAGGCCACGGTGCTGGAGGGCGTCCCCGAGGACGCGTCGCTGTGCGCGGAGGAGGCCTTCGGCCCCGTGGTGCTGCTCCAGCCGTTCCGTGACTTCGAAGAAGCGCTGCGCAGGGTGAATGCCAGCCGTTACGGCCTCCAGGCCGGCCTCTTCACGCAGGACCTGTCCCGCGCGATGCGGGCCTGGGACGAGCTGGAGGTGGGCGGAGTCGTCGTCGGTGACGTGCCGAGCTTCCGTGTCGACACGATGCCCTACGGCGGCGTGAAGGGCTCCGGGCTGGGCCGCGAGGGCGTGAAGTATGCCATTGAGGACATGACGGAGCTGCGGCTGCTGGTGCTGCGTCAGGGGTGAGGCTCCCTGTTGGCGGGCTTTCTCTGGCAGAGTGGGCGCTTTCACCGGGGGTCCGCCATGCAGAGCAGCGCCATCACCGAGGTGTTCCTGCCCATCGCCCTGGGGGTGATCATGCTTGGCCTCGGGCTGAGCCTCACCCTCGGGGACTTCCGCCGCGTGGCGTTGTTTCCGCGCGCGGCGCTGGTGGGCCTGGGCTGTCAAACGCTGCTCATGCCTGGCGTCTGTTACGCCATCGCGAGCGGCTTCGGGCTGCCTCCGCAGCTCGCCGTGGGCTTGATGCTGCTCTCCGCCACGCCGGGCGGCGCGACCGCGAACCTCTTCAGCCACCTGGCCAAGGGCGATGTCGCGCTGAACGTCAGCCTGACGGCGGTCAACAGCGTGCTGTCGCTGTTCACGCTGCCGCTCATCGTGAACTTCTCCCTGGCGCACTTCATGGGGGAGGAGCGCGCCATCCCGTTGCAGTTCGCGAAGATCGTCCAGGTCTTCGGCATCGTCCTGGTGCCCATCTCGCTGGGGATGTGGGTGCGCGCGAAGCGGTCCGCGCTCGCGGACAGCCTGGACCGGCCCGTGCGAATCATCTCGGCGTTGTTCCTGGTGCTCGTGGTGCTCGCGGCGACGCTCAAGGAGCGGGACCAGTTGGTCACGTACTTCCAGAGCGTGGGGCTCGCGGCGCTGGCCTTCAACCTGTCCAGCATGGCGGTGGGCTTCGTGGTGCCGGTCCTGCTGCGTGTGGAGCGCAAGCAGGCGGTGGCGATCGCGATGGAGGTGGGCATCCACAACGGCACGCTCGCCATCGCCATCGCCTCCAGTCCCCGGCTGCTCAATGACGGCGTGATGGCCATCCCCGCGGCCATCTACAGCGTCATCATGTTCTTCACCGCCGGAGTCTTCGGCGCCCTGGTTGCCAGGAACGCTGGTCAAAGCGCGGTTGTCGGTAGCAAAGCTTGATCGGGAACCGCTGGTTCAAGCGCTCCTGCTGGTTCGACCACTTCCAGCCGGCCGAGCGCGGGCTGTCACTGTTCACGTGCGGGCTCACCCTGTTGGGAGGGATCACCGCATGGCACCGTCCGAGCAGTTCGAGTCCGCGAAGCTCCGCACCATCGACGTCCTCCTCAATGAGGGCTTTGGCGCAGCCGACCTGGAGAAGGCCGTGGCCGCGAGCTTCGGGGCGGCACCGTGGAGCGTCCGCCCGGTGCCTTACGAGCCCACCGGACGCCAGTTCGACCTCCTCCCGCCAGGCCCTGTCGAGCCGGCGAGCGCGTGGGAGCTGGCACGCCACCTCCAGGCGGACCCCTGCGTGAAGGATGCGGACCCGGCCTTCGAGGCTGTCTACGCGGAACCGGGTGCGGCCCGGGGGGCTCCGCCCGTGGAAGGCCCGACGGTCCCGGTCGAGGCAAGGAAGAGGCTGGGGCCTGAGTCATTCAACGAGAACGACTGTGATTGGAGCGTGCGCTTCGTGAAGGCGGACGAGGCGTGGAGGCTGTCCGGCGCCACGACCCAGGGCGAGGGCATCCTCATCGGCCATCCGGACAGCGGCTATCTGCGCCACCCCGAGCTGGGGTCGAACTTCAGGCCGGAACTGGGCTGGGACTTCATCGACGGTGACTCGACGACGGAGAACGCGGGCGGAGGCCACGGGTTGAGCACCGCGAGCATCATCTCGAGCCCTCCCGGTGACGCCTCGGGAGAGGAAGGGGCGCGGTTGTTCGTGGATGGCATCGCGCCGAAAGCCGAGACCATCCCGCTGCGCGTCGCGAAGCCCACGCTCTTCGTCCCCGCGCCCGTGCTGTTCAATGTGGGCGTGGAGCGGCTGCGCGACGCCATCTGGTTCGCCATCGGCCGGAGGTTCCACGTCATCAGCATCAGCCTCGGATGGCTGCCCAACGCGGGGCTGCACCGGGCCATCCAGGCGGCGGTGGGCGAGAACATCATCGTCATCGCCGCCGCGGGGAACTACACGGGCCCCATCGTCGTCTGGCCCGGCGCGTACGACGAGGTCGTCACGATGGCCGCGTGCAACGCGAGCTCGGAGCCCTGGGCACACTCCGCCTGGGGCAGGGCGGTTGACGCCACCGGCCCGGGCGAGAACGTCTGGACGGCGCAGCCCGGCGACCAGGTCGCGCAGAGCAGCGGCACCTCGCATGCGACGGCCACCGTCGCGGGGATCGCCGCGCTCTGGCTGTCGCACCACGGCCGTGACCGGTTGCTCTCGCTGTACCAGGGCGGGCCCACGCTCGCGCAGGTCTTCCGCCATGTGCTCCGCGCGACCTGTGAGCGCTGGGCCCAGAGCGAGGCCGCCTGGGGCGCCGGGCTCGTCAACGCGAAGACGTGCCTGGAGTGCCCGCTGCCGGACGGGGCGGCCGTGGAGCCGCTCGGGACGAGGGCGAGGTCCAAGGGCGACCTGGACACCGTGACAGGCGCTTTCAGCGGCCTCCCGGAGGCCGACGTCCTGAGAAGGCTTGCGACCACGCTCGGTGTCGACGAACAGAAGGCGGCGCGGCTCGACACGGCATATGGGCGCGAGCTGAGGTTCTGGGCACTCAGCCACGCCCCCTTCCGTCGCGCGCTGCGGGAAGACGTCAGCGGGGGCCGTGCCGCGCTCGGGACAGCGGCTCAGATTCCTCTGCCGCCATTCTCACCGAGCCTGCTGGCGGCGATCCGCTGAAGAGCGCCAGGCGGAATTCCGTGGTTAGAGTGCCGGACCATGGCACGTCGCGAAACCTGGCAGTGGTGCGTGGCCGCAACCGCCTACTGGACGCTGGCCGGCCTTGCGGCCTCGAGCGAGGCCCACGCCATTGGCGGGATGGGCTGGGGGCACGCGCTGCTCACCTCCATGGTGGCGCACCTCCTCTGGGTGCCGCTCACCCTCGCCATCCTTGGCTTCGCGCTGCGCTTCCCGCTGGAGCGGCGGCACGTGGCCTCGCGCATCGCGCTCCACGTGGCGGGCGCGCTCGTCGTCTCGGTCCTCCGCGCGGCGATGATCTTCTCCCTGGACCCGTGGGTCGGCTGGTACGCGCAGCGTCCCGCCTTCCTGGACGTGCTCACCCACGCGCTGCTCTCCAACCCGTTCGTCTATCTCACCGTGCTGGGTGTGGCGCACGCCGTCTACTACGCGGACCAACTGCGGCTGAGGGAGACCCAGCTGGCCCGCGCGCAACTGCACGCGCTCAAGGCCCAACTCCACCCGCACTTCCTCTTCAACACGCTGAACACCATCTCCGCGCTCGTGCATCGCGACCCGCACGGGAGCGAGCGGATGATCGCGCGGCTGAGCGACCTGCTCCGCGGCACGCTCGATGCCGCGGGCACGGAGGAGGTGCCGCTCCAGGAGGAGCTGCGCTCGCTGCAGCCATACCTGGACATCCAGGGGGTGCGCTTCGCGGACCGGCTCACGGTGAAGCAGGACATCGCGACGGACGCGCTCACGGCCCGCGTCCCCCACCTGGTGCTCCAACCGCTCGTGGAGAACGCCATCCAGCATGGCATCGCGCCGGGCTCCGAGCCGGGGACGGTGACGCTGGTCGCGCGGCGTGAGGGCCCCGAGCTGCACCTGGAGGTCCGCGATGACGGTGTCGGCCTCAAGGAGCACCCGGCGGAAGTCTCCCGGGGCACGGGAGGGGGCCTCGGGCTGCGCATCACCCGCGAGCGCCTGGCGCAGCACTATGGCGGGGCCCACCGGCTGGAGCTGAAGGACGCCGTGGGCGGTGGCACCACGGTGGCCCTGGCCATCCCCTTCCGCACGGAGCCCACGCCATGAGCACCCCCATGCGCGTGCTCATCGTCGACGACGAGCCGCTCGCCCGTCAGCGCCTGAAGGACCTGCTGGCCGAAGCGCCCGACATGCAACTGGTGGGGGAGTGCCGCAACGGTCATGAGGCCATCGCGGCCATCGGCTCAGAACGCCCAGACCTCGTCCTGCTGGACGTGGAGATGCCAGGGCCGGACGGTTTCGGCGTCCTCCGGGCGCTCGCTCCCGAACCCGCGCCGTCGGTCATCTTCGTCACGGCCCACCGTGACTTCGCGGTGCAAGCGTTCGAGGCCAACGCGCTCGACTACCTGCTCAAGCCCTTCGACCGGGAGCGCTTCCGCTCCAGCCTGGAGCGCGCGAGGAACAAGCGGCGGACCGAGCCGGCTTCCCTGGACGCGGCGCTGCTCGCGCGGCTCGAATCGCTCGCCGCCCGTCCGTCCGCCGAGCCCACGCGCTACGTGACGCGGCTCGTGGCCCGCGTGGGCTGGCGCATGCGCTTCCTGCCGGTGGAGGACATCGACTACCTGACGGCGGAGGGGAACTACGTCGCCGTGCACGTGGGGAAGCAGTCGCACCTCACGCGCGAGACGATGGCGGCGCTGGAGGAGAAGCTCGACCCCCGGCAGTTCCTGCGCGCGCACCGCTCGTTCATCGTGCGGCTGGACCGCATCGAGGAGGTGGAGCCGCTTCCCCCCGGCGAGTACGTGTTCGTCCTGAAGGACGGCACCCGGCTGACCACGGGCCGCAGCTACCGCGCGCAGGTGCAGCGTGCGCTGGAGCTGCCCTCCACCGTTCGTCCCTGACCCTCCACGGTTCGTCACATCTCCTTGGACCCCTTCGCCGCTGGCGGGCGACGGTGCTTTCAACAAAGGAGATGCACATGCACCGTTTCGCCAGGCAGTGGTCGATGAACCTCCTCCTCGCCGTCTCAGCCGTGACGACGGCCGGCACCGCTGGGGCGCAGGAGCTCGCGCCGGAGTCCGCGTCCTGGGGACAGCCCCGGTGCGAGCCGGGAGGCAGCCTCTTCGCGCCCGGGGAGATCTCCTTGGAGGAGCGCTCGGAGTACCGGCTCGCGATCTCCGCGGACGGGAAGACGGCGTACTACCACGTGGACTCGGACACGCCGCCGTACCAGGCCATCTACGTGACGCAGCTGAGGAACGGCCACTGGGGCCCCGGCGAGGTGGTGTCGTTCTCGGGGACGTACAAGGACTCGGATCCGTTCCTCTCCCCGGATGGGCAGTCCCTCTTCTACTCCTCCACCCGCCCGGTGAACGGCGGCGCCGAGAAGCCAGACACCGACCTCTGGGTCGTGCACCGCACGCGCAACGGCTGGGGAACGCCCGAGCACCTGGGCCCGCTCGTGAACTCGAACAGGGAAGAGCTGTACCCCAGCGTGACGCGCGACGGGACGGTCTACTTCGCGAGCGGCACGTTCGAGACGGACTTCGAGATGTACCGCGTGCGGCGTCAGGGCAATCACTACACCGCGCCGGAGAACCTGGGCCCCGCGGTGAACACCACTGACTCCTGGGAGTACAACCCGTGGGTGTCTCCGGATGGGCGCATCCTCGTCTTCGCCTCGCTGAACCGCCCCGGGGGCTACGGCTTGGGAGACCTGTACGTGAGCTTCAACGTCGCGGGCACCTGGACCCCGGCTGTGAACATGGGGCCCGAGGTGAACACGGAGAAGGACGAGTTCCACCCCTTCGTGAGCCGCGACCTGACACACCTCTACTTCGTGCGCCAGACGTGGGATCCCTTCGTGCCCTCGGACTTCTACACCCTGGACACGCGCTGCCTCTGGCGCTGACAGCGCGGAACAGGGCCGGATGCGGAGAACTGCTACTTCGTGAGCACGTCCACACGGAGGTTGAGGGAGGCGGTGTTGCTGACGCCCTCGACCATCACGTAGGCCTTGCCCGCCACGGGGTCAACGAGGGCGCAGACCGCGGGCAGCGTGGTGCTGTCCGTGGTGCAGTCCACGGCGTTCGGCACCTCGGGCGCGCTTCCCTGGCGCACGTAGAGCTTGAATTGGCCGCTCTGATTGAACGACTGCGTGGCCGTGACCTGGAGCCGCTTCTTGCCCGCCGGCACATCGACCTCATAGACCTTGCGCGACAGTTGGTTGATGCTCGTCGTCACCGGCGTCGCGAGCGCCAGGGGGTTGCTGTAGTACGCGAGCAGCGTGACGTTGGAGAACGGCTCGTAGCCATAGACGAGGACGTAATACGACTGATCGTCCTCGACGCCGGTGGTGTAGACGCAATTCTCCGTGCTGCCCACCGAGTCGCTCAGACAGTCGTAATCGAAGAACGTGGGCTCGGCGTACCGCTTCACGTAGAGGTCCGCGTCACCACTGCTCCCGCGCAGCGTGACACTCAGCTTCGCCGCGGGCGCCGGGTTCACCAGATGGAAGGTCTGCACCGAGCCCAGCCCGCCCGACACCGTGACCGGGTAGCCGTTGTAGATCGTCGTGCTGAGGGCGCTCGACTGCGACAGCACCTCCGGGGCCACTTGCGGCGTCGCCTTGCCTTCGGCGCCCGGAAGGGGCTCACCGCAACCAATGCCAAACAGCGAGACCAACGCCACTGCAGAGACCGCGCGGGGAAGGTGCATGGACGCTCCGTGTTGAGTGGAGCGTGCAGGGTAGGGAATGACGGGGCCAGGTGGGGTCACAGTCCTGCAACGGGATTCCTCGTTCAGGTCAAGTTCCTGCGACTGCCTGGAATGCGACAGCTTCACGGTCTTTGGTCCTTGCTGGCTTTAAGTGGAAACCACAATTACCGGGGGACAACCGGATTCATAGATAGCGGTCCGAGGCGACACGCGGGGATGCGCATGTCGTTCCTCGAAAGGAAAACCCATGAAAGTCGTTGCCAAGCTGCTGTCGGTCTCCGCGATTGCCTTCTTGATTGCCGCCTGTGGTGGGGGCATCCCCGAGGACGGCGAGATGGACGGTCAGAACACTCCCGCCGTCGAGTCGCCTGCCTCGAGCGAGAACCTCGGGCAGACCGAGCAGGAGGTCTCCTGTGGATGGGGTGGGCCTCCGGCTCACTGTCTGGTGCGCTGCTGCTCACACGCGGATTGGTCCGACATCGGTGTTCCGGCGGCTGGCGCGTGCACTGAAGCAGGCAACAGCTACTGCGCGGCGCGCGGCGGCAATTGTGGTTCCTGCTGGGGCTACCTCTAAAGCCTGACGGCTGCCGCGAAGTCGATGAATGGGGCGCTCACGGACGGACTCCACCTCCGGCCGTGGGCGTCACTGCTGTTGAGCTGTACGGCCTCGCGGTAATTATGCGCCTTTCTCGCTTTCCGAGGACCCGGCACAACATTCTGGCGGCTATGTTCGAGAATGGAGCATGCGCATCAAAGCCGACTCCAAAGCCTCCCATCCGCACCGCCTGGGCGTGGGTTCCAGCGGTCCCGACGTCAAGCGGTTGGAAAAGAAGCTCATCCAGCACGGCCTGCTGAAGGGCAAGGCGGATGACCACTTCGACACTCGGACTCAGGCGGCGGTGAAGCAGTTCGAGCGCCAGAACGACTTCAAGCACGTGGATGGCGTGGTGGGGAACGCCGTCTGGAGCCGGCTTGAGCTGGGGCCGGCCCACGAGGGGCACGTCAGCGAGCAGAAGCTCTCGGGCGCCCGCGACACCTTCCGCACCGTCACCATCAACGTGAAGAGCAACCCGGTGATGGACCAGGCCGCGGTGGTGCACGACGTGAAGCGGGCGGCCTCGCAGGGAAGCCTGATCGGCTGGAACGAGATCAGCCCCGACCGCTACTTCAAGGCCATCCGCGACCTGGGCCCGGGCTGGGGACACTACATGCCCCGCGACGGCGGCCTGCGCATTCCCAATCCCATCTCCTGGAAGAAGTCCGAGTGGAAACTCCAGGGCGAGCCCGGCTTCCTGCGCACCCATCACGGCAAGGAGGAGGTCTCTCCGCACCGTTACATCACCTGGGTGAAGCTGAAGAACAAGGAGACGGGCCAGACCATCGTCCGGATGAACACGCACCTGGTCAGCGGCGCCTGGAGCGGCCACAAGCCCCACAAGGAGTGGCGCCAGGACATGTGGAACAAGCACATGGACAAGCTGCACGACCTGGTGGCCCGCTTCGAGAAGAAGGGCTATCCGGTCATCGTGGGCGGCGATTTCAACCGGGACAGCTACAAGGTGCTGGGCAACCAGGTGAAGTATGACAACAAGCTCAACGTGGGCACCCACGGTCACAGCACCTACGACTACCTGATGCACACGCCCAATGGCTCGCTGAAGAGCCACGGCGCCCACGTCGACGACGGCTTCCGCTCGGACCACAACAGCGTGACCGTGAAGTACACGATCAAGGGCTGAACCCTGACGTGAGGCATTGGACGAACGCGTGCGCCCCGAGGCCGCTTTGCCGGGCGCACGCGCCGTCTCCAGGTTCCGGTCCATGGTGGACCTGTACGCGGTGCTTGGCGTGACGACGACAGCGGACGCGCGCGACATCCGGCGCGCGTACCTGCGACAGGTTCAGCAATGCCACCCGGACCGGGACCCCCGGCCTGAATCCACGGAGCACTTCCTCCGCATCCAGGCCGCGTACGACGAGCTGGGCGACGCGGCGAAGCGCCAGCGCTACGACGCCAGGAACCGCGTCGCCCCCATCACACCCGTGGCCCCCGAGCCCAGGTCCACGCTGAACATCCCCAGGGGGCGCATGAGCGTGAAGGTGCGGATGCACTGACGCAGGGCAGGGGCTACAGCCCCGTGCTCTTCAACAGCACCCGCGCCTCGTCTGGGAAGAACCCAGGCGAGTAGACGTTCGCGTCCGTGACGAAGGCCTTGTCGCCCAGGACCGTCAGCTTGGGGCCGGTGGTGGCGCGGACGAAGAGCGGCACCGGCACCTGCGTCTCCGGCCAGCGCACCATGCCGTCCGTGCCGAAGGACGTGTCCAGGTCGCCGTTGGCCTGGAGCCGGAACAGCACGGGCTTCGCATACACGTCCGCGAAGACCAGGACCTTCCCATCCGCCTGGATGCGCAGGCCGCTGACGTCCACCGCGCCGAGCACGGCCGCCGGCGCGGTGAGCTGCCGCACCCCCGCGGGACCGAAGGTGACGTCCGGCTTGCCGTCCGCCGTGTACGCCACGAGCTTGATCACCCCGTGTGCTTCGCCGCCGACCTTCACGTCCTGCTCGGAGCCCGCGAGCAGGAAGCCTCCGCTGGGGCGCGCCACCAGGGCGTGGGCCTGACCGCCCTCGCTCTTCGCGAGGCCATTCGTTCCGAACGTCAGGTCCTGGCTGCCATTGGAGGTGATGCGCACGGCCGCGAAGTGGTCGCCTCCGCCCAGGACGACGCTGGAGCCCTGGAGCACCATGCCCTGCACGGACTCGGCGTTCGTGTACGCGCCGCCAATCCAGCTGCCGGACGGACTGCCCGCGGACTTGAACGTCGTGTCGAGCGAGCCGTCCGCGTTGTAGCGGATCAGCGCGAAGTCCTCGTCGAGCCCGTCGGACTTGGTCAGGAAACCGCCGACGTAGAAGCGGCCGTCGGCCAGGGGCAGGAGGCTGCGGATCGTGCCCACGAAGTTGACGCTGTTCTCCTCGCCGAAGTGCAGCCGGGACTTGCCCGTCTTGTTGAAGCCGGTGTCCAGCTGGCCGTTGGACTTGAGCTTCACCACCACGAAGTCGCGTGAATTCGAAGCGCTGCCGCCCCGAGCGAAGCCCGCGACGAGGATGCTGCCATCCGGGAGCACCGCCACCGTGTCCGCGCGGTCGTCCTGCTCGCGCTGGTCGGAGATGGGGCCCTTGGCGAGGCCCTCGAAGTCGAGCACCACGGAGCCCTGCGTGCCGAACGACGTGTCCACCTCACCGGAAGCGGTGTAGCGCCGCACGAGCAGGTCCACGCCCGTGGTGGCCAGGTTCACCTCGGTGGAGCCCACCACCACGAGTCCGCCATTGGACACCGCGAGCGCCCGGCCCTGCTCGGCGGGGAGCTTCGTGCCGGCATCGGGGGGCGTCCCCGCGTCCGGCTGCGTGCCTCCGTCCGGCGACGGGTCGCCGTCAGAGGGCCCGTCGTCGCCTCCGCAAGCCCCGCCGCCCACGAGCAGGGCGCCCGCCGTCAGTGCCGCCCACCAAGCCTTCCGCACGCTGTGATTCATTCGAGATGTCCCTTCCGGCCTGTCCGGTGCTGCCGCCGCACCGGGGTTACGCCGTCAGGGGCATTTATTTCCTGGCCGGGAGCGGAGGGTGCCTCCACCCCGGCGTGTTTCACGCGTAGTCCTGCCTCAGTTGTTGTTTCAGGGAGTCATCCAAATTGGTCTGCGCGGCCAGGAGTTCCCAGTAGTCCGGCCCGCCCACGGTGGGAGCGTCGAGCGTGATCCTCCCGGCGACGCGGTGGAGGTCGGTGAGGAACGTGGAGGCGTCAGGCCCGGTGGCGAAGACGTCCTGCGGCTCATTGTCGAGCACGAGCTCGAACGGCGGCGGGCCCACGGCTTCGCGCTCCGCGTGCTCCATCCGCCGCTGGACGTCCGGCAGATCCGCCATGGCCTCCTCGAGGAGGGCGCGCGCCGCTTCGAAGCCCAGGTCGTTGAGGGGGGAGTCCTCCGCCCACAGGCAGAAGGCCTTCTCGACGCCATCGAGGGTCCAGGTCTCGGAGGGATGGCTCGGGTCGAAGGCGAGCCGGTCCATCAGCGCGCGGTCTCCGAAGCGCGCAACGCCATCCACGGTGACGAGGCGCACGTCCTTCTCCGTGGCGGAGATCAACGTGTCATACGGGTCGCCGTCGGTGCCCGCGATGACCAGCAGGTCCGCGAGGGCATTGGCCCGGAGGGTGCCCACCTGGGTCTGCCAGCCGGTGACGCGCGCGGCGTCCGCCGTCACCGAGCGCACCAGGGCTCGCGAGGACAGGGACGCGCCCTGTCGCTGCGCTTCGTGACGAGCGACCTTCAGCTCCTGGAGGAGGTTCTTGCTGCCGGTGGGAGACCAATCACAGCCCAGCGAGAACGTCACGCCCGCGCCGAGCAGGTCCGAGATGGGCAACGTCTGTCCATACAGCAGCAGGTTGCTGAAGGGGGACCACACGACCTTGGCGCCCTTGTCCGCCATGGTGTCCAGGTCCTGGCGGTGCAGGCCCAGGCTGTGGATGCCAATCAGTGACGGCTGGATGAGGTCATGCTCGGCCAGGTCGAGGTATCGGCGGTGGGCATAGTCATCCACGCCTTCGCCCAGGTGGTAGAAGTACGCGGCGCGGGAGCTCAGGGCGTCGCGGAAGGACTGGATGTCCTCGGCGTCGTCGTGCAGGTCCATCACGCGGGTGCTTCCCGCGGGCAGGTGGTCGTCGCGGGGCTCCTCGACGTTGCGCATGGCGCCCCGGAAGAGGGCCTCTCCGCCGGACACGCGGGTCCGGATCCCCTGGCCGGTGGTGGTGCCGGCCAGCAGTGCCTTGGCCTCGATGTAGCGGACGATGGCGCGGGCGGTGGGCGCATGGCCACCGAGCACGCGGACGGGCAGGGAGATGAGCGGGCCATAGTCCGCATGGCGTGGCCACTGCGTGCGATTGAGGTAGCGCTTCGGCACCCGCCACAGCGTCAGCACGTCGTAGACGAAGTGGTTGTGCAGGTCGATGAGCCCCGGATACAGCGTCCCCCGGGTGTCGATGACGGGCGCATCCCGGAAGGACTCGGGGAGCGCGCCGCCCGACGGCTCGACCGCGACGATGCGGCTGCCACGGACGAGGACGCGTCCCCGTTCCAGCACCTCATCCCGGGAGTTGACGGTGACCACCCGGCCCTCCAGCACGTAGCGGGGGACCGCGTCGGCGGGCTTGGGGATGGATGCTCCGGTGCTCATGGCGCGCCTCCCGTGGCGACAGACCTCAAGAGCAGAGAATAGGAACGAGGGCCGGGCAGGTGAGGCGAGGGATGGTCCAAGGGCGTCGCCCCGCGCCCGTCAGGGGGGCAGCCATCTCTGAACACAACACCTGCCCTGTCCGGCGATTGGAGTTGGCCGCTTTTCGCTCTCTATTCCGGCGGTCAAGCCGTCACAGGGGGAAGGCGACATGGACCTTGCAGACACTTCGCGGCGAAGGCGTGTCCGCGCAGCGCTGACCGGCTTGGGACTGTCCCTGATGGTGCTTCCCAGTCCTGCCAGAGCCGAACCGCCCGCCCCCAATCCCCACCTCCAGGCCGCGTTCAGTCTCTATGACGCGCTTGAGTATGACGAGGCCCTGCGCTCGCTCGGAAAGGCCCGGCAATGGCTGTCGAACACCCGGGAGGACCGGATTGCCATTGAGTTGCTGGAGGGAATCCTGGCCTTTGAAACCAGTCAGGCGAAGCGGGGGAGAAGCGCCTTTGAGCGTGCGCTCGCGTTGGATCCGAAGGCGAGGCTGCTGATCCCCGTGTCACCGAAAGTGACGGCGGCGCTCGAGCAGGTGCGCGCCAGACTCCCGGCCGTCGCGCCGCCACCCGCGCCCGTGCCGAGCGAGCCTTCTCCGGCGCCCGTTGCCGTGATGAGCGAAGCCCCCCGTGAGCCGCTGACGCATCCGTCCCTGACGGAGGTCGAGCGCGGAGCCGGTGTGCGCTCCCGCCTCCGGCTGCCGGTGGCCATTGGCGGTGGCGTCGTGGCGGTGGGAGGCATACTGGCCTGGGGAAGGGCCCGCTCGCTCTCGGCACAGGTGCGCGACGCGGACCCGTCCATCACCACCCGGGCGCAGTTGGACGGCACTGTTCATCAAGGGAAGACCTTCGAGAAGGTGGGATGGGCCCTGATGGGCCTGGGCGCCGCGACCGTCGTGGGGAGCTTCCTCTTCCTCGGAGAGAGTTCGCCGGGAGCCCAGGCGTCGCTCCTGCCCACGCCGGAAGGTGCACAACTCTCCCTGTCCTGGAGCCTCCGATGAGCCGTCATTCGGGACTGATGCGTTGCGCGCTGTTCGCGCTCTGCCTGTCATGGAGCGCCTGCCTCCCGTTTGACGAGGACCGGGATGCATTCTGCGCGAACGTGGACCCAGGCCGTCTGGAGGAACTCTGTCCTTCCGTATCGGCCCCTGCCGGCAGTGCATCGACCGATGCTGGCGTATCAGGGGATGCGGGGACTGACGCAGGTCTTGAGGAAGACGCAGGCCCTGAACAAGACGCGGGACCTGGTGAAGACGCCGGTCCCGAGGAAGACGCGGGTGTTGACGGAGGCGCCATCAGCGAGTGTGTCACGGCGGCCGATTGCCCGGAACGCCCGGCGACATGTCAGAATTTCCGTGTCTGCGTGGACAATCGATGTGAATACCGACAGCAGGAAGACGGAACGCCGTGCAGCGGAACGCCGGCGGCACAGTGCCGTGAAACCACGGGCACGTGCAGGAGTGGCGTCTGTGAATACACGCTGAGGGGCACGGGGCCCTGCGATGACGCCCAGTCGTGTACGGCCGATGACGTCTGTCACAGCGATGGGACTTGCTCAGGAACCCTGCTTGATTGCAGCAGTCCACCCCTGTGCATGAAGTTCGCGGGCACGTGCAGCAACAACCAATGTGATTACGTTCCGGCGGCGAGTGGAACCGGATGCGATGATAGCAACGTGTGCACGGTCCAATCCGCCTGTGATGGGTCGGGGAACTGCATGGGCACACAGGGGGTTGTTTGCGAGGAGGACCCCGATTCGTGCATGGTGTCGACCGGATGTCATCCGACGAGCGGATGCACCTACAGGTCCTCGTGCAGGGCCCCTGCTGTCTGCGAAATCGGGGGATGCTGCATCCCGGGGCGTAGCTGCCCTTTCTAGTGACGGCAGGCTCACGCGCTTGAGCCGGTCCCCTCCAAACAGCGAGCCCGGGCGCCCTTGTCGCGCGCACGGGCCGGGTCCGATTCACCCTGCGGCAATGCAATCCACTTGCATGATTCCAGGGGCACATTGACCCGGTTGAAACCCTCGGTGACACTCGCCCGCGGTGTGTGGGGCGGTTGCGATTCCCTTCGATTTCACAATTGAGCAGGCAACCCGGCAGCGCGCGGAAGGCCCCGTCGCGAGTGCTCTGGGGGGGACAAACGAATGAAGCGGTGGATGAGCGGTTGCCTTGCGGTCACGGCCCTGTTTTCGGGCGCATGCGGTCCCTCGGACGAGTCCGGGCTCGCGCAGGACGAGTCGCGGCGCGTGGCCGCACAGGAGGCCGCGCCGGCTGACCAGGTGCTCCCGCGCTACGAGACGACGAACGAGAACACGGTGCGCGCGCTCGCCGCGGGCGATGCGTTCTGGGCGTGGCAGTGCGACCCGGCTACCTACGGCTTCACCGCCGCGGGCACTGGCGCGCGCTTCCCCACCGAGGCGGAGAGCACCACGGGCGTGCTGATTGGCTGGCCGGACTACGGCTGCACGGTGCCGGAACTCGCCGGCCTGGTGAAGGCGGGCCTGCAGGGCAATACCCAGGTCAGCATCCTCACCGCGCCCAACAACAACAACGGCGTGACGAGCTGCCTGCGCCGCGCGGGCCTCACGGACGCGCAGCTCGCGCGCGTGGAGTACGTGCCGGTGGACGTGGACTCCGTGTGGATCCGCGACTACGGCCCGGAGATCCTCACCAAGACGGACGGCAGCCGCCGCTTCGTGGACATGAGCTACTACCCGCTCACCTCCAGCACCTGCGGGAACATGCAGGGCCGCGTGCGCGACGATGCCTCGCCCAGCCGCCTCGCGGCACTGTGGAACACCGAGGTGGTGCGCCCCAAGGTGCGGCTCGAGGGCGGCAACCTGCAGACGGACGGCAGGGGCACCTGCTTCCGCGCGCAGCGCAACGCCGAGGCCCGCAACAACTTCAGCGAGTGGCAGTACACCCCGGACGAGCTGAACGAGGTGATTGGCGCCGCGCACAACTGCAAGGTGCAGGTGATGGAGTCACTGGTGGGCGGCGTCATCGACCACATCGACATGTTCATGACCGTCATCTCCTCGAAGACCATCCTCATGGGGCAGTACGACCCGGCGGATGACGCGACCAATGCGGCCATCCTGGACCGCAATGCCGCCAGGCTCGTGGGCCTCGGCTACCGCGTGGTGCGCGTGCCCATGCCCAAGAGCTACTGCCGCAAGGTGCTCTCCGGCTGCACCGGCCAGCCGCAGCAGATCCAGGCCTGCGACGGCACCAATGAGCGCATCTGGGCCACGTACATGAACAGCATCCGGCTCGGCAACGTGGTGGCGGTGCCCGTGTACAAGTGGGTTCCCGAGGCCGACAAGGCCACCGTCGCGGCGCAGGAGGCGCAAGCGCTCTCCATCTACCAGACCGAGCTGGACCGCGAGTTCGGCAAGGGCAAGGTCAAGGTCGTGACCGTGCAGGGTGACAGCCTCATCCCCTGCCAGGGCTCGCTGCACTGCACCACGATGACCTACAAGTAGGACGCAGCTCCGGCTGCCGAGAAGGGAAGGGCGCGCACAGGGGACTCCATGCAGAATGGGGGCCCTTGTTTCAGGGGCAGGCTGCTGGGACACAGCCTGCCGAGCGACACGAGGGCTCCGTCCATGCCGATCCTGCCGAAAGAGCGAGACCCCCGGTTCATCACGCTTCGTCGTGGTGGGAGCCTCACCGACGAGCACCACCACCTGCTGGCGGAGTGGGCCGCCGTCTGCGCGGAGCACGTGCTCCCCCTCTTCGAGAAGGCGTCCCCCAAGGACACGCGCCCCCGTGACGCCATCGCCGTGGGGCGGGCGTGGATAAGGGGCGAGGTGCCGATGCGGGACGCTCACAAGACCGCGTTCGTGGCGAACGCCGCGGGTCGTGGGTTGCCGGACCCGGCCAGGTTCGCCGCGCTCGCGGCAGGACAGGCGGTGGCCGTCGCCCACGTCGCCGCGCACTACCTGGGCGCGGCGGCGTATGCCCTCCGGGCCGCCGCTTCAGCCGACGAGGATGACGCGGAAGGGGCCCGGCTGAAGGAGCTCGGATGGCAGCGGAAGCGGATCCCGGCGGCCCTCCGTGAACTGGTCCTCGAAGACCAGCGAGCGCGCAACGCCATCTGCTGGGGCGTCTTCACCGGGTGACGCAGGTTCGTCGCCCGGGGGGAACGCGATGAGCACGAGATTGCCCGGAGAACCTCGACTCGCAATCCGACGGCGCCGTCCCTGTCCGGGCAGAAGGCTACGGCCGGGTCAGCCCCAAAGTCTGGATGAGGTTGTAGAGGTGCGAGCGGGGGAGGTCGAGCTTTCGCGCCACCTCGATCACGTTCCAATCATTCGCCTTCAGCTCACGGCGGAGCAGGTCCTGCTGGAACTGCCGCGTCTCCTCGTAGAACGACGTTCTGCTCACCTCGCGCAAGCGGCGCCCATCCGCGAGGTGCCTTGGCTCGATGAAGGCGGTTCCTTCCCTGGAGGCCTGGAGGAGTGCTGCCTCCAGCTCGTTTCGCAGCTGCCGCACGTTGCCAGGCCAGTCCGAGGTCTCACAGAGCTCATAGAGCCCGCGCGAGGGACGAAGCTGCGGGAGCGCCCGCTTCTCCGCCAGCGTTCCCAACAGTGAGTCCATCAGGTCGCGGATGTCCTCACGCCGTTCAGCGAGGCTCGGCAAGTGGAGGGTGAAGCCGCTCAGGCGGAGGAAGAGGTCCTGCCGGAACTGCCCCGCCGCGACCAATTCCTCCAGATTCGCATGGGTCGCGGCAATCACCCGCCTGTTCGGCTTCGCGCCCTGGGGCTCGAGCAGCCGTAGCAGGATGCCCTGCCAGTAGAGGGGCACCGTGGCGATGTCGTCCAGGAACAGCGTGCCGCCTTCCGCTTCCTCCACCTTTCCCTTCTCGTACGTTCTGGAGAGGAGTCGGCGACTTGGGCCGTAGAGCACGCCATGGATGAGGTCACCGGGAACGGTGATGAAGTCGACCTCCACGAAAGGGCCTTCCTTGCGCGCGCTGTGCTCGTGGATGACCCGCGCCAGCGCTGTCTTCCCGGTGGCCAGCGGTCCCCGGATGAGCACGGTGTCGTCTCGCGCCGCGGCGAGCTCCACCTGTTCGAAGACCCGCGCGAGGGCATGGCTGTGCCCCACGAAGGCGTCCACGCGGAGCCGCCGCCGGAACGGCAAGGTCGGGTCCTCGGTGTTCACCGGGCCTGCCAGCGTGCGCCCCCGCAGGGCTGTGTCGAGGAAGCGCGCGACGTTCTCCACCGTTTGCACGGCCTCGGGCGGGAAGGCTCCGCCAGCCGGCTGGCCCTCCAGGTAGAGGGCTCCTGACGCCCCTCCGGCCAGTGGGACGCAGAGCACCACCCACGGAATGTTCTGCGACGCGGGGACGGGCACGTCGAGCCGGGCGAATGGTGTGTGCACCGTGCTCCCGGACGCCATCGACGCCGCGATGGGGCCGCGCGACGTGGCGGCACGGATGCGCTCCCTGTCACCCGCTGAGCACCCATGGAACAACGTCCACACGCGCTCGCCCGCCGAGGACTCCGGGTGCAACTCGACGTAGGCACTCTCGGCGCCGGTCTGCGACACCAGGCCGGCGAGGACCCGTTTCCAGGGTTCGGTGGTGTCCGCGGCCTCCAGGATGGAAAGCACGTCGAGGTACAGGTCGCGCTCGCTCCCAGCTCGGTCCGTCATCCCCGGGAGTGTACCAGGAGGGCACACTCCGCCATGTCCGCCCGCTGGGTCCACCGGGGAGGTTGGAGATGGCCCATTCCTCAAACGCCACGGAGGAGCTGGCGCAGCTTCTGGATCACGGTGTCCAGGACGTCCTCTGAGTCCACCAGGAACAGTTGCGCCTCCGTTGGATCCTTGGGCTCGAACCTGAACCTGCACCCCTCGACCGCTGGCATCCCAATCGAGTGATAGAAGCGCATCACGGAGCGCACGCTTGGGGTTGTAAAGACAAACAAGCGGTTGCTCTTGCAGTGTTCGAAGATGTGCAAGACCAGCAGTGGGAAGGCGTCGCTGCCCCTGATTTCGGGTCGCAGGGCGGCCCGGCCTGCTTCGAACAGGTTGGGAACGTCAAGGAAGCCCAGGTCCCGCTCGGGTTGGTAGCCATGGACCTCGAAGCGACCCTGAAGCCTTCCGCAGATGCGGCCTCCCCCCACCAATACGTCCTGCCTGAAGACCCCGAAGCAGGTGGCGATGTCATCCCGGTCATCCAGCAACTTGCGGTCGGCTATCCGGATTCCAGAGGGATTGGCCGGATTGAAGTTCCAACCGGCTTCTTCAATGTAGACCTCGAAAAGCAGCCTCCGATAGGCGTCGAGTTCTTCTGCGCGGGTCAGGGTGCGTACTTCAAAGGAGTCTGTCATGACGGCGAGGGAACGCCTGCTGCCTGCACGTCGGACTACTCCTGGACGGCCGCGGACGCGGGCCCACGCAGCGATACGCGTTCCTCCAGGGCCCCAAGCGCGGCCTGCACGGCGTCCTTGTACGCGGGGTACCTGGAGGCGTCGTAGCGCCCCTTCGCCCGTTGGATGCGGAAGTCTCGCGTGAGCACGCCATCGGCCAGTCGGGACGCCAGCCTCCACTCCGCGTAATCCGTGGTGTCGGAGCGCTCCTTCAGGTCCTGCGCCGTAAGGCCCTGTCCCGAGGGCACCTCGAAATGGGTCACGCTCTCGATGACGAGGGGCGCCCTCACTTCAAAGGGAGAGTCGCGTCGCTCCGTCTCCCGGAGGCCCAGGAAGTTGTGCTCCCAGGGCGAGGGCAGCTGCCCCACGATACCGCCACCCGCGGAGGCGAAGCGGCCGCGCACGACGTATTCGATGTTCAAGGTCAGCGGGCGCTCGGGCTCATCCAGGTCGGGAGCCTCCAGTCGGGTGACGCTCACGCCTGCCTGGGAGCCTCCCATCATGGAGGCCATCAACTCCGCGCGCTCGGAGGGCTCTTCGCTGGAGAGGTAGTAGCGCAGGCCGGAGGCATGGCCTCCCTTCATCGTCACCTGCTCCTTCACGTGCAGCGTCGTCCCCTGGAGGCGGACGTGGCGTTCGGCGCGGACGTGGCTCGGGGGAGATTGGGGGATGCGCACGAGCCGGGATTTCGTACCCTCCAGCACCAACGCTTCCCGGCCGCCCAGCCCAATCTCCCCGCTACTCATGGGCGCGATGGACTTGTTCGTCGCATCCACGAAGGTGCCTCCACCCACCGTCGGCAGGTAGACGACCATGTGGTCGAACTGGTCCAACGATGGCGTGTCCGCGACGAGAGGGCCCCCCGTCCGCACCAGCGCCAGTTGCGATGCAATCCCGACGGCGCCGAGCAACTGGTGCAGCAGGAGGGAGTGGTCCTTGCAGTCGCCCGTGCGGTTGCCGAGGATTTCGTCCACAGCATGCGGAATGCGGGCCCGGGCGCCGAAGAGGATTCCCCGGTAGGTCAGGCTCTTCTGGACCCACCGCGCCAGCGCGGCGGCACGCGTCGCTTCATCCTTGGACGTCCCACCCTCCGTTGCGGCCAGGGCTTTCACGGTGGACGCGGGCGCGAGCTGCGCGGCAATGGACTTCAGGTAGTCGGTTCCCTCGGCCTCCCACGTCGTGCCGACGGGGGCCAGCCACGCCATGGGCAGGTACTCCTGGTGGTCGGGCTGCATGCCCTCCTCGCGGTAGAGGGCGGGCTGCTCGACGACAAAGGTCCATGCATCAGGCGCCTGGAAGGGCTTGATGCCGGGCGAGGCTCGCCACTTCATCGCGTCCACGTCGCCGCGGACGTAGAGCACGGCGCGTGACGTGGGGATGCTCGCGGAGAAGTCCTGTTCGAGGAAGCGCATGGACTGTGGCGGCGTGAGGTCGCGCCGGGTGACCACCACGTCCACGGTGTGCCCGGGCTTCAGGCCCGGCACGGGCACCACCAGGGTGCGGCGCTGGGTGCCCTGCTGCGCGGAAGCCTTGTCGGAGACGTAGCAGTCCTCCACCTTGCCCTTGGCCACCACGCGGCCCCGCTCATCCCGGACTTCCACCCGGTTGACGAAGATCTCCTCCGACAGTGGGTTGAGCTCGAACTCGAAGGTGTTGAAGCGCTCCACGCCCGCCGCGTTGTGCACCTGGACCCGGCGCACGTCGGTGATGCGCAGCTCCTTTCCCTTCACGAAGGAGATGGCGGTGGCCCGCAGGAGGTACTGGCCATTGTGGCCTGGCGCCCCGGCGGGCTTGTCTCTCCGGACAAGCAGGTCTGGTGGCAGCGCGACCTCCTCGATGGGCGTCTTGAGCACCGAGTTCACCCCCTGGCCCAGCGTGCCGGACACATGCTCGAGAAACTGGCGCGTGTTCGCGGAAGAGGGCTCCAGTTCGAGCGCCTTCTCAAGGGAGGACTTGGCCTCCGCATAGCGCTTGAGCGCGTACTCGGCGCGGGCCCGGACCTGGTAGCCCTTGGGGGACTGCGCTGACTTGCTGACCATCTCCTCGGCGATGTCCAGGGCGAGCTTGGGCTTCCTGGCCTCCAACCACGTGTCCGCCAGGGCTTCGGCAATCTCCAGGGTGTAGCCCTCGCGCTTCTGTCGCTGACGCAGGAGCGCGGCGGCCTGCGCGGGGACGCCCTTGCGCCGCAGGATGTCCGCATGCATGAGCGTGACGCTCGTGGAGTCGGCTCGCTTCCGGTATTGCTGGATGACCTGGAGCGCCAGCGCGACACGGCCCTTCTCCTCGAGCAGCGAGAGATACCGGCCCAGGTGGGTCTCGTTGGTGAGGCGGGCTGGAAAAATCGAGGCGTAGGTTTGAAACCCCTCGGCCTCGCGGCCGCTGCGCACGAGCAGCCAGGCCCGCCAGGATTCCAGCCGCAGCTCCCCCCGGAACCGTTTCGCGTGGGCGTTGATGAGCGCAAGCCCCTCTTCGTACTGCCCCGCGGCGCTGTACCCGGCCACGGTGTTGATGAGCAGCACCGGGTCTCCGGGCTCCAGTTCGAAGGCGCGCTTGAAGAAGGGGAGGGCCGCGGCGAGGTCCTCCCTGTCGGCGTGGTACATCGCGATGCTGTTGAAGACCCTCGCGTGGGTGGTCGCGGAGGCCTTGCCCACCGCCGCGGCACGGGGCGCTGTCGAAGGGGCGCTGAGCTGGACGGCATCCAGCGCCGAGCGGACGCGGGTCCCGAGCGTGGGCTGGTTCTTCACCCACCATCCGGCGAGCAGGTACGCCATGTCTCCGTCCCGGAACACGCGCAGCTCATACTCGTCGACCGCTCCCTCTTCGTTCTGTGCCTCGTAGGTGAAGGCCCGGCCAGAGAGTTTGCCCGTGGTGACCTCGTGGGCATTGCGGACCGCGGCTTCGTCAGAGTCGACGTTGAGGACGCTCAGCAGGCCGTGGGCCAGGGCGTCTGGAGAGGGCTCCTCGCCGAAGAGCCAGATGGGGACGACGACCACGCTCGCGTTGTCACTGATCGCGCCGAAGTCCGCTTCAGGAAACTCCGTCGCGAGGTTGGTGGGCCGTGCCCAGAGCCGCCCGTCCAACTCGACGGAGTATCCATACTCCGTGGAGTGCCCCGTCAGAGGGCTTGCGGCCGCGGCGTCGGGAGTGGCCTTGCGCTGGGGATCCACCATGGAGAAATGGGAGAACAGGCGGTCCGCCTCCTCGAAGAGCTCCTTCTCGTTCTTCGTGCTTCCCCAAGCCATGAGCTGATAGGCGTACCCTTCGTGTGAGTAGACCCATTGCACGTAGGTCAACTGCATCTGCTTGTGATTGGCGCGGGTGCGCATGCGGATGCCCTTCAGCTCACCGACGGCATGGGGTTCGCGCGACAGTTTTTCGACCGGGCCCAGGCCACCCTCGAGGTTGGCGGCCACGACGTCCGCGATGAGCTCGGTGCTCTCCTCTCCGCCAGGCGCTTCCCCGTCCGCGGACTTCTCCGGGATGATGATGAAGAACATCTGGCTCTTGCCACCGCGCGCCATGGCGAACTTCGCAAGCGTGTTGAGCCGTGGGGCGTTGATCGTCATCCAGGGCTTGCCTGGATGCCGGAATGCAAAGTTGAACGCCTCGTCGCGGATGCCCTCCTCGGGCTTCTCCGCCCGGTAATCCGCCGGGATTTCATCCCGGCGTGAGAGGGCGTTGAAGAAGCCGAATCCCATGCTACCGAGGAGGAGGACCGAGAGCGCGGTGGCCCACCCCGCGTGCGAGCGTCCCTTCAGCCACCGTTCCTTGTCGGAGCGGAGTTCAATCAGGCTGGTGACGGCGAGGAACAGCCCCAGCAGCAAGAGAACGAATGCGACCAGTGGCACCAGGGCGGCCCCCAAAGGGCCATCGAACATGGGCTTGAGCACGCGTGAGACGAGCATCACCAGCGCGGCGATCTCCACGGCCACCAGCGAATAGATCGCCTTGCGGTTCGTGGAGGCTTCTTGAAGTGCCTCCCGGTGTTTGAAGAGGCCGAAGAGGATGACAAGGATCCAGATGAGACTGCCGGAGAACAGGCCAGGATCCGTCGCCGCGGCGAAGAGCAGGGTGGTCATGTGGGGATGGACCGCAGCGTAACAGGCGCGGCACGGGTCATCCCATCCCCCAGGACTCACAATGGACGACGCAGGGTTTCAAAGCGCGCAATTCATTGTCTTCCGGAAAGAGTCAGCACTGGGCGAGGTCTGGCCATTGCCATATTTCCTTGCAAGGCCTGGCCGCGCTCTGGGTGGGTAGCTCTTCACTCGTTGTCGCTTCGCAGGCCGCAGCGGTACAAACACGGGTCATTGGGGGACGTCGCGCCTGGAGGCATCAATGGCACGGAGATGGTTCTGCGGCATGGTTGTGGTCTGCGTGGCAGGAGTCCTGAGCGGCTGTACCAGTACCCGCATCGTCAGCACGGGCTCGGTTCGAACCGGTATTCAGCTCGGCGCGGTGCCGGCGCCGCTCCCGCTCGACGTGCTGGTGGTAGCGGACAATCAGCAGCACAACGTCCTCGGCGGGAAGCTGCGTTCGATGAGTTGGTGGACGGAGCGCTTCGTCACCAGCGTCGCGGTGCGGTCCCCCGCGGTGAACCTCTGGAGCCACCATGTGCTCGAGCGCTTCGTCGAGGACGCGCGGACGGACGGGCTGAAGCTGGTCCTCCATCTGGGGGATGCAACCGACATCGCCTGCTCCGGTGAGTTCGACGTCTTCGTGCGCTCCATGCAGCGCGCCACTGGCAACTCCATTCCGTGGCTGATGGCGCCCGGCAACCATGACTCGGCGCTCGCCGGCAACATCAACAGCTACATCTCGAAGCCCCCGGAGCAGGCCTTCTCCGACGCGTACGGCGACGAGAACTTCTCGTGGTCAGGCGCCTGCGCGACGCCGGATGGCAAGTCGGAGGCGCTAACCAAGGAGCTGCTGGTGCGGGCGTACCGACGGGGGCTGGAGGCGCAGGGCATCACCTTTACCCCGGCGCCCCCGGACACGCTGAAGGACGACGCGGAGAACTGCGCTCTCTGGGTGGGGCGAGCTGCTGACGCAACGAGCCCGCTCGGCCGCATGGAGTTCCAGGCTGTGCACCGCGACTGCACGCGTGTGGGCGACGCGCAGGACGGGTACAGCGGCAATGTCAAGGCGTTCATTGCGCAGCGGCTGAAGCTCCCGGGCGAGGCCACTGCGCTGCTCATCGACTCCAGTGATACGGGGCTCGCGCGGGCGACGCCCTACGGTTTTCTGGTTCGCAACCCGGCGTTGAACGGTGACGTGAGCGACGCACAACGCGAAGCCATCCGCTACCTGCTCGGGCCGCAGGGAAATAGCGCGCCCCTCGTCGTCTTCGCGCATTCTCCATGGGCGGAGATGAAGGAGGGCGCGCGCGACTTCCTCATGGAGGTCGGCGCGATGGCATTCTTCTCGGCGCACACGCACCTACGCTCCTCGGTCCTGCTTCACCGGACGGGCCACGCGGAGCGCGGGCTCCTGGAACTCAACGTCGGATCCATCGTGGACTGGCCCATCCAGGCGCTGCGCGCGAGCTTCGCCTTGCCGCGCGATGCCAAGGGCGCCAGCCCACTGCACGTTCAATGGCGCGCCCTCGGATCGCTTGAGGGAGACCAGCAGCCCGCCTGGATGGCCCGGTGCATCAGCGACCGCACCCACCACCGCGGCGCCGAGACCTACCAGCGCTACCTGCATGCGGATGACCCGCTGGGGCCGCTGCAGCGCACGGTATGGACCGCGGAGCAGGTGCTGCTCGAGGCCGCTCCAACGCCCGTGGTGCAGCCGTCTGCGGGAATCGTCACAAACGTCACCGCGCGATGGAGGCAGATGGCCGAACTGAGCGCTCGCATCGACCGGCTCGAGGCACTCATGAGTACCGATGCGAACGCGCGTGACTACGCGGTCTGCCAAGCCTACTGGGCCGCCGAGGCTACCCGGTTCGAAGCCTCGGTGGGCGAGCGCGCGCGCGCGAAGGGGCCAGCGAGCCACCTCGCCAGCGAGGTGTCATCAGCCGTGCTGACGCCCGTGACGCTCCCATCGCCGGCCGCTCCCGTTCCTCCACGGTAGGCATCGAGGAATTGGGCCTTCCTGGATTCGAGCCAGGGTCCAATCGGTCATGAGCCGGAGTGGGGCCACTTCGTGTCCTTCGGAGACCGAATGGGCGTGAACACACAGGCGTGCTGGACGTCACGTCCGGCTGACGCTGGCGTCGGAACAGTCCTTTCTGGTCCCGTTCGCCACGGAGGACTCGGGGCCGTACCTGCGTATTAGCGCCCAGGGCAACCAGCCCCCTATTGCCCCCACCACTGCACGGATAGCTCCCTCCAGAGCGCATCAATCACGGCTTCGCCTGACGGGAGCTGACCCACCCAGCGCAAGGCCAGGGCGTCATCCGGTTGCGCCCGGAGCCGGGGGAGCAGCAGGTCCAGGTCCTCCGGCCGGATGACCTTGATGCGGTCCTCGAAGCTTTTCGAGAAGGGCTCACCCCGGAGCGCTGCCTCAAGCATGACCCGCCGGGCCGCCTCCGGGTTCAGCCCTTCAAGCACCTTGTCCAGGTCATCGCTGAGCTCGGCGTGGAAGGAGTCCTCGGAGAGAAGCTCCTGGCGGCTCAGGGGGCCCGCGACGAAGAGCAGGTGCTCGGGCAGCCGGAAGTGCTCCCGGGCCACGTCCCAAACGTCGTCGTCGTCCACCAGCGCGAAGGCCAGGCGGCGGGCCTGCTCACCATCTCCGCCTCGGATGACGGCTTCGGCTACGGCCAGGTGCCAGTCCCGCCAGGGGCCATTCCAACGGCCCTTGCGCCACCTCGCTCTTTCGAGCCCTCGTGGTGGTGACTCCACCAGACGCAGCAGCTCTTCCACCACGCTCGTACCTCCGAGGCGCGCCATCGCGATGGCGGCTTCTCCCGCGACCTCGGGTGTCCCGGTGAGCAGGGCCCGGAGCATGGGCAGGTCCTGGCTGTTTCCCAGGCGGCCCACGAGATGGACCGCGGCCGCGCGCACGAGCGGTGCTTCCGCCTGCTTCAAGCGCAGGCGCCCACGTTCGGCATCCCCGGAGGTGCCGCTCAGGCTCAGGACCCGGAGCGCGATTTCTCGCACACGCGTCTTCGTGGACGTCTCCAGGGCCCGGGCCCGCTCCATGACGTCCTGGCGCGGCGTCGTGAGCTCCTCCAGCGGTTCCCATTTACTCCGGATGAAGGAAATGGCCTCGTCGCGAAGAGTTCGGGGGGCGCCGGGCTCCAGGAGGGGAAAGAACGCCGCGATGCCATCCAGCTCCGCGAGCATCCTCGCCCAGGAGGAGGACAGCTCCCGGCGCTCCGTGGCCGCGCACAGCATTTCACACAGCTGTTGGGCTCCCTGTGCGCCGTGGGGCGTCCCACGCAGGACGGCCACCGCGGCCTCCAGCAACGCGCCTCCCCGGGACATCAACGCGAGCACCGCGCCAACAGGAGGCGCCTGCCGGAGGATGAACACGGCCACGCGGGCCCGCTCCTCATCCATGAGTCCATCCAGCACGAGCGCCTGATGCCCGGGCCGGTAGAGCAGCAGCAGCCGCTGGAGGAGCTCCTTCGCCTGCCGGTCCGGCTCCCACGCGCTCGCGCGAAGATTGAAGGAGGGCTGGGTGGAAGGCAGGCCCATAAAGATGTGTGTGGCGAGCGCGGCCCAGCACTCCTCGAAGGAGTCGTACCGTGAGAGCACCTGCGGTGTCAGGATGGGGCGTGCGTAGCGCGAGTGGAAATCATCAAGCGGCTGGGATTCCGTTGGCATGCGCGCCGGGGGCCCGGCCCTGAATGGTGCCAGGAACTGGTGCCGCTGGACGGCGTTCTGGGCCAGGCTGGCGATCTCAGGCTCCGCGTCATCCACATAGGGCGCAAGCGCCTCATGATGGCCCTCCAGCAGCTTGGCGGCGGTCCGGCGCTGTCTCGGGCTGCCAGTGGCGAGCATCGACCTGACGGTCTGCGACGCGCTAATGCCCCACTGGGGAAAGACCTCCAGGGCAACGTCGCGGTACGGCCCGTCGATCAACTCGAAGTACGTGCGAACCCCCGCTTCACCTTCCATTCGGGCGCGGAGGCCGCCGATGAGCTCGGCCCGCGCGGCCTCCCCATGCTTACGCATTGCCTTCTCCCAGGGCCGTTCCTGCGCGCGCCAGCGATTTCCTGGGGACGGCATGTCCACTTCCGGCGGCTGTGGGGTGTTGCGAGCAAGGCCGGCCACGACCAGGTCGATGGGTAGGGTTGAGGCTGCACCGATGGAGGCGAGTGCCATCCAGCGCTCGTCGTCGTCCAATGAGGAGAGGGAGGTGGCGATGGCGGTTGGCTCGACGCGGAGTCGATGCCTCCGAATGCGCGCGAGCGCCTCGATGCGAACGGCACGGTGGCGGTCCCGGACGGCCGTGCGGAACAGCGCTGCGTCCCCCTTCTTGTTCATGCGCGCACGCGCCACGAGCGCCCGCCATCTGGCCGGTCCACAGGGGTCATTCAGGAACTCTGCGTACAGCGCCTCCAGGGGCTTGCTGCGACGGGAGGTGTCCCCCACGAGCCCGACATCCCAGAGATGCTCCCACTGCTCCAGCCACCGTTCCGCCGGAATGCCGTGCGTCTTGCCGGAGAAGCGGATCCGCGGATGCCACTCACCTCTGAGGACGTAGCCGAACTCCAAGCTGTTGACCGCCGCGCGTAGCAGGGCCTCACGCTTCTGCTCCAGTGTTCCCTTCCCGGCCACCGTCGAGATGACAGGGCCCATCACGGCCAGAGAGCCCTGGGACAGGACGTCAAGGCGTTGCAGATGACGCGAGGAAGGGGCGAGCTGTGACCACACCGAGAGTGCCACCGTGGAGGGGCTTCCCCTCGTCGCATCGTCTGGCGCGTCGAAGAGCGTCTCCAACTCCATGACCCAGGCCCCAGCGGGGCGCCGCCGGAGGAGTGCCTCGCCTTCCTCAAGGCGGGTGAGCACTGGAAGGGGAAGATCGTGAAGCCCCAGGGCCAGCGCGAGCTTCTCCGCGAACGCACACGCCCTGAAGGGCCCATCCACCCTCCACCGGAGCAGATAGCCGTCGGTGTTGGCCTTCGTCAGGGGCGGCAGCTCACCTCGAAGGAACCGCCCGACGAGCGGGAGGCATGCGTCCACCAGGACCGAGGCATGGGGCCGGAGCTCTGGCGCCCAGCGCGAGAGCGCGAGCCACATCTCCCTGTCATCATCAAGCCCGCCTTGCCGGCTGTTGGAGTCCAGGCGGCTCGCGAGGCGCACCCGCCGGGTGAGTACGGCCAGTGCTGCGTCCACGGAGACGCGCTCGGCCCCGTTGGCGATGAGCAGGCGCGTGGCGAGCGCCAGCGAGGACATCGGCCGGTGGGAATTCCGCGACAGGTCGAGGATGAAGCGCGTGAGCCGCTCGCGACTCGACACCAGTGCGCCGAAATGAAAGGCGACCGCATCGGGCCCCGGCTCCCCCACCTGAGCCAGCAGCTCCGGCTCCGAGCCTTTCTGACCGGAGAGGTAGAGCGCCGCGCAGAACTCCGCCAGGCTCTTGTGGGAGAACTGGCTGCGCCCAGGCCCAGTTCGCTGGACGAGATCGCTTGTCTCGATGACCTCGTACAGCGCATCCAGCAGGTCTGGCTGCGCGAGCGCCGTCATGGCTTCCATGGCCTCGGAGTCCAGCACCGCGCCACCCCGGCGGATCATGGACCAGGCCGCGGCGCCCAGCACCGCCAGCCCTTGATTCTCGACGCGCCGGCGCACCTGCTTCGTGATGCGCTCGTTGTCCTCCGCGCGTTGCAGCAGCCGGATGATGCATGCCTTCAGGACCTGCGGGACATCCAGCGATTCGCCGAGCATCGGCTCGGGCAACATCGCCAGCAGGGAGATGCCCAGGGGCGTCGAGCACAGGTCGGCGAACATCTGCTTCCTTCTGTCGACGGGCTCCGTGTAACGGGTGTTCTCGTCTTGAAGGACGAGCTTCGCGTAGTGAGGCTTGCCTTCGAGCGCGAAGAGCGCCTCCTGGTCATGACGTGAAAGGGGACGCACGCGGACATGGGAAGCGCCGGGCGCGTCATCCGGCAGGGGACGCGCGCCCACCAGGACCGGGCCAGGCCAGTCATCCAGGAAGCCCAGGATGCGACGCCGATCTGCCGGCGAGACCTCGTCGAGACCATCCACGGCCAACGACACGCTCCCCATCAGGGTGGGGCCCCTGGCCAGCTCTATCAGGCGGGCATACCCTGCCTCATCAAGTCCTGGTTTCGGAGGCGTTGCCAGCGCCTTGGCCAGGGAGAATCCGGCGGAGACCAGGGGGCGGGCGTCCACCCGGAGTGCTGGGCCAAGCAGGGGCGACTCCACGAGGAGCCGGGCCGTCAGGCGGCTCAGGACCATGGACTTGCCATCTCCCGGCCCGCCCTCGATGAAGAGAGGACGCTTCCTTCCGGAGAAGTATTCGTGGCGTGTCTCCAGGATGAGCCCGGTCTCATCCTCGCCAATCACGAGGGCTTCATCTCCCGACTTGTATTCCTCGGCCGGGAGGAAGCTGCGCTCGATCAGCGCGGAAACCTCACGCACCGCGCCGTTCCAGCACGTCACCTTCCGTGCTCCCTCGCGGAGCGCCTCGAAGAGCCTGGTTTCGGGGCAGGACTCCGCAGGGACCCGCAAGCGCACGAGCAGGTCGAGCACACCGCGAAAGGGCTCGACTCGACGCCGCTGCCGTCTCCCCAATCGGGGCCTGGGCGCATCTCCGCCCACCAGCCTGGACGCTTCCGTCCACTGCGTGGCGGGTACCAGAAGCACGCCGGATGGATACAGCTCGAAGAACCGCCTCACCTTGTCGTCCAGGCCGTCCACCGCGACGGCCTGACCCTCTGCGTCCAGCTCACCGGTGATTCCGATGTCCAGGCCCTCGGACATTCCACCGCTGACCTCCGGTTGAAAACACCGGACCGCCTCGGGCCACTGTTCGAGCAGCGCGCGCAGGAAGAGCGCCGCCATCTTCGAGGGGCCGGGGGCTTGCCGGGAGAGCGCCCACCGGGGCAGGGGAATGTCCAGGAAGCGCCTCACGAGCACGGCCGTGTCCTGGAGGGCGTCGTCCGAAGGAAGGGGCTCGCCCGGCTGGGCCGTGTAGAAGACCCGTGCGGGGTCCCGGTTGAGGAGCAGTGCGTGGACACGGGGTCGGGCGAGCGGCGCCCGGTAGAGCGCGAAGCCGAGCGGATCCCTGAACGAGGACTGGAAAGGTCTGGGCGAACGTCTGCCACGGCCAGGCAGCGGGGTTTCCAGCAGGACCGCTGCTTCCTGGTAGCTGGCCTCGAGCTGAATCGCCCCGAACTCCGGGTGGCGGAGTTCCTCCGGATTCAATCCCCCCCAGAGCTGGTGGACTCTCCGCGCCATCGCCTCCCGGGAAGGTGCTCCGGGGGTGCAGAGGTGCTCTTCCACCAGTCGTGGCAGCGCCGCGGCGAAGGCCTGGCGCGCGGGAGCCTGCCTTGGAGGCCGCTTTGTCCCCTCAAGCACATCGAGGGCCAGCCTCCGTGCGCTATCGGGTGTCATCCCGCCGCTCCCTCAGCGCGAGGCTCACGAAGAACCGGAGGCCTCCTTCGGAGATGGAGATCCCCTCACGAGCCAGCCTTCCACGCAGCTCCGTGGCCGTCCCCAGCTTCACGATGACGGCCTGCGGCGACGCGATGACACGGGGGAAGGTCCAGGTAACGGAGTGCCCCGGCGCCTCGACCCGGACCTCGACAGGGCCCGCAGCCTCCTTGCCGGCGGGAAGCTCGACATTCACGAGCACCTGCTCCGCTTCCAGATAAACCCCGACCTCATCCGCGTCCTCCGAGGCTTCGGGCCTGGCATCCTGTCCGGCCGCAGCTGGCGCCACCAGCCAGGCCATCACCGGCGTTTCGGAGATCTCCGCTTCGACACGCGCGCCCCGCGCGGCCTGGAGCCGCCGGGCCAGTCTCACCCTCGAGGGAGAGATGATGGCTGGTGACAGGGGCTCCAGGGCCTCGACGGCTGCCGTGCCGGACGCACGCGCGATGAGCTCCCAGACCTCCCGGATGGCGGCGCCCGCTGGCAGCAGCTCCAGCCGCGCATCCGCGAAGCCGCCGAGCGCACCCACGCGGGTGGAGTGGAGGGCGACATACGCCCCTGCCAGCCGGGCCAGCTCGGTGGCCGCGGGCGCGCTGCCCATGGCCTCCTCCACCGAGACGACGTCGTCGATGTCCAGGAGCACATCGAGCAGTTGTCCAAAGGGATCGTCCCTCCTCGTCAGGTGTGTGTCGAGCCGGGACAGCACGCCTTGCCGGCCCGGCCCCCGGGCCTTCGCCGCGACGGCCGCCGCCACCGCGCGCAGGGGCTCGGGAAGTACGGCCTCCCGGCCCGCGGCGCGGGCCTGGTCCACCCGGGAGGAGAGTGCGAGCACCCGGAAGGCACTCGCTGGGTCGAGTCCCCGCTCCGCGTGTCGGTGCGCGAGCTCCGCCAGCTCCGACAGCGCGGAGTCAATCCATGGAATCGGGTGGCTCATGTGGGCTCCAGTTCATCCGGGTCCTGCGAGAGGCTGGCCACGAGGCTCTGCTTGTCGCGCCACTTGCGGGCCGCCGCTTCAACGAACTCCTCCTGCGTCGCGTGCTCGAAGTCGGCCGGGCCCACGCGGTACGCGGTGACGACACGCGGGGGACGGCCATCCGTCCCGTCGCTGGCGATGACGAAGACGCCGTTGTCACCCACGAAGGCAGCGCGTTGGCTCTCTCGCCCGAGGGAGCCCGCGCGGCCGAGCGGCTCGGCCGTGTTCACCGAGTGCAGATAGGCAGGCCGGTAGTAGGCGGCGTGGTCGGCCTCGAGCAGCCGCGAGCAGGCTTCGGTCAGCCGCCTCCGGGTGTCGTCGCCGCGTTGCACCCGGTCGATGAGAGTGCATCCTTCCCGCTCGGCCCGGTCCCGGAGGTTCGCTGGAAGGCCTTCGATGGCGAGGTCCCACCGCTCGCTGCGGCGGTAGAGGTGCTTCATCACATGCTTCGCGCGCGACCAGCCCTTGCGCATGGCAAGAAGCCCTCTGGGCCGTGCGAGGCGGGCGGCGGTCATGGGGAGTCCTCCTCGATGTCTTCGGGCGTGGCCAGGACGCGGCGGAGCTTGGTGTACGCGCGCTGGAGTTGCTTCCCGACGCGCTCGTAGGCCGTGGCCTCCGGCGTACCCGGGAAGAGCAAGGCGGCGATGTCCTCACGCTCGAGGACATCTCCAGGACGAAGCGGGACCGGCGGAGGATGGCGTTCCGCCACCGTGCGCCAGTCCTCCTCCGTCAGCCGGTCAGGCGCGTGCAGGAGGAGGAGCGCGGCCCGCTCCTCCAGCCTGAGCGTCTCCATGGCACGCA
This sequence comes from Corallococcus macrosporus, assembly GCF_017302985.1. Classification (NCBI taxonomy): domain Bacteria; kingdom Pseudomonadati; phylum Myxococcota; class Myxococcia; order Myxococcales; family Myxococcaceae; genus Corallococcus; species Corallococcus macrosporus. The sequence goes on from NZ_JAFIMU010000004.1 coordinate 90,583, forward strand.
CCACCCTGTCCAGAAGCCGCTTCTCGTCGAGGAGTTCGTCAGGTTTCGGGGCGCTGCTTCCGTGCGTGTGCTCCGCGACCACCTGGGCCTGTCCAGGCACCTGGACGCCCAGCTGGCGCCGCTGATTGCGGAGCGCGACGATGAATGCGTTGTGCAGGCTTCTTCGGGCCAGCGCCCGGGGCTGTGCCGCGACCAGCAGCGGTGGCTTGTCTCCCAGGAGGAGCTTCTCGATGACCTCCGCGCGCACCTCCTCGGCCTCCAGGAGGCCGAGCGCCTTGACGATGGCCGGCACCAAGGGCATCCAGCGCTCAAGCCAGGCCAGCCCCTCCTGCAGCGCCTCGGCATCACCCGTCTGGCGCCAGTGCTCCAATCGGCGAATGACCGCCCGCTCCTCCATGCGCTCTCCGAAGCCGTCCGCGGCCAAGAAATGACCCTTCCTGCCCCAGAGGACGTCCGGCGAGGATTTCAGCGGACACGTGGGCTACGCGCGGCCTGCTGGCGGAGCCCGGCGGATGCAATTCAATGCACAGGCCCCCTCGGAATGGTTTCCGAGGCGCTGCAAGGCATTGAGGGGAAGTTGGGCCCTCCTGGATTCGAACCAGGGACCAATCGGTTATGAGCCGACAGCTCTAACCGCTGAGCTAAGGGCCCTCATGTCTCTGACGCCAGACGCGAGGCGGACTATCTCTCCGCCCGCGCGCGCCTGGCAAGCGTCGCCGCGTGTCAGGCCTTGCCGTCCTTCTTCACCACGCGGAACACCTGGCCATTCTGGTTCACCGTGACGCCCTCCGCGCGCAGGCGCTTCGCCTGCTCGTGCGCCACCGGGGGCGCCAGCGTTCCGTCCGAACGGATGACCCTCCACCACGGCACCTGCGTGGCCTGCCCCGGCAGGTGCTTCAGCTCCCGCCCCACACCGCGCGCCGCTCCCGGCCTCCCCGCGTAGATGGCCACCTGCGCGTAGGAGCGCACCTCCCCGCGCGGAATGGAGCGCACCTGCTTCATCACGCTGTCGGAGAAGGGCAGGGGCTTCTCAGCGGGCTTCTTCACGGCCATGGCGCACCTCCCAAACGACGAAGGCCCCCGGTCCACTTGGGGACCGGGGGCCTTCAAATCCAATCAGCTCAACGGCCCTGGCGTCAGCTCTCCACGAAGGAGCGCAGGCGCTTGGAGCGGCTGGGGTGACGCAGCTTGCGCAGCGCCTTGGCTTCAATCTGGCGGATGCGCTCGCGCGTCACCTCGAAGTCCTGGCCCACCTCTTCCAGCGTGTGGTCGCTCTTCTCGCCAATGCCGAAGCGCATGCGCAGGACCTTCTCCTCGCGCGGCGTGAGCGTGGCCAGCACCTTCCGCGTCTGCTCGGCCAGGTTCATGTTGATGACCGCGTCCGCAGGCGACACGAGGCTCTTGTCCTCGATGAAGTCGCCCAGGTGGCTGTCCTCTTCCTCGCCAATGGGCGTCTCCAGGGAGATGGGCTCCTTGGCGATCTTCAGGACCTTGCGCACCTTGTCGAGCGGCAGCTCCATCTTCTCCGCGATCTCTTCCGGCGTCGGCTCGCGGCCAATCTCCTGCACGAGGTAGCGGCTCGTGCGGATGAGCTTGTTGATGGTCTCGATCATGTGCACCGGGATGCGGATGGTGCGGGCCTGGTCCGCGATGGCGCGGGTGATGGCCTGACGGATCCACCAGGTGGCGTACGTCGAGAACTTGTAGCCGCGCTTGTACTCGAACTTGTCCACCGCCTTCATCAGGCCGATGTTGCCCTCCTGGATGAGGTCCAGGAACTGCAGGCCGCGGTTCGTGTACTTCTTCGCGATGGACACCACGAGGCGCAGGTTCGCCTCCACCAGCTCGCTCTTGGCGCGCTCGGCGCGCTTCTCACCCAGGCGGATGGCGTCGTAGTTGCGGCGGAGCTGATCCACCGGGAGGTTGGCTTCCTCCTCCACGCGCTTGATCTTCCGCACCGCCGTGCGCACGTCGCGGTCCAGGACCTCCAGCTGCTCGGGCGTGAAGTTGAGCTGCTTCTGGAGCTTCTTGGCGATGTTCGGGTTCTCGCGCGACTCCTTGAGCTGCGGGCGCAGGTCCTTCATGTTGACCTGGTAGCGGCGCTCCAGGTCCCCGAGCTCCTCCTCCGCCTTCTCCACGCGCTCGATGAGGCCCTTGAGGTTCAGGACGATGCGGTCCACCTGCTTCTTGTTCAGCCGCATCTCCTCCAGGACCTCCATCATCTTGGTCCGGAGGTCCTTCACCTCCTGCTTGAGCTCCTTCTTGCGGACTTCCGTGAGCTTCTTCTTCCCGGAGAGCTCCTCCTCCAGGACCTCGCAGTCCTTGGCGAACTTGCGGAAGCGCTCGATCTGCTTGGAGATCTGCTCGATCTTGTTGAGCTCGCTCTGCGCCAGCTGCGCGGGGGCCTCGCCCTCGGCCGCTTCCTCGGCGGGCTCTTCCGCGTTCTCCGACTGGGCCTCTTCGGGCGCGTCCTTGATGACGTCGCGCACGCGCAGCTTGCCCGTCTTCAGGCGGTTGCTGATGTCCAGGATGTCCGCCACGGCGACGCGGCAGGCGAGCAGGGCGCGCAGGACTTCCTTCTCACCCTCTTCGATGCGCTTGGCGATCTCCACCTCGCCCTCGCGGGTGAGGAGGCTGACGCTGCCCATCTTGCGCAGGTAGAGGCGGACGGGGTCGTTGGACTTGCCACCCGGCTCGTCGTCCTCGTCCTTCTCGTCCTCGTCCTGGTCTTCCTTCTCTTCCTCGACGGCGACGGTGGGCTTGATCTCGTTGGACTGCGCGGCCTTCTGCGCGTCCACGATCTCGATGTCGTTGTCGCCGAACATGCTCATCACGTCGTCGATCTGATCGGACGACACGATGTCGGCGGGGAGGGCGTCGTTCACCTCGTCATAGGTGAGGAAGCCCTTCTCGCGGCCCGCGGCCAGCAGGTCCTTGACCTCCTTGCGCTCGGCGACGGGATCCTCCTCCACGTCGTCTTCCACGGCGTCCGGGTCCACCTGGACGGCGGCGGCGGCTTCCTCCGCGGCCTCCTCGGGGTCCACGTCGTCGGCCATGGCGGCGACGCCCTTCTTCTTCTTGATCTTCTCGGGCGCCTCGGCGGGGGCGTCCTTCGCCAGCAGCTCCTTCTCCTCAGGCTCCGCTGCCTTCGTGACCTTCGCCGCAGGGCTGTCCGGGGCCTTCTTCTTGCGGATCACCGGATCCACCTTCTTCTTGGTGGGCTTCACGGATGCCTTGGGGGGCTTCTGCGTCGGCATTCGGGTACTTCTCCTTAAGAAAATCAGGTGCTTTGGCCTGGGCGAGCCGGCCGATCTACCGCAAAGTCGAGCTTTCTTACAAACGCGAACTCAAACCGGTTGCATTGGTGCCTTTGTTCCCGTTGCCGAGGAGGCGGGCCTCAGTTCGTCCAGGACGCGCTTGCGGAGGGCCAGGAGTTCCTTGCGCTCCGACAGGAGCTGCCGGGTCTCCTCTGTCAAATCAAAAGCCCCCGGGGTCTGTTCCGTCGCTCGCTTTATATAAACGAGCCGCTCGTCGATACGCCGCACCATGATGTCGCGGCACGCGAGGATGAACTCCGACTCCAACTCCATTCCCCCCGGAGAGAGCCGGCGGCCGGCCTCCAGCAGCGTCCGCTTGACGACCTCCGTCGCCTCGAAGAGCGCCTCCTCCAGCCCCTGCCCGGACGTGGCCTGCGCCAGCACCATCCGCAGTCCCATGTGGGACAGCTCATCACACACGCGGAAGGTGTCCCGGGCGAGCAGCCGGGAATCCCGAAGGATTGCGGCTACATAGAGCGCCTCGGACTCCGGCGGGGGGCGCTCCGACTGGGGCTTGGGCACGGGGCGGGGCGTGGCCTGGGCGGGGACGACGTGCGCCGGGTGCGGCGCGGCGGCGGGCTTGGGCGTGGGGGGCGGCTTGTACTGGAGCGACGACTCGATCTGCGCCGGCATCCAGCCGAAGTGCCCGGCCAGCGCGCTGATGAGCGCCGAGCGCGTCAGCCCCGGAGGCACCTGCGAGGTGACGGGCTTGAGCCGCTCCAGCGCGGCCATCTTCTCCTCGAAGCTCGCCTGCCTGCCCGAAGGCAGCAGGGTGGCGAAGAGGTAGGCGGTGAGGGGCTGGGCGCCCTCCAGGAGGCGCTCCACGCCGTCGGTGCCCTCGCGGCGGGCGAACACGTCCGGGTCATCTCCCTGCGGCAGCAACGCCACCCGGGTGGGGGCGCCCGCGGCGAGCAGGGGACCGGCCAGGCGTTCCACGGCGGCGAGGCCCGCGGAGTCCCCGTCCAGGAGGAGCACCAGGTCGCGGGCCTCCGCGCGCTTGAGCACCTGGAGGTGGCCGGCGGTGAGGTTGGTGGAGCACAGGGCCACCGCGTGGCGCACGCCCACCTGGTGCAGGCCGATGCAGTCGAAGTAGCCCTCCACGAGCACGGCCGTCTTGCGCTTGTGAATTTCATCGCGCGCCTGGTCCATGCCGAAGAGCGTCTCGCTCTTGTTGTAGAGCCGGGACTCGCGCGAGTTGAGGTACTTGGGCCCGTCCTCCGCCGCGACCAGCCGGCCGCCGAAGGCGATGGGGCGCCCCTCCGGCGCGCGGATGGGCACCATCAGGCGGCTGCGGAAGAAGTCGATGCAGCCGTCGCCGCTGTTGCGCTTCGTGATGAGGCCCGCCTTGAGGCCCCACTCCAGCATCCCGTTCTTCTGGAAGCGGTCCGCCAGCAGGCTCCACTGCGCGGGCGCCCACCCCAGGCCGAAGCCCTGGGCGACCTCTTCGGACACGCCCCGGCTGGCCAGGTAGGCCCGGGCGGCGCGGCCTTCGTCCTCGTTCCAGAGCAGGCCGCGGAAGTGCTCCGCGGCGAAGTCCGTGGCCTCCTTGACCTGCTGGCGCTCCTTGAGGCCCGGGTCCTGCGCGGCCTCCAGGTCGATGCCCACTTCCTGGGCCAGGTCGCGCACCGCGTCCTGGAACGTCTTGCCCAGGTAGCGCTGGATGAAGGACACCGCGTCGCCGCTCGCCCGGCAGCCGTGGCAGAAATAGAAGCGCTTCTCCGGAACGACGTAGAACGAAGGCGTCTTCTCCTGGTGGAAGGGGCAGCGGCCCTTGAACTCGCGCCCGGCCTTCTTCAGCTCCACGTGACGGGACACCAGCGACACGATGTCCACGCGGTCGAGGACCTCCTGGATCTTGTGCTCCGGAATCACGACGCCCCTCCATCCATCCGCATGAGTGCGGCCTTCCGCCCGCAATCCTGACGCCCCGGTCTGACGCGGCCCGCACCGCCGCCTCCCTGCTCGCCCGCCCAGGCAGGTAGGGCAGGCGGACGCGGACGGGGCGCGGAAGCAGACGGGGGCTGGGACACGGCGCGCACTCCTGAAGGCTGGCTGCTCGCCTCCCGGGGTGGGGGACGGGCGGACGGCCTTTGAGGATCAGCGCTTAATGGGCGGAGGGCGAGGGATCAAAAAATCCGCTCAAGCCCGGGGTGGGAAGGGCACCTGGGAGACGTTCCCGGCGCCCCCTTCCCGAAAACAGCGGTGCTTCAGGACAGCCTGGCCAGCTGGGCCTTCACTTCCTCGGAGATGGCCTTGCCCTCGGCCTTGCCCTGGACCTTGGGGTTCACGTTCTTCATGACCGCGCCCATGTCCTTGGGGCCCTTGGCGCCGACCTCGGCGATGGCGGCCTGGACGGCGGCGGTGAGCTCCGCCGGGGTGAGCTGCTGGGGCAGGTAGCGCTGCAGGACGGAGATCTCCTGCTCTTCCTTCTCCGCCAGCTCCGGACGGCCTCCGGCCTTGAACTGTTCGACGGAGTCGCGGCGCTGCTTGATGAGGGTGGCGATGACCTGCTGGATGCCCGCGTCGTCCAGCTCGCTGGCGCCCGGCTCGACCTCCTTGTACTTCACGGCGCTCTTGAGCATGCGCACCACGCTCAGGGTCAGCTCGTCCTTGGCCTTCATCGCGTCCTTCAGGTCCGCGGTCAGGCGCTCTTTCAGGGTGGTCATGTCGGGGTTCCTCCTCACAGGCGGGGAAAAGGGTCGCCGCGCCAGGGGATGGGACGGCGGGAACCAGGGCACCTGACGGCTTCAAGGCACCCCGGTTCCTCACTGCGGGACCGCTAGTACGACTTGCGGGCCTTCTTCACAGCGCGCTTCTTGGCGGCGAGGGCCTTCTTCTTCCGCTTCACGGAAGGCTTCTCGTAGTGCTCGCGCTTGCGGATCTCGGAAAGGATTCCGGCCTTCTCGGTGGCCTTCTTGAAGCGCTTGAGAGCGCTTTCGATGGACTCACCTTCCTTCACTCGAATACCGGGCATGCAGTCACCTCCTTCCGCCTAGCTGGATGCAATCTTGAAATCTTCAGAGGGTCGGGGGGTATGGCGCAGCGGGCCGGAAAAGGCAAGGAGACCCGCACGGAAAGGATGGGCCCGGGTGCGCTAGAGTGTCCGGCGCGTGTTCCGTCTCCTCCTCCTGGTGCTCCTGCTGGCGGCCAGCCCCTCCCGGGCCGGCACGGTCGCTTCCGAGTGCTGGGCCTCCTGCCGCCGCCACGTCGAGGACCCGTCGCTGCGCGCCCGCACCTGTGGGGCCTGCGTTACCGGAGGCCGGGTGGACAGCTGGGTGGCGTCCCTGGGGACGGGTGGGGCGGAGGCGCAGCGGGCCCTGGAGTCGGCGCTCCAGGACGGCAGCTGGCGGGTGCGCTGGGCCGCGGTGCGGACCGGGGCGCGGAGCCGAGGGCTGACGGAGCGGCGGGCCCTGGCGGACTGGATCATGGACACCCCGCCGGACGCGGACCTGGGGGCCTGCCTCACCGCCGTCCGGGCCGCCGCTGACACGGGCCGGTCCACGGCGGACTTCCTGCGGGAGGCCGGGGCCCGGGGCCCCTCCGCCGCCGCCCGGGTGTGGGCGAAGCGGGACGCCGTCCGCCAGTCGCTGTCACTGGAGATGTTCTCGCAGGAGCCGTCCGTGCGGCTGCCCGCGCTCCTGCACCTGGCCACCTTCCAGGGACGGTCGGCGACGCGCGTGGTGCTGGACGCGGTGGCGTCGCGGCCCGTCGCGGGCGACGCGGTGATGGCGGAACTCCTGTCCGCCGTCGCCGAGCGGCAGCGCGCGTCCGTGGGCCGACTGCTGCTGACGGAGGCGAAGCCCCCGGACGAGGCCGCCATCAACCGGCTCTTCGCCGTGTACTCGCGGGAGCTGGACGCGCTGCGGCCGGAGCTCTCCGCCGGTGACGTGCAGCGCCGGCGCACGGCGGTGGCCACCCTGCGCCGCTACGGTCCGCTGGCGAAGCGGGAGCTGGAGGCCGCGCTGGGGGACGAGGACGCGCGGATCCGCGAGCTGGCGGCGCGCGGGCTGGCGGAGTCGGCAGGGAAGCCCCTGCGGGACGTGGCGCTCCAGGGTGTGAAGGACGCGGAGACGGCGGAGGCCGCCCGGCCGTGGCTGGGCGCGATGGCCCACGAGAAGGGGTGCCACACCTTCCTGCGCGACGTGGCCGAGGGGCGCAACGCGCGGACGCCGGAGGTCCAGGGCGAGGCGGTGGCGTTCCTGGGGGACTGCTCGGACGGCTCTCCCCCCACCAGGCGGCTGGCGCCCTTTCTTGCCTCGAATGTGACTCCGGTGCGCGCGGGGGCCGTGCGCGCGCTGGGAACGCTGCCCCTCAACGGCGAGGCGATGGCGCTGGCGGCGAAGGCGCTGGAGGACGGGGCTCCGGAGGTGGTGGTGGCCGCGCTGGACGTGCTGTCCGCCTACCGGCAGCCGTCGCGAGGAGACGAGGCGGCGGGCCTGCTGGCGTCGGATCACCCGGTGGTGCGCGCGGCGGCGGCGCGCGCGCTGGAGTTCGTGGGCCGCACCGCGCACGTGCGCGTCCTGGCCGAGCGGCTGCGCACGGATGTGGTGGCGGACGTGCGCGTCGCGGCGGCGAGGTCGCTGTCCGCGCTTGGAGGACCGCAGGCCGTGGCGGCGCTCAGCGAGGCGGCGGCGCACGACGCGGACACGCACGTGAAGCACGTATCCGAGGAAGGGCTGCGAAGGCTCGGCTTCGGGCGCTGAAGGCTGGGGACACCGGAAGGTGGAGGCCCGTGGATCAGGCCCTCCACCCGAAGACGCTCACGGGCCGCTGATGGCCTTGGCGTCCACGCGGTTCCGGCCCGCGTGCTTGGCCCGGTAGAGGTACTTGTCCGCGGCGGAGATGAGGTCCTCCGGCTGGGAGAAGTCCGAGTCCAGGAGCGTCGCCACGCCCAGGCTGATGGTCACCTTGATGGGCGTGCCGCTGAAGATGAAGTCCGCGCGGTCCACCGCCACGCGGCAGCGCTCCGCGCACGCCAGGGCCGCGTCCTCCGCGGACTCGCGCAGCATCAGCGCGAACTCCTCGCCGCCGTAGCGCGCGAGCAGGTCCTCGGTGCGCACCGTGTCCGCGACCCGCTGCGCGATGCGCGTCAGCACGAAGTCGCCGGCCGGGTGGCCGTACACGTCGTTGATGCGCTTGAAGTGATCCACGTCGAAGAGCACCAGCGACAGCGGCACGCGGTGGCGCAGGCAGTACGCGAACTCCTTGCGCACCGTCTCCATGAAGTACTTCTTGTTGTAGACGCGGGTGAGGCCGTCGCGCGTGGCGGACTCGTAGATGCTGCGCTGGTACTGCTCCTCCAGCGCGTCCTGGATGCTGAACTTCAGCACCGTGTTGGAGCCGATTTGAATCTTGTCGCCGTCGTACAGCGGCGCCGCGCTCACCTTCAGGCCGTTCAAGTACGTGCCGTTGGTGCTGCCCAGGTCCACGAGCTGGAAGCGGCCGTCACCGATGGCGACGACCTTCGCGTGCTTGCGGGAGATGCCGTCGTCCTCCACCTGGAACTGGGCCTCCGAGCTGCGGCCCAGCACGACCTCCGAGCGGTCCAGCTTGAACATCCGCCCGATGCCGGCGGCGGACTTGGCGCTGATGACGATCAGATACGCGCTCTGCTGCTGGGCGCTGCCCAGCAGGTCCGAAATCGAATGGACGGAAGTTTTCTCCTCGGACATCGCACCTCCCATCTTAGGGGCCGCCTTTTCACGGCGGCAAGCACACCCACGCTCCTTTCCTGCACCCGGTGTCAGCCGACCCGCCCCACCCGTGCCGGCCGGCGCCGGTTTTTCTCCGGTGGAGGAACTGTCGGCCGCCCGACGGACAGCTCGCCCGCCACGGGCGTCCGGAGGAAGCGCGAGAGGGCCTCGCCCCCCCGGGGGTGCTCCGCCAGCCCCTGCATCAGCTTCACCAGCGCCGCGGACGGGGTCATGTCCGCACCGCCGACCGCCCCCTCCGCCAGCGCTTTCGCCCCGGACTCATAGAGCGTGAGGTCCACCCCGTTGCGGTAGGCCTGGCTCACCACCAACACCGGGATTCCCCGCTCCCGCGCCTGGACGAAGAGCGGCAGGAGCGAGCGGCCCAGCTCCGGCGCGATGGGCACGTTGCCCGCGCCGTACGCCTCCACCACCAGCCCCTTCACGTGCGGCAACAGCTGCAGGGGCAGGGCGGGGTCCAGCCCCGGGTACACCTTCAGGAGGAAGACGCGCGGATCCAGCTTCTCATGGAGGCGGAAGGGGCCCCGCGACGGGAGGCCCTTCTCGAAGGTGGCGTCCACGCCCAGCGTGCCCAGCACGGGGAAGTTGGGGCTCTCGAAGGCGTCGTACTCGGCCACCTTCACCTTGCGCGTGCGGTTGCCCCGGTAGAGGTGCGAGTCGAAGCAGATGGTCACCTCGCGCGGCCCCTGGAGCGCGGAGAGCACCGCGTCGATGAGGTTCAGCCGCGCGTCGGAGCGGATCTCCCCCAGCGGGCGCTGCGAGCCCGTCAGCACCACGGGGCAGGGCGGGTTTCGCAACATGAACGACAGCGCACTGGCCGTGAAGGCGAGCGTGTCCGTTCCGTGGGTCACCACCGCCCCGTCGAAGTCCTGCAGTCGACGGTGGAGGTGGACGGCCATCCGACTCCAGAGCTCCGGCTGCATCTCGGAGCTGTCCAGGTTGGAGAACAGCTCGAGCTCGATGTCGGCCAGTTGGAACAGCTCCGGGGCTCGCTTGCGGAGCGTCTTGAAGAAGGCCGCGGGACGCAGGGCGGAGGGCCGGCCACCGGCCATTCCGAGGGTGCCTCCGGTGTGCAGCAGCAGGACTCTGGGCATGGGCGAGGGGCCGTCTGCCAAAGGCCGCCTTGCTTTACAAGCCCGGCGCGCATGGCTAAACCCCGGAGCCGTGCTCCTCCCTCGATGGAAGCGTGTTGCTCCCGTGCTGGCCGCGGCGACCCTGATGGGCGCTGGCTGCACCAAGAGCGCGGAAGTTCCGGCCACCGCCAAGGCCCCGCCACCGGCCGCCAACCCGGCGGCTGCCCCCGCCGCGGCTCCGGCCGCGCCCCCCGCCGCGGAAGCGCCGTCGTCGGATCCGGCGCAGGCGCTGACGGGCATCCCCGGCATGGACTTCTCCGCGCTGCCCCCGGCGGCCAAGCGCGAGCTGGCCACGGTGTTCAGCGACGAGTTCTGCTACTGCGGCTGCCCCCACTCGCTGGGCGCGTGCCTCAAGCAGCACACGCCCTGCAAGCACGCGAAGCGCATGGCGCGGCTGTCCGCCCGGCTGGTGGCGGAGGGCGGCCCCGCGAGCGAGGTCATCGTCACGCTGTCGAAGTACTACGCGTCCTTCCGCGAGCCGCGCGTGCAGCTCAAGGTGGATCCGCGCATGTGCCAGGGCGACGCGAACGCGCCCGTGACGGTGGCGGAGTTCTCCGACTTCGAGTGCCCCTTCTGCGGCAAGGCCCGGCCCATCCTGGAGGGCTTCGCGAAGAAGCACCCCAGCGAGGTGCGCTTCTGCTACCTGCCGTTCCCGCTCTCCATGCACCCCAACGCCGTCCCGGCCGCGCAGGCGGTGCTGTGGGCGCGCGACCAGGGCAAGTTCTGGCAGATGCACGACGCGCTCTTCGGCCAGCAGGAGAACCTCAAGCCGGAGGCGCTGCCCGCGCTGGCGAAGTCGGTGGGCTTGGACGGGGACAAGCTGGCCGCGGTGCTGAAGACGGACCAGTACAAGAACGAGATCGAAGGCTTCCAGGCGCAGGGGCGCATGGCCTCCATCAACAGCACCCCGTCCGTGTTCTTCAACGGACGTGCCTACGAGCTGGGCTTCCAGGAAGGCCAGCTTGAGCACAGCATGGAGGACGAGGTGGAGTGGCGCGCGAACAACAACGCGTGGGCCGCTGACTGACCCTTCGATGAGCCAACGCTTCCGCATCGATGGCGCCACGCGGCTGGTCCCCGAGGACCGGTCCGGCATCCCCGCGCTCGCGGGACGCTCGGGGACGTACGCGCTGATGCCCACCGCGCCCGACCTGCTCGTCTTCTCCCGCACGCCGCCGGAAGGGGGCTCCATCCCCACGCCGCGCGTGGTGCTCTCCGGGGACGCGGGCGGCTTCCCGCTGTCCGACCTCATCGCGTTCCTCAGCCAGTCCCGCTGGAGCGGCGTCATCCGCGTGCACACGCCGGGCGGCGAGCGCTCCCTGACGCTGCGCGAGGGCGAGGTGCGCGGCGCCACCTCCGAGGAGCCCGCGGACCGGCTGGGCGAGGTGCTGGTGCGGCTGGGCTACGCGGACCGCGCGCAGGTGGAGGCGGTGCTGCGCGAGCAGTCGCCGTCGAAGCTGGGCCGGGCGCTGGTGGAGAAGGGCGTGCTCCAGGCGCACGACCTCTTCAAGTGCGTCACCCACCAAGTGAGCGAGATCTTCCACGCCATCGTGCTGTGCCGCGAGGGGGCGTTCTTCCTCATCGACCAGCCGCTGGATGAGAAGACGGGCCACTCACTCCAGCTGTCCACGCAGAGCCTGCTGATGGACAGCATCCGGAAGATCGACGAGATGGCGCACTTCCGGAAGCGCATCCCCCACGGCCGGCTGTACGTGGCGCGCAAGCGTCCGTCCGACGGCAAGCTGGAGGAGGACGAGGACCGCGTGCTGGCGATGCTGGACGGGCGGCGCACGGTGCTGGAGCTGGGGCACGCGGCGCGGCTGTCCGAGTTCGACGTCACGAAGGTCGTCTTCCGCCTGCTGGAGGGCGGCTTCGCGGGGCTGACGGACAAGCCCGTGGGCGCTCCCGCCGCCGTCGCGACGCCGGAGAAGGCGGCCACGCCTCGCGCCACGCGTCCGCCGGTGCGCGCGGCGCCTCCGGTGGATGCCCGCCCCGTGGCGCGCGTCTTCAACTTCATCTTCCGGGAGATCCGCGACGAGGTGGCCCGCTCCGGCATGGACCGCGAGTTCATCGCGGCGGCCAACGCGGCGCTGGCCAACCAGGCGCTGTCGTCGTCGCCGGTGCTGGAGGGGCTGGCGTTCGCCGCGGACGGCAGCCTGCCGGAAGGCCGGTTGATGGAGGCCTTCGACAAGCACCGCGCCCACCTGGGCAGTGAGCCGCTGGCCTCGTTCCGCCAAGCGCTGAGCGACGTGATGTTCTTCCTGCTGTTCCAGGCGGGAGAGCTGCTGGAGTCGCGCGCGGACGAGGACCTGGCCCGCCGGGTGAAGGAACTCCTGGCCACGCTCGAGGCGCCGTGACGGACACCGGCTTCCCGAGGCTGACCGCGGGCGTGCCCGGGTGCGGTGGCGCGTTCAAGCTCACGCCCGAGGACTTCGAGGTGGAGGAGCTGCCCGCGTACCTGCCGTCCGGCGAGGGCACGCACCTGTACCTCTGGGTGGAGAAGCGCGGCCGGGACACGCGTGAAGTCGTGCGCGCGCTGGCGTCCGCGCTGGGCGTGCGCGAGGACGACATCGGCTCGGCGGGGATGAAGGACCGGCAGGCCGTGACGCGGCAGTGGCTGTCCGTGCCCGCGAACGCGGAAGCGCGCGTGCCGGAGTTCGCGCTCGACGGCGTCCGCGCGCTGGAGGTGAAGCGGCACGGCAACAAGCTGCGCACCGGCCACCTCAAGGGAAACCGCTTCACGCTGCGGCTGCGCGGCGTGAAGGACCTGGGCGCTGCGCGCGAGTCCTTCTCGCGGCTGTCCGCGCAGGGCGTGCCCAACTACTTCGGAGAGCAGCGCTTCGGACGGGCCGGTGACAACGCGGACCTGGGCCGGATGCTGCTGCTGGGACAGCGGCTGCCGAAGCGGCCGGACCGCTTCCAGCGCAAGCTGTACCTGTCCGCCTTCCAGTCGCGCCTCTTCAACCAGGCGCTGGCCGCGCGGCTCGAGGCGGGCACCTTCGCCACGGCGCTCCTGGGCGACGTGCTGCGCAAGGAGGAGACGGGCGGCCTCTTCGTGTGCGAGGCGCCGGACGTGGACGGCCCTCGCGTCGCCGCGTTCGAGGTGAGCCCCGCGGGCCCCATGTTCGGTCCGAAGATGACCGCGTCGAAGGGCGAGGTAGCGGAGGCCGAGGCCCGGCTGCTCACCGACGCGGGTGTCACGCTGAGCGACTTCCAGCGCGGCGGCGACGAGACGGAGGGCACCCGCCGTCCGTACCGCGTGCGGCTGGGTGCTCCGGACCTCACGGTGGACGGCGAGGACGCGCTGCTCACGTTCGAGCTGCCGCGCGGCGCCTACGCCACCGAAGTGCTGCACGAGCTGCTCAAGGACGGCTGAGCATCACCCCCTGAAACGACCGCGCCTCCCTGAGCGTGAAGCCCGGGGAGGCGCGTAGCGGAACCGCTTGTCCCGCTCCGTCTTGGGCGGAGCGGGTGGGGCGTCACGTCACTGCCGGATGACGTTGAACTCCGTGCGGCGGTTGAGCGCGCGGCCCGCCTTCGTGTTGTTCGGCGCCACGGGCTTCGTCTCGCCGAAGCCCACGGCCTCCATGCGGCCGGGGTCGATGCCGCGCTTGAGCAGCTGCGCCATCACCGCGTCCGCGCGCTTCTGGGACAGCTTCAGGTTGGCCGTGTCGTTGCCCATCGAGTCGGTGTGGCCCTCGATGCGCATCTTGCGGATCCACGGCGCGTCCTTCAGCGCCTGCGCCACTTCATCCAGGATGGTGGTGCTCTGCTTGCCGATGATCTTCGCGGAGCCGGTGCCGAAGAGGATCTGCTTCTTGATCTCAATCCGGTCCTTCTTGACGATGACCATCTTGTACTGCTTGGCGCACCCGCGCTCCTCCTTCACGCCCGGGTCGTCAGGGCACGCATCCAGGCGGTCCACGATGCCGTCGCTGTCGCGGTCCGGATCCGGGCAGCCGCCGTTCTCCTGCGGGCCGGACTCATTCGGGCACTTGTCCTGCGCGTCGGGCACGCCGTCGCTGTCGTTGTCCAGGTCCGGGCAGCCGTCGTCGTCCTGGAAGCCGTCCTTGTCCTCGGGCTCGTCCGGGCACTTGTCCTTGTCGTCGTTGAGCCCGTCGCCGTCCTTGTCCACGATGGGGCAGCCCAGGTTCTGGAGCGGACCCGCGTCGTTGGGGCACTTGTCCGTGCCGTCCACGATGCCGTCCAGGTCGTTGTCCATCTCCGGGCAGCCGTCGTCGTCCTGGAAGCCGTCCTTGTCCTCCGGCTGATCCGGGCACTTGTCGGCGTTGTCGAGCACGCCGTCGCCGTCGCGGTCCTTGGGGGCCTCCGGCGGGCAGCCGTTGTTCTCCGCCACGCCGGGGATGAGCGGGCACTTGTCCGCCGCGTCCAGCACGCCGTCGCCGTCGTTGTCCGTGTCCGGGCAGCCGTCCTGGTCCTGGAAGCCGTCCACGTCCTCGGCCTGCTCGGGGCAGGGGTCGTCCTTGTCGAGCACGCCGTCGCCGTCGCTGTCCGTCTCCTCGATGCTCACCACCACCTGCTGCTGGGGCTGGGCGGGCTGCTGAGGCTGGTCCGGCTGCTGCGGCGTCTCCGGACGGTCGCGCACCAGCACCTGGCGCGGGCCGCAGTTCTTGGACAGCTCCAGGGCGCGCTTCACCGCGGAGTCGGCGTCGCGCACGTGCTGGGCGGCACGCGAGCTGTTGCCCTGGCTGAGCTCTCCGCGGGCGAAGTCGAGGTTGGCCTCCGCGGCGGCCAGCTCCGCGGGGGCGCAACGCAGGGCGCCGCCCCGGCGGGCGCGCTCCACGTCGGCGGTGAGGACCTCGGTGTCAGCGCGGATCTTGTTGCCGCTGACGCAGGCGAGGGAGGTCAACAGCAGGGTGAAAAGCGCGGACTGGGTCAGACGCTTCATCGGGGAGCGCTCGGGCGTCACGGGTTCTGGGGGCGGCCCTGGGAGTCGCCGCTGTTGGCCGCGGACATGGCCTTCTCCCGCGCCTCGTTGGCGAAGCGCGAGGCCTTCACGGCGAAGTCCACACCGGCCTGGTAGTCCGAATAGCCGACCTCCTCCCGCGCCTTCTGCAGGTAGAGGTTGGCGGCCGTCCACTCGTAGGGGGCTTCCTTCTCCGCCCCGGCGGTGCGCGCGGCCTGGATCTGCACCTCCGCGTCGAGGATGTTGGACGTGGACTTCACGGGGCCACATGCGGTCAGCACGCCCGCGAACGCCAACAGGAGCGACTGCTTCGTCATCACAGGGGCCTCGGTCGACAGAGCGGAGGGAGACTGGTCGGCGGTCGTATCAATCGCCTCCGGGGGGGTCAAGAATCGGGCGGTTGGCGTGAAGCAGGGAGCCGGGCGGGAGGGGTGGACTTTGACGGCGGCGGCCGTGCTTGCCACCATGGGCGCCCCTGTGCGTCCTCCGTCCGTCCGTGCCCTGCTCGTCGTGCTGCTGTTGCCCCTGACCGGCCTCGCCGGGCCGGGGTCCGCGTCCAAGAAGGCCCAGAGCCGCGCGGAGGCGGACACCGTCCTCGCCCAGGTGGCCAACGGCGCCCCCGTCCCCACCGCCACCTCGCGCCTGCGCTTCCTGCGGGAGGAGGCCTACGCGGCCGAGGAGATTGGCCCGCTCCTGCGCACCACCTACGAGGAGCGCACCCGCCGCAACCTCGTGGCGCTCCTGGCGTCGCTGGGCGCGCGCACCGGGGAGTCCACGCTGGTGAAGCTGGCGTCGGACGGTGACAGCACCGTGCGCATGTACGCGGCGCAGGGCCTGGCCCGGCTGGGCAGCCGCAACACCGGCGCCGTGCTGCCGCTCCTCCAGGACAAGAGCAGCGGCGTGCGCCGCGAGGCCGCGCGGGCCCTGGGCGCGTCCAAAAACCCCAAGATGGGCAAGCCGCTGATGGCCGCCGCCAAGGACGAGCCGGAGCTGGAGGTCCGCGCGGCGATGCTGGAGGCCGCGGGCGCCACCGGGGACGCGAAGCAGAAGGCCGCGCTCAAGGCGTACCTGGACAGCGACTCGGAGAGCACGCGCTTCGCCGCGGCCCGGGGCCTGTGCCGGCTGGGCGCTCCGGAGGGCTTCGCCTACGCGCAGAAGCTTTTGGGCAACAGCGACAAGTTCGTGCGCCGCCAGGGGCTGGTGCTCTTCGAGGGCGTGCCGGCCAAGAAGGCAAGCCCCGTGCTGTCGCCGCTCCTGAAGGACGCGGACCGCACCGTGGCCGCCACCGCCGCGCGCGTGCTGTACCAGGGCGGCGATGCCGCGTCGCTGGACTGGCTGGTGCTCGCGTCGTGGAACGCGAAGGGGGAGGAGAAGCTCGTGTACGAGAAGGAGCTGGAGACGCTCCAGCTCGCGGATGACCGGCGCAAGGCCATCCTGCGCAAGGCCGGGGTGACGCCGTGAGCCTGTGGGGTATCTGCGCGCTCGCGCTCCTGTCCCAGACTCCGGCGGCTCCTCCCGTGCGGGAGAATGGCTGGAGCGCGCTTACCCCTGAGCAGCGCGCGGCCCTCATCGCGGACCAGGCCGAGTCCCCGCTGTCCGAGCGCCTGCTGGGCATGAGCGAGAAGTTCCTCAACACGCCCTACGTCCTGTCGCCGCTGGGCGAAGGGCAGGGCGTGGACCCGGACCCCACCTTCCGCCTGGACGCGGTGGACTGCCTCACCTTCGTGGAGGAGACGCTGGCGCTGGGCATGGCGCACGGCGAGCCGGAGGTGCCGGCGCTGCTGGAGCGGATCCGCTACGCGAGCACGCCCACCTACGAGGACCGCAACCACCTGATGGAAGCGCAGTGGCTGCCCAACAACATCAAGAAGGGCCTGCTGGTGGACGTGACGCGCAAGTACGCGAAGGCGGACACCGTCACGGTCACCAAGACGCTCACCGCGCACACCTGGCAGTCCAGGTCGTCCATGGCGCTGCAGCTGCCCCGCGAGCGTCAGCCCGTGGGCACCTTCACCCTGGACATGATTCCGCTGGAGAAGGTGCTGGAGCACGCGCGCGGCGTGGCGTCCGGCACCATCCTGGTGGTGATGCGGGAGGACCTGCCGCTCAAGGCCACGCGCATCACGCACCTGGGCTTCGTGGTGCAGAAGAAGAAGCGCACGTACCTGCGGCACGCGTCCAGGGGCGGCTACAACCGCGTCGTGGACGAGGACCTGGAGACGTTCCTCGCCCGCAACGCGCGCTACGACAAGTGGCGGGTGACGGGCGTGAGCCTCTTCGAGGCCCGCCGTCCGCCTCCCGCGCTCGTGTCCCAACCCGCGGCCGCGCCGGGCAGCGCCGCCGTGGGCACGCCCTGACTCAGGGGATTCGCTAGAGGGGCGGAGGCGCGCTGCTGTCCATGGCCGCCTGGCGCGCCCGCTCGTCCTCCAGCTCCTCTTCCTCCGCCGCGCGGCTGGCCTCGTCCGCGGAGGCGAGCGCCTGGACCTTCACGTCCTCCAGGAGGGCGGCGGCCCGGGCCTGGGCGGTGTCCGGCACCAGCAGCTCCCACCAGGGCAGCAGGTTGCCCGTGGTCAGCTCGTCCACCACGCCCGAGCGGCCGGGGCGCACGATGAGCGGGATGCGGTTCTCCTCCAGCACGTCCACGAAGACCTGGGCCGTCACGGGGTCGTCCGCGATGCCCGCCCTGACGAAGCGGCGTTGATCCAGCTCATGGGGCAGGGGCAGCCCGCGCTCGCTCATCTCCTCCGCCGACACGAGCGGAGGGTGGTTGGGGCAATCCGTGCAGTCCACGACACTGTCCTGATACTCCGAGCCACACCGTGCGCAGTACCTCATGGGGCCCTCCTGGGCGATGGCTGGAATGTTAGGAACGGCTCGCGCGGATGGCAGGCGACCCCCCGCGCGAATTTCCCTCAGTGCCGGGCCGCGTCTCCCAGCTCGCCCACCATGCGGCTCAGGCGCTCCACGTCGATGGGCTTGCGCAACACGGCGTCGCAGTAGTCCGCGTTCTCCACCTGGGCATAGCCGGACACGAGGACGACACGGGCATTGGGCTCGCGCTCCTTCACCTGCTGCGCCAGCTCCGTGCCATTCATTCCGGGCAGGGATTCGTCCGTCACCACGACGTCGGGGTGCGTGGCCTCGAACGCCTTCAGTCCCGCCACGCCGTCGGACGCGGTGGTGACCTCGAAGTCGTCCTCCAAGAGCTCCGCCAGGAGCTCCCGGCTGTCCCCGTCGTCCTCCACCAGCAGCACCTTGATTCGCTCGCCGTCCATGCGACTAGAGCAACCCGGTGCGACGGGGGATTCGTCCAACGCGTCCCTGGCGCATTGACGTCCGGCCGGCTGCTTCGGGGGAGGGCAGGCGGGAAGGCTTGCGACAGCCCCTCACGGGCGGGCGGGGGACTGCCCATGTTTGTGCCCGGAGGTGATTCCATGAAGGTGCTGTTGCGTGGAGTGCATCTGGGGCTGAACGAC
Organism: Corallococcus macrosporus; assembly: GCF_017302985.1. Lineage (NCBI taxonomy): Bacteria > Pseudomonadati > Myxococcota > Myxococcia > Myxococcales > Myxococcaceae > Corallococcus > Corallococcus macrosporus. Next base: position 109,147 of record NZ_JAFIMU010000004.1, read on the forward strand.
AACCTGAAGCAGTACGTGGACACCCATCTGGTGGCCCACATTGAACGGTTCGCCGAGGACGAGGCGTCGGAGATCGACATCGCGCTCGTGGACATCAACGGGCCCAAGGGAGGCGTGGACAAGGAGTGCCGGGTGACGGTGCGCATGCCTGGATTGGAAGCGGTGCACGTGACGGAGACGTCGGAGACGCTGTACCAGGCCATCGACGCAACGCGTGATCGCCTGGAGAAGGCCATCAAGCGCGCGGTGGAGCGCCGGCGCCAGGGCATGGGCAACAGCGGCATGCCGTTCGACCTGAACGCGGACGCGACGAACTACTAGGCGTCCGGCCGTACCGCGGTGTGATGGAGAAAACGAAGGGCCCGGGAATTCCGGATGCCAGCCAGGCATCCGGCCCCCGGGTTCCTTCGGGCCAGTTCCTTGCTGGGGTCAAGAGGTGGACGCTATAAGCGGACCCCTCACCCTTGGGCTAAAGGACGGCGATGGTCCGCCTCAAGTTCCTGCTGTTCGCACTCCTGGTCCTCGGACTGGGCCTCGCTCACCTTCCGATGCTGTCGGCGCCCCAGCGTGCGCGCGCGGTGGATGGTGCGGCGCTCCAGGCCGCTTCGGGCACCGGCGAGGTCGCGCGTCGCGTGGATGCGCGCCGCGCCGAAGTCCAATCCCTGGCGCTGAAGCTGGCCGGCAGTCCCCAGGTGGCCGCCGCCGTGAACGCGCTGAGCCCCGCGCCCGCGGCGAAGTCCCCGCGTGACCGCGGCTCCAGCCGTGACGCGGAGGAGACGGCCGGGCTGCTGCCGCTCACCGCCGAGCGCTTCGGCGCGCTGCGCACCGCCGCGGAGGCCGGGCTGCCCAAGGAGCTCCAGGGCGCGGTGGTGGCGGTGGTGGCCGGCGACGCGAGCTTCCATGCGCGCGCGGGCGCCGAGCCCTCTTCGGACACCGCGGCGCTGGACGTCGCGGCGCTCGCCAAGGCGGGCACGTCCGTGGTGGACGCCTTCGGGGCGCCGCACGTGTTCGCGTCCGTGCCGCTCGCGTGGAGCGGTGAGGGTACGCCCGCCCCGGCGGTGACGCTGGTGGTGGGCGCGCCGCTCGCCGCCGACGCCGCGCTGCAGGGTGCGCTGGAGGCTTCCGGCGCGGCCGCGGTGGGCCTGGTGCAGGGCGACAAGGTGGTGGGTGGCGTGGGCGCGGAGAAGGCGCGGCTGGATGGCGCGCTGCCCCGCCTGAGCGCCGGTGCGAAGGACACGGTGCTGGAGACGGGTTCGCTCCAGGCGCTGGGCCCGGTGCAGCTGCCCGCCTTCACCCACGGCGACGCGATGGGCGGCCAGGCGCCGCTGTTCGTGGGCTCCCGCCAGGCGCTGACGGGCACGCCGTATGAAGTCGTGGTCCTCGCGGGCACGGCGGCGACGCTGGCCCCGCTGGCCGCATACCAGAGCACCGCGCTGCTCGCGCTCGCGGGCCTGTTCGTGCTGAGCCTCGTGTGGACGGCGCTGATGGGCGGCGGCAAGAAGGCCTCCGACGAGGAGACCGTGTCGGGCGGCTCGGACACGCTGGGCTGGTCCGCGGCGCTCGCCGCGCAGCAGTCGGCTCCGGCCGCGCAGCCCGTGGCCACCTCGCCGCCGGCTCCGGCCGCCGTGGTGCCCGCGGCGGATCCGTTCGGTTCGAGCGCGCACGCGGAGCCCCTGTCCAACCCGTTTGGTTCGAGCGCTCCCGCGGAGCCGCTGTCCAACCCGTTCGCTTCCGCCGCGCCGCCGGCTGCGGATCCGTTCGGGGGCGCGGATGCGTTCCCGTTCCCCGGGTCGCCGGCTCCGGCCGCGGATCCGTTCGCGATGCCGCCTCCGGCCGCCGCGCCGATGGCGGATCCGTTCGCGATGCCGTCTCCGCAGGCCGCGGCTCCCCACCCGTTCGGTGCGCCTCCGGCCGCCGCGCCGATGGCGGATCCGTTCGCCGGGGCGGAGTCGTTCCCGTTCCCGTCGCCGCCCGCGGCCTACCCGCCGCCGGCCGCGGAGCCGTTCACGCCGCCTCCGGCGTACGCGCAGGGCGGAGCGATGCCCTTCGAGCACCCGGCCCCGGAGCCCATCGCCCCGGCCGCGCCGCGTGCCGGCGCGTTCGCCTTCGAGGATCAGCCCACGGCGGCGTACTCGCTCCAGCAGGCGGCCAATCCGTTCGCGCTGGCGGCGGCGCAGACCTCGGATCCGGAGTCCCCGGAGACGACGCGCGTGGCGGCGATTCCGCGCGAGCTGCTCCAGGCCAGCACCCGGCCCACGTCGGAGGCCATCCCGATGCCGCCCCCGCGCTCCAACGTGCCGCAGGCGGTGCCGCTGCCCATGCCGGGCGTCAACAGCGCGGCGGCGGTGGCCCTGTCGGAGGAGCAGCACTTCCAGGACGTCTTCCGCGAGTTCGTCACCACGCGCGAGCGCTGCGGTGAGCAGGCGGATGGCCTGACGTACGACAAGTTCGTGCAGAAGCTGCGCAAGAACAAGGAGCAGCTCGTCACGAAGTACGCGTGCAAGACGGTGCGCTTCCAGGTCTACGTGAAGGAGGGCAAGGCCGCCCTCAAGGCGACGCCCGTCAAGGACTGACATCCCCTGCCGCCACCGTGCGGTGCCCGAAGGCCCGGGACCTCCTCGTGAGGTGCCGGGCCTTCTTGCCTGCGGGGGTGGTTCCGGTCAGCTCGCGCGGGGGAGCACGACGCTGAAGCGGGCGCCCTGGCCCGGCTCTCCGCCGACCTCCAGCCGGCCGCCGTGCTCCTGGAGGATGCGCGCGGCGATGGCGAGCCCCAGGCCGGTGCCGCCGTCCTTGGTGGTGAAGTAGGGCTCGAAGATGCGGGCGCGGTGCTCCAGGGGGATGCCGGGGCCTTCGTCCTCCACCTCGACGATGGCGTCCGCGTCGGTGCCCTTCACGCGCACGCGCAGCGCGCCGCCCCTGCCCGTCATCGCTTCTTCCGCGTTCTTCACCAGGTTGACGAGCACCTGCGTGAGCTGGTCGCGGTCCGCGCGGGCCACCACGCCCGTCTGGAGCGCGGGTTGCAACTGGATGCCTTCGGGCGGCGCGGCGTACAGCGACAGGACGCTCTGGGCCAGCTCGCTCAGGTCCACCGGCGCGAGCTGGGGCTTGGGCAGGCGCGCGAAGCGGCTGAACTCGTCCACGATGCGCCGGAGCCGCTCCACCTCTTCCAGCACCACGCCCGCGCTCTCCTTGAAGAGGGTGGGGAAGCTGGGGTGGCGCGCCTCGTGGGCGGCCATCAGCGTCTCCAGCGACATGCGGATGGGCGTGAGGGGGTTCTTGATTTCGTGCGCCAGCCGCCGCGCGACCTCCTGCCACGCGGCGATGCGCTCGGTGGCCATCAGGCGCTCGGTGGTGTTCTTCAGCTCGGACGTCATGTGGTTGAACGTCCGGACCAGCTCGCCCACCTCGCCGGTGGCGCGGGCCGTCACCTGGACGTCCAGCGCGCCTTCGGCCACGCGGCGGGCGCCGGAGGTGAGGGCCTCCACGGGCCGCGTCATCCAGCGCGACACGAGCATGCCCAGCAGCGCGGCGAAGGCCAGGCCCAGGCCCGCGAGGAGGAGGAACGCGCGCATGACGCCCTCTTCCGCTTCACGCGCGGCGGCTCGGCTGAAGGTGAGGCGCACGGAGGCGGCGTTGCCCAGGGGCAGCACCTGCTCCACGGTGGGCGGGGCCGCGCTGCCGGCGTGCGCGACCTGGGTGTCACCGGACAGGAGCGTGACGTCGGATTGCGTGAGGCGGGCCAGGTGCTGGGCCAGGCCGTCATCCAGCACCACGCCGCCCACGGCCCACAGGCGCACGTCGCCGTAGTCCACGGGGCGCGCGGTGACGAGCGCGGGGACCTGGCGCAGGCCCGCGTCGCCGCGAACGTCCACGCGCACGGGGACGGGCTTGGGGGACTTCTCCTTGGTCACGGCGAAGAGGACGGGGTCCGGGTCTCCGCGCCGGGCGGGCAGGTGGCCGGAGGACAGCACGGTGCCGTTGCGGTCGAAGAGGGCGAGCACGGTGAGGCCTCGGCTCTTCATCAGGCCCTCGGCGGTGTTGGCCTGGATGGCGCGCAGGGGGGCCGAGCGCGCTTCGCGCACGAGGTCCTCCATGGCGGGGCTCTCCACCAGCTCCTCGACGGCGCGGCGCGCGTTGGCGGCGGAGCGCTCCAGGGACTCCTGCGCGGAGGTGGTGGCGGCCGTCATGCGCGCGTCCAGCTCGCGCGACAGCGTCTCGCGAAGGCGCGTCAGCGTGAGGGGAACGACGATCGCCAGCGGCACCAGCGCGAGCAGGGCGAACGCGAGCGCGAGCCGGGTCCTCAGCCGCATGCGGGCCGGTCCTTCCTGGGGGCCGTTTGATGCGCGTGGGCCGCGTTCATTGCCGCCCTCCGCCACCTGACGCCTCGACGGGCGCGAGCCAGGCGCCTTCGAGCACCGGCAGGCCCTGGGCATCCAGCATCAGCCCCGTCACCTCCGGCGCCGCGCGCAGGGCGAGGCCCTGGGCGTACAGCGGGATGAGGGGCACGGAAGGGGCGAGCGCCAGGGCCCGTTCGCGGCTTCGCGCGTCGCGGGCTCCGGCGTCCGTGAGCGCTCCAATGGGAGGCAGCTCCACGCCGAGCAGGTCCCTGCGGCCGCCGGCTTCCAGCACCACCGCCAGCGCAGGGCCGGGGACGGGCGGCAGGAGGAACGCGCTGAGCATCAGCTCGAAGTCGCCCCGGGCCTGACGGCTGCGCAGCGCGGCGCGCGACTGGGGCTCCAGCGCGACGGTGTAGCCCTGGTCGTGCAGCTTCACCTGGATGCGTTCGGCCACGGCGCGCTGATCCGCGAGCGCGGCGTCATAGGCGAGCGTCACCTTGCGCGTCGCACCCGCCGGGGGAGTGCCGGGGCGGGCCTTGGAGGCCTGGGGCATCAGCGCGGGCGGCAGCAGGTTCGCCATGGGCACGGCGGGCCCCTTCACGAACAGGCGCGTGAGGTCCTCGCGGTCGATGGCGCTCTCCACGGCCTGACGGAAGTCCGCGGGCACCTTCCGGGGCGAATACGCCAGATAGGTCGCGTACAGCGCGGCGCCCGTGAGCGTGTCGTTGTCCGGAGGGATGCCCAGCTCCACCTGCACCTGCCGGGCGGACCACAGCCGGGTGAGGCCCCGTTCATCCGTGGCGGTAAGCGCCAGCCGGTCCAGGTAGGGCCGGCCCTCGGGCCACGCGACCTGGGCCTCCAGCACGCCCCGGCCCGCGGCGCTGAACGGACCGGACGCAGGCGATGGCGGCGTCGCGAGGGCAGGGTGACACAGCGAGCGTTCCAGGTCGGGCCAGGGGAAGGCCAACGCCAGGTCCAGCGTGGCGCCCGAGGCCGTCACCTGCCGGCCCTCGCCACGCAGTGGATACAGCAGTGCGCGGTAAGGAGACGGTGACTCCGGGGACGACAGCCGCGTCCATGCGCGGGCCAGGGCAGTGGCACTGGCGGCGGAAGGCATGGCCACGCGCAGGGCCTGCGGCACGGGCCGTGACAGCTCACGCGACAGCGTCGGGCGCACCTGTCCGCCAGTCTCCGCGCGACACACGGGCCGCGTCAGCAGCCCCAGCAGCGCGGCCTCCATGGGCGTGTCAGCAAGCGCGGGCTCGCCGATTTCAGGTGGGCCCGCATGGGCCACCCGCAGCTCACCGCCGTAACGAGGACGGCTGGCCGCCAACGCGGGCACGGAGGAAAGAAGAACAAGGCTCGCGAGGGCGGAACGGATCATCACGGTGCCCTCCTGGCGCAAGCGGAACGGCTTGTCTGTGCTAGCGGATCGCAGTGCCGCGCGGTGCATGTCGCCCTTCATCACGGTGCACCCTGGCGCAGGAGGAACAGTTCGCTCGTGCCGTCGGGCTTCCAGGAGCCCACGAGGACTTCGCGGCGCTTGTCGCCGTCCAGGTCCGCTGACACCACGTACAGCGCCCGGCCCGGCGGTAGCGCTCCCTGCCACAGGGGCTCGTGCGCCAGCGGCGCGTCGGACGTCAGCGCGAACACCCGCAGCGCATCCGGTGTCGGCTGGAGCTGTGGCGACGTGGTGAGCAGCTCCGGCACTCCGTCTCCATCCAGGTCTCCCAGCGCGCTGCCTGCTCCCAGCCCGGACAGCTTCGCCGGCGCGGATGCGGGTCGCGCGTAGAGCGATGCCGTGCCGTCCGCGTGCACGAACAACATGCGCGGGGCCGCGATGCTCGCCGTGCCGAAGGGCGCGGGCACCGTGAGGCTCCTCCCGTCCGCGAGCCGCACCTCCGGCGCGAACACCGTCTGCCCCGGCACGAACGCCCCTCGCTCCGCCGTCCCCAGCGGCGCGGCGTCCAGCGTCCCCGACGGGCGCAGCGTCCCCTTCGCCCTGTCCAGCACCAGCACCTCGCCGCGCGCGTACCGCGTGCTCCAGGCCGCCAGCCTCGGCGGTCCCGTCAGCACCGCCAGCGCTCCGAAGGGCTCGCGCGTCGTCGCCGCTGCCGCCGCTCCCTCCAGCTCCCTGCGCGCGAGCACCCGCCCGTCCGCGCCGAACACCACCACCTCGTGCTCCGTGAGCGCGGCCACCTCGTCGCGGCCATCGCCGTCCAAATCGCCCGCCGCCAGCGCGCCCAGCGGCGCTTCCAGCCTGGCGAACACCGCGCCCAAGAGGCGCACCGGCCGCCGCTCCCTCGGACCCGGACTGGCGGTTCCCGACGACGGCGTCCCCACCGCGGCCAGCGCCAGCACCGCGGCGTCCGCCTCCACGCCTTCCGCCACGGCGGCGGCGGGCTTCGGCGGGCGCGTGGGCGTGCGGCCCGACCAGAAGTTCACCCACGTGCCCAGCACGTCGCCTCGCGCCACCAGCTCTCCGCCCTCCACGTCCAGCGTGAGCCGCGCCAGCGAGCGGGCTCCCTGTTCGCGCGCGGCGGCCTCGGCGCGCTCGGGCGGGACGTCCAGCACCACCGGCCCCAGGTTCATGGCCGAGAGCCGCGCGGCCAGCAGCGTCCCGAACGCGCGGCGCAGCTCCGCGGAACCTCCGGACAGGCAGAGGGCCACGGGCGCTTCGGCGGGCGCACCGCGAATGGCATCCGCCACGGCCAGGGCCAGTCGGGCGGAGGCGGGAGGCGCGCCTTCGTCCGACTCCGCACGGGCGGGCAGGACGAACGCGAGCGCGAGGACCAGCGGCAGGAGCGAGCGACTCACAGGCCCCTTTTGCCACCTTCCTCCAGGAAGTAGTTGTCCGGAGTCACCTGTCCGGGCGGCGGGGCCTCGGCGGTGGGCTGGGTGCCCTCCAGGTAGGGCTCCAGCCGGCCCGGGACCGCGTTGCCCGCGAGCAGCCCCGTCACCGGGTCGATGCGCACCTGGGTGACGCCCGGAGGCACCTCGAAGTCGCGCGCGGGCAGGCCGTCCTCCGCCACCCGCATGAAGTTGAGCCAGATGGGCAGCGCGGCCCGGCCACCCGTCTCGCTGCTGCCCAGGGGCGAGTTGTCATCGAAGCCCACCCACGCGCTGGCCACCCAGTCCATCGTGTAGCCGTTGAACCACGTGTCCTTGGACTCGTTGGTGGTGCCCGTCTTGCCCGCCGCGGGCCGGTTCAGCTCCCGCACCGCGCGCGCGCTTCCGTCCTCCACCACGCTGCGCATCAGCGACGTCGTCAGGTACGCCACGGCCGGAGGCAGCGTCTCCTCGAAGGCCGGCTGGTGCTCCTCCAGCACGGTGCCCTTCGCGTCCTGCACGCGCAGCAGCGTCAGCGGCTCCGCGTAGCGGCCGTTCGCCTGGAGCGTGGCGTACGCGTTGACGGCCTCCAGCATCGTCACCTCGCCGGTGCCCAGCGCCAGCGTGAGGTTCTCCGGCATCGCGGAGCGGATGCCCGCCCGGCGCGCGAAGTCGATGGCGGTCGCGGGCGTAATCGCCTCGATGAGCCGCACGGACACGGTGTTCTTCGACTTGCTCAGCGCCGTGCGCAGCGTCATGGGGCCCTCGAAGCGCCCGTCGAAGTTCTTCGGCCGCCACTCCTTGCCCGTGTACGGGTCGCGGATGGACTCCGGCGCGTCGTTCACCATGGAGAGCGGCGTGAAGCGGCCGCTGGCCAGCGCCGCGCCGTAGATGAAGGGCTTGAAGGACGACCCCGGCTGCCGCTTCGCCTGCGTGGCGCGGTTGAACGACGAGCGCTCCGCGTCGTAGCCGCCCACCATGGCCACCACGTTGCGGTTGGCCGGGTTGATGACCACGAGCCCGCCCTGCACCACGGGCACCTGATCCAACGTGGCCTCCACGAAGGCCGGCGCCGGAGGGGCCTTGAGCACGCGCACGAACACCAGCTCTCCGGGCGTGAAGACGTCCGCGATGTTCCTGGGCGCCTTCTGCTTCTTCTGCCGCGCCCAGCTCACGGAAGCGAAGGACACCTCCGCGGTGCGGCCCACCAGGTCCACGCGCGCCACGTCGCGCTTCGTGTCCACCTCCGTGACGTAGCCGGTGAGGCGCAGGCCCTCCTCCATCGGCTTGAGGAGGACCTGGCCCACGCGCGCGCGCTCCGGCGACTGGACCTCCTCTTCCTCGGAGTCCGTGTCCGCGGCCAGCGCGGCGGGACGCTGCTCCTCGGCGCCTTCCGCTTCGGGCGCGGTGGGTGACTTGGGCGCCGGAGCCGGGGCCGCGAGCGGCTGCGCGAGCGGCGCCAGGTCCGCGACATAGCCCTGGTCCTTCTGCCGGCGGCCGGCCTCCTCGATGCGCTGGACGATGAGCTCGCGGTAGCGCTTCCACTGCGCCTCCTCCAACTTGCCCTGCGCGCCCCGGTAGCCCTGGCGCCGGTCCACGGCCTCCAGGCCGTCGCGCACGGCCTGCTCGGCGGTGGCCTGGAGCTTGGGCATGAGCGCGATGTTCACGCGCAGGCCGCCCTCCATGACCGTCTTCTCGCCATAGCGCTCGATGAGCGTGCGGCGGATCTCCTCCGCGTAGTAGGCGCCCGCGCTGACCGGCTTGCGCGGCGCGAGCACGATGGGCTTCTCCTTCTCCGCGTCCACCACCGCGCGCGGCACGAAGCCCTGGCCCGCCATCTGCTCCAGCACGTAGCGCTGGCGCGCCTTGGCGCGGGTGATGTTCGCCACCGGGTTGATGCGGTGCGGAGACTGCACGGTGCCCGCGAGCACGGCGGCCTCGCCCACGGACAGGTCCTTCGCGTGCTTGCCGAAGTAGAAGAGCGCGGCTTCCTCCAGCCCGTAGCGGCGCTGACCGAAGTACACGCCGTTGATGTAGAGGCTGAGGATCTGATCCTTCGTGAGCGCCTGCTCCAGGCGCGGGGTGAGGATCCACTCGCGGATCTTGCGGCCCAGGCTGCGCTCGGGCGTCAGCAGCATGTTCTTCACCACCTGCTGCGTGAGCGTGGACGCGCCGGACTTGCGGCTGCCGGGGATGAGGTTCTTCACGCCCGCGCGCAGGATGCCGAAGGGGTCCAGGCCCTCGTGCTTGTAGAAGTCCGCGTCCTCGGCGGCGAGGAACGCGTTGCGCACGTGGGGCGGCAGGTCCTCGATGCGGATGAGCGTGCGGCGCTCCAGCGCGTACTCCGCGCACAGCGAGCCGTCCGCGCACGTCACCTTCGTCACCTGCGGCGGCTGGTAGTTGCGCAGCGACTCCACGGACGGCAGGTCGCGGCTGAAGTAGATGTACGTGCCCACGCCCACGCCGATGACGAGCAGCAGGCCCACGACGCCCAGCACCAGGAGCCGCTTCGTCCAGCGCCAGAGCGCGGCGCCGAAGCCACCCTTCCTGGGCGGCGGGGCTCCGGTCGGGGCCGGGGGGAGAGGCTCGGGAGAGGAGGGCATCGGTCGGGCCGGAGTCATGACGCTCGTGAAGGCGGGAAGAAGGTGGGCAGGTTAGACCGGGGGGCGGGCGGGGTGAACCCATGCGGGCCCAGCCCCCCGGGACAGGGGCTGATTCCTGGCCGCCCGCCCTACGGCGTGACGGGCGGGAGGGCTTCCGGCAGGACCGGGGCCGCCGGGTCCGCCCGGGCGACGCGGCCCACCCGCTCCGCGTTGACGCGGGCCTGCACGTAGCGGGGCGACAGCCGGGTGGCGGCGGCGTAGGCGGCGCGGGCCTCCTCCAGCCGGCCCAGGCGCTCGCAGGCGACGCCCAGGTTGTTCTGCACGTAGGCCACGTGGGGCAGGAGGCCCGCGGCCTGGGTGAGGACCTCCACCGCGCGGGCGTTGTCGTTGGCGCGCAGGTAGGCGAAGCCCAGGTTGTTGAGCGCGTGGCCGTGCTCCGGGTCCAGGTGCACCGCCTGCTGGAAGCGCAGGATGGCGGAGGACAGTTCGTTGGCGCCCAGGTGGGCGCGGCCGAGCACCTGGTACACCTCCGGGTCCTCCGGGTCGCGCAGGAGCGCCTCCTCCCCCACGTGGACCGCTTCCGGGAAGCGGCCCTCCGACACCAGGAGCCGCGCCTGCTGCACCAGCGCCCCCGCGTCATGGGGCTCCGCCTGGCCCAGCCGGCCATAGGCGTCGATGGCGAGCTTGGTGTCCCCGGCCAGCCGCGCCGTGCGCGCGAGCCAGGCCAGGGCGTCCGTGGCGCCCGGGTCGTCGTGCAGCGCGCGGCGCAGCTCCGTCACCGCCCCGGACAGGTCGCCCAGCTCGCGCAGCCCCTGGGCTCGGGCCACGTGGTCCACCCGGCGGGCGTGCGTGTGCGGCAGCGACAGGGCGTCGGACGGAACCCCGGCGGGAGCCTCCACCGGAGCGGTCTCGTCCAGGAGGCGCGGGGCGGACACCGGCTCGTGGCCTGAGGCCTCCAGCGGCAGGGTGGGAGCGGCGGCGACAGGGGCCTGCCCGGTGCGGGCCTCGACGGCGTGGGCGAGCCAGGGCTTGAGCAGGCGGGGCAGCGGGACGTCCTCCCAGGCGGCGAGCCCCAGGGCGGCGAGCGCGGCGGGGACGAGGGCCTTGCGGAGCGCGGGCGGCACGGTGAAGCGCCGGAAGGAGGCGTTGGGGCGGGACCGGGTGCGCGTCTTCGGGCTCATGGCAATCCCCTTGGGGCCACGGTGGTGGCGGCCCGGGACCTCCTATTGCGACCGGTGTGCCAACGGTTCTTCCCTCGGGAGGCCCTCCGGTGTGTCCCTGGGGCCACAGGCGGCGGGGGAAAAGCGTGGCAGGGGCGTGGGCCGCGTGCGACGGTCCGCGCCGCATGCGAATCGCGACCTGGAACGTGAACTCGGTGAGGGCCCGGCAGCAGCGGTTGGTCAACTGGCTGAAGAGCGCCCAACCAGACGTGCTGTGCCTGCAGGAGCTCAAGTGTACCGACGCGGACTTCCCCTTCGACGCGGTGAAGGAGGCGGGCTACTTCGCCGCGGTGCACGGGCAGAAGACGTACAACGGCGTGGCCATCCTGGCGAAGACGGAGCCCACGGATGTCATCCGGGGCCTGTCTGACGGGGTGGATGACACGCACGCGCGCTTCATCTCCGCGACGGTGAACGGCATCCGCGTGGTGAGCGCCTATGCGCCCAACGGGCAGCAGGTGGACTCACCCGCGTACGTCTACAAGCTCGAGTGGTACCGGCGGCTGCGCAACTACCTGGACACGCGCCACAAGCCGGATGACCGGGTGGTGATGGGCGGGGACTGGAACATCGCGCCGGAGCCCATCGACGTGTACGACGTGGCGCAGTGGGAAGGGCAGACGCTCTTCACGTTGAAGGAGCGGGACGCGCTCCAGCAGGTGTGCGCGTTCGGGCTCACGGATGCGTTCCGCAAGCTGCACCCGGACGTGCAGAAGTTCTCCTGGTGGGACTACCGGATGCTGATGTTCCCCAAGAACAAGGGCGTGCGCATCGACCACCTGTTCCTCACGGCGCCGCTGGTGCCCCGGCTCACGGCGTGTGACGTGGACCGCGAGGAGCGCAAGGGACAGCAGCCGTCGGACCACGCGCCGGTGTGGCTGGAGTTGAAGGACTGAGTAGAGTCGGAGGCATGTCCGTCCTCCGACTTGAATGCACGAAGTGTGACCAGACGTTCGCGCCGGGCAAGGTGTGGAACCTGTGCACGGCGTGTCAGGCGCCGTTGTTCGCCCGCTACGACCTGGAGCGCGCGGCGAAGACGCTGCGCAAGGAAGCGCTGCCCGGGCGTGAGCGCTCCATGTGGCGCTACCACGAGGTGCTGCCTGTGGACGACCCGGCGCACCGCCTGACGCTGGGCGAGGGCTTCACGCCGCTGCTCTCCGCGCCCCGGCTGGGTTCCTGGCTGGGATTGAAGCAGGTCCTGGTGAAGGACGAGAGCGGCAACCCCACGGGCTCCTTCAAGGCGCGAGGCCTGTCCGCCGCCGTCTCCATGGCGAAGGCGCTGGGCGCGAAGGCGGTGTGTTTACCTTCCGCGGGCAACGCGGGCAGCGCGCTGGCGGCGTACGCGGCGCGGGGCGGGCTGGAGGCACACGTCTTCGTGCCGAAGGACATCGCGTCGTTGTTCCTGATGGAGACGCGGGCGTACGGCGCGCACGTGGAGACGGTGGAGGGGCTCATCTCCGACGCGGGCCGCGTGTGCGCGGGGCTGGCGAAGGAGCATGGCTGGTACGAGTGCGCCACGCTGAAGGAGCCGTACCGCGTCGAGGGCAAGAAGACGATGGGCTACGAGCTGGCGGAGCAGCTCGGGTGGACGCTGCCGGACGTCATCCTCTACCCGACGGGCGGGGGCACGGGGCTCATCGGGATGTGGAAGGCCTTCGAGGAGATGGAGGCCATGGGGCTGATTGATTCCAGGCGGCCGCGCATGGTGGCGGTGCAGGCGGAAGGGTGCGCGCCCATCGTGAAGGCGCACGCGGAGGGCAAGCCGGACGCGCCCATGTGGCAGGGGGCGACGACGCACGCGCACGGCCTGCGGGTGCCCAAGGCGCTGGGCGACTTCCTCATCCTGCGCGCGGTGAAGGACAGTCACGGCACGGCGGTGTCGGTGACGGAGGAGGAGATCGTCCAGGGCACGAAGGACATCGCCGCGGCGGAGGGCCTGTTCGTGGCGCCGGAGGGCGGCGCGTGCGTGGCGGCGCTCAAGAAGCTGCACGCCGCCGGGGACGTGAAGCCGGAGGAGACGGTGGTCGTGTTCAACACGGGCACGGGCTTCAAATACGTGGAGAACATGGCGCCCTTGTGGTGAGCAGGGCTTCCTGGATGGCTGGGATTCAAGAATGAGAATCCCAGAATCTGGTTGGCGCGATGTGTCGGTCGAAATCTGGATGTCTTGCTTGTCTTTGTGAAGACGGCTCGTACTATGGGTGACATGCACTTCATCCAGATTGAGACGAGCAACGAGCGGTTGGCCGACGACGTGAAGTACTCCGTGTTGTCCAACAAGCTGGCCCGGACGGTGACCGTCGTGGGTAGCACCCGGAGCTTCGCGGTGGAGCACGGTATCAAGGACTCGAAGGCCTTCGTGGTGACCTTCCAGACGGAGAAGCTGGAGGAGATCAAGGCGATGATGCAGGACCCGACGATGAAGTACGCGTCGATGGCTGCCTGGGAAACGACGGCCTGAGACAAGCGGCTACGGCGCCACGTCCAGCGCTAGCCGGGACGCGGCACCCGGACGTCGGCGTCCACGATGGGCAGCTCCACGGTGAAGGCGGACCCCTGGCCCGGGGCGCTCTCCAGGTGGATGGTGCCGCCGTGCGCTTCGGCGAACTGGCGGACCAGCCACAGGCCGATGCCGAAACCGCCGTAGTGCCGGTCGGAAACGGCGCGCTCGAAGCGCTGGAACAGCCGGGCCTGATCCGCCGCGTCGATGCCGATGCCGCGGTCCTGCACGGTCAGCTGCGCGAGTGAGTCCTTGCGCACGAGCGTCACCACCACGGGCCTGCCCTCGCCGAACTTGAAGGCGTTGACGAGCAGGTTCGTGAGGATGGCCTCGACCCGCAGGCGGTCGAACCGGCCCACCACCGGCTCGGGCGCGCGCAGCTCCAGCGTGGACGCAGAGGAGGACCGCAGGCCCTCCAGCCGCTCCGCCACCTCGTGCGCCACCGCCGTGAGGTCCACCGGTTCGGGCCGCAGCTCCAGCCGCCCGGAGGAGACGCGGGACACGTCCAGCAGCGTCGTCACCAGCCCCGCGAGGCGGGCCACCTGGCGCAGCGCGGCCTCCAGCTTGGGGCTGAACTGCGCGGCCTGCGCGGGCTCCACCGCGGCCTGCCGCGCCGGCCGCCGCAGGCTCTGGAGCTGGAGCTGGAGCGACGTGAGGGGCGTGTTGAGCTCGTGGCCCGCGATGGAGAGGAACTCGTCGCGCGCACGCACCGCGGCCTGGAGTTCGTCAATGAGCCGCTTGCGCTCCGACACGTCCTGGATGATCTGCGTGTACCCGCGCAGCCGCCCCGCCGCGTCGAGCCGCGGCGTGAGCGACGTCTGCGCCCAGAAGCGCGAGCCGTCCTTGCGCACCCGCATGCCCTCGCCCGTGGACTGCCCGCGCTCGCGCGCCTGCTGGAGCGTCGCCTCCGGCACCCCCTGCGCGATGTCCTCCGGCGTGAAGAGGCGCTCGAACGGCAGCCCGATGAAATCCCCGGCCGTGTAGCCCTGGACCTGCTCACAGCCCGGGCTCCAGCTCGCGATGCGGTGCTCCGTGTCCACGGAGAAGATGGCGTGGTCCCGCACGCTCTCCAGGATCTGCCGTTGGAGCGCCTCGCTCTCCGCGAGCGCCAGCTCCATCCGCCGCCGCTCTCGCCGGACCTCCACCTCGCGCAGCTCCCGCTCCACGGCGGCCGGCAGGCGGGTGGTGTTGCCCTTGGCGTAGAAGTCCTGGGCGCCCGCGCGCATCGCCGTCACGGCGACGTCCTCGCCCACGCTGCCGGACACCAGGATGAAGGGGATGTCCTTGCCGCTCTCCTGGAGGATGCGCAGCGCGTCCAGCCCGGTGAAGGCGGGCATCGTGAAATCAGAGATGATCACGTCGAAGGTCTGGGCGCGCAGGGCCTCGCGCAGGGTGTCCGCCGCCTCCACCCGCACGCACGAGGGCTCGAAGCCTCCCCGCCGAAGCTCGCCCAGGGTGAGCTCCGCGTCGTCCTCGCTGTCCTCCACCATGAGGACCCGCAGCGGGGCAGGCATCACACCACCTCACCCTGGGCCATGGCGCGGTTGAGCGTGGTCCAGTAGACCCCCAGTTGCTTCGTCACCTCGATGAACTCGTCGAAGTTCACCGGCTTGCGCACGTAGGAGTTGGCGAAGTTCCGGTAGCTCTCACGCAGGTCGCGCTCCTCCAGCGAGGAGGTCAGCACCACCACGGGGACCTCGCGGGTCCGCGGGTCGGCGCGCATGCGCTGCAGCACCTCGTGCCCGCTCACCCTTGGCAGGTTCAGGTCCAGGAGGACCACCCTCGGCTGTTCGCGCACGTCGCGGCCCGCGTGGGGACCGGTCCCGAAAAGGTAGTCGAGCGCCTCCACGCCGTCGCGCGCCACGACCACCTGGGCGCTCAGCCCCGCGCGCTCGAAGGCGATGAGGGAGAGGTCCACGTCATCCGCGTTGTCCTCCACGAGGAGGACGGTACCGCACCTGGCATTCATGGGCTGTCTCCGAGGGTGAAATAGAAGGTCGCACCCTGATCCACCGCGGCTTCGGTCCAGAGGCGTCCGCCGTGGCGTCTCACGATGCGTTGCACGGTCGCGAGTCCTATCCCGGTGCCGGGGTACGCCGTGGCGTCGTGCAGCCGCTGGAACGGCGCGAAGAGCTTGTCACTGTAGGCCATGTCGAAGCCCGCGCCGTCATCCCGGACGAAGAACGCACCGTCGGCCTTCCCCACCTGGATGTGCCCCGTCTCGCGCCGCCCGGTGAACTTCCACGCATTGCCGAGCAGGTTCTCGAAGGCGACCCGCAGCAGGCGGTTGTCGGCGCGCGCGCGCAGGCCGGGGGCGATGCTCACCTCCACGGCGCGCGTGGGGTCGCGTGCCCGCAGCTCGTCGGCCACGGAGGCGGCCAGGCTGCTGACGTCCACGTCCCCCCGCTCCAGCGGCGCGCGCGACAGCCGGGACAGCTTGAGCAGGTCGTCGATGAGCTGCCCCATGCGGCCGGCCGCCGCGCGCACGCGGGCCAGGTAGCCCCGCCCGCGCTCGGAGAGGGACCCGGCCACGTCCTCCTCGACGAGCCGCAGGAAGCCGTCAATGCCGCGCAGGGGCGCGCGCAGGTCGTGCGACACCGAATAGCTGAAGGCCTCCAGCTGGGCGTTCGCCTCCTGCAGCTCCGCGGTGCGGGCGGTCACCTGCGCCTCCAGGCTTCCGGCGTGCAATTCCAGCTCACGGCGCAGCCGTCCCTGCTCCAGGGCGATGGCCACCTGGTCCGCCACCTCTTCGGCCACCTGGGTGGCCATGCTGTCGAAGGCCCCCTCGCGCGTGCTCGAGAGCCGGAGGGCCCCCCGGCGGCCACCCCCCAGCGTGAGCGGCAGCTCCAGCCAATGGGGGCGCTCCCGTGGGGGCGCCTCGTTGGCGGAGCGGGGGCGCTCGTGGCGCAGCGTCTCCGGGGCCTCGACGCTCACGGTCCAGCGGGAGACCTCCTCGCCCGGCTCGGCGATGAGCAGGCTGGCCTCTTCGCAGCCAATGAGGCGGCGCAGGGAGGAGAGCGCGGTGCGCGCGACGTCCTGCTGGGAGACCGCCTGGAGGATGGCGCGGTCGATGGCGTGCAGCGCCTCCAGGCGCTCCGCGTACCCGAGCAACTGGGCCTCGGCCCGCTTTCTCTCGGTGATGTCCATGTTGGTGCCCATCCATTCGCGGACGCTCCCATCCGCGTTGAGGACGGGCGCCGCGCGCGCGAGCATCGGGGTGTACGTGCCGTCGGGCCTGCGCACGCGGTACTCCACCTCGTAGGGGCTGCGGCGGGCCACCGCCTCCCTCCAGGCCCCCACCGCCTGCGCCCGGTCCTCGGGATGCAGCGCATCGAGCCATCCGTACCCCTTCATCTCCTCGTACGTCTGTCCCGTGAAGGCCCGCCAGCTCGCGCTGTCCTCCTCGATGAGGCCCCTTGAACTCGTCGTCCAGACCATCTGCGCGATGGCGAGCACGAGGGAGCGGAAGCGCGCCTCGCTCTCCTGCAGGGACTGCTGCGCGCGCCGTGATGCCGTCACGTCGCGGAAGAAGACAGAGAGCCCGTCCTGGACCGGGAACGCCCGCACCTCGAAGCAGGCATGCAAAGGCGGATAGAACTCAACGAACTCGACGGGCTGTTGCGTCTCGAGGACCTGCCGGTAGGAGCGCTCGAAGGTCGAGCCCACGGCGTCCGGGAACACGTCCCACAGGCGCTGTCCCACCAGGGACTCGCGACGGTGGCCCATCACCCGCTCGCCCTCCCGATTGACGTACAGGAAGCGCCAGTCCGCATCGAGCGCGAAGGAGGCATCGGACATCCGCTCGAGCACTTCGATGAGCCGCGCGTCGGCCGCTCGCCGTGCCTCTTCCGCCGCGCTCCGGGCGGCGCTCGTGCGCTCGATCTCCGAGCGGGCGTGCTCCGCTTCAAGCCGTGCCTGTTCGTTCCGACGGTAGGAGTCCCGCAGCGCCGCGCCGATCCACGACAGCAGGACCGCCACCACGAGGAAGACGAGCGCCCGGAGGAAGTCCTCCATCAGGGGACTGCGGGTCACCGGGAGGTAGGGCAGGAGGACGAAGCCGGCGATGTTCAGCACGGTCGTCGTCAGCCCCGCGGCAACGCCACCATACAGGGCGCTGACGATGACGCCGCTGAGCGGCACGACGAAGAAGTGCCCGCCCACCCACGGTTCGAGCAACGCGGCGAGGCCGGTGCTGACCAGGGCGGCGAGGACCGCCACGATGAACCGGGTGGGCCAGGGCCGCGGCGTGGAGAGGATCTGCCTTACGGCGTCCCTCACACCCTCCGTCCCTGTCGCGCGTGTTCAGCCATGTCATTTGAGTCGTGCTCAGTCGCACGCGCGCGCGCAACCCCTCGCTTCACGCAGTGTCACCTGCGGGCCTTCTCACGGGCACATCGAACGCCTGCTCCCTGGCCAGCCGGGAATGCTGACCTACGGCGTCACGTCCAGTCGCGTCCAGTCCGCGGAGACCTGGAGCTCCAGCACGCCGTTGTCGAAACGGTGTGCTCGGGCTCCCGTGACGTGTTTCACGGACTTCAAGCCATACACGCGGAGCGTCTCCTCCGTCCGGGCCCGCTTGAACGTCCCTGTCTCGCTCCGCTCCAATCGCAGCACTCCGTCCGTCACGCCGCCGCGCAGCACCGTGAGCCGTGACTCGCCGTAGCCCTCTCCGGCGTCCTCGTAGAGCCGGCCGTGCACCTCCGGCGCCGCGTGCACGTGCCACTCCAGGTGCTTCCAGTTCGCGTCCGTGGTGTGCATCGCGGGCCGCGTCAGCGCCACCGCGCCTCCCGCGCGCAGCCACACCGGCACCGTGTCCAGCGGTCCTTCCGCGATGACGTGCTGTCCTCCCTGCCGCACCGCGCCCGTGCGCTCCAGGCCCGGCCACTCCAGCCATTCACCCGCTGGCAGGTACGCCAGCCGCTTCGTCTGGCCCGGCCGCACCACCGGCGCCACCAGCAGGTCCCTGCCGAACAGGAATTGATCAAACGCCCCCGCCGCCTCCGCGTCCCCGGGCGCCTCCATCAAGAGCGGCCTCAGCGGCGCGAGTCCCGTCTCCGACGCCTCGTGCATCAGCGTGTACAGCGTGGGCAGCAGCCGGTATCTCCGCTCCAGCGCCGCTCGCGCCAGCGACAGGTACGGCTCTCCGAACCGCCACGGCTCCTGCGGCGACGTGCCCTTGCCCGCGTGGTTGCGCATCAGCGGGTAGAACGTGCCCGCCTGCATCCAGCGCACCAGCAGCTCACCCGTCGCCCGGCCGATGAAGCCCGGGATGTCCACCCCCGTGAAGGCCACCGCCGCCAGGCCCAGGCCCATCAACATGGGCAACGACGTCTCCAGTTGCGTCCAGTGGCTGGAGTTGTCCCCCGTCCACACCGCCGAGTACCGCTGGACGCCCGCGAACCCCGCCCGCGTCAGCAGGAACGGCCGGGCCTCCGTGCGCAGCTCGCGCAGGGCCTCGAACGCGCCCTTCACCATGCCCAGCGCGTAGACGTTGTGCACCTCCAGGTGCCGCTTGTCCCCGTGCCGGGCGTCGTAGGGCAGCGTGTTGCCCTCCACCCTGCCCACGCCCTCGGAGCGCTCGCTCGTCAGCGTGAGGATGCCCACGTCCGGCTGCACCGCGAAGCACGACGGCTCGTTCATGTCGTTCCAGAACCCCGCCATGCCCAGCGCCACGAAGTCGCGGTGCAGGCCGCCCCACCAGCGCTGCACCTCCGGGCGCGTCAGGTCCGGGAACACCGCGGGCCGGGGCCACACCTCGCCCACCAGCACGCCGCCCCGGTCGTAGCGCACCAGGTAGTCGCGCGCCTTCGCCTCCTCGTACACGTTCCAGCCCGGCTCCAGCTTCAACGCCGGGTCGATGATGGGCACCAGCCGCACGCCCTGCGCCGCCGCCTCGCGCACCAGGCCCGCCGGATCCGGGTAGCGCGCCCCGTCCCAGGTCCAGACCTTGTACCCATCCATGTAATCGATATCGAGGTACACGCAGTCCAGCGGCAGGCCCCGCTGCCGGTAGCCCCGGATGACGTCGCGGATGTCGTCCGCGCTCTCGTAGCCCCAGCGGCTCTGCTGCGCGCCCAGGCTCCACAGCGGGGGCAGGGGAGGCGTCCCCGTCAGCGCCGCGTACCGCTTCACCACGTCCGCGATGCCCGGCCCCGCGAACAGATAGCAGTCCAGCTCCGGCCCCCAGGACTCCCACGCCACCCGCGACACGTCCGCGAGCGCCACGTCCACCTCCGAGCGCCAGGACTCGTCCAGGAAGAAGCCCCACGCCACGCCCTCGCGCAGGCCCACGAAGAACGGGATGGACTGGTAGAGCGGATCCGTGTCCGGGTGGTGCGGCACCACGTCCGTGTTCCAGTACGTGAAGTGCATGCCGCGCTTGTCCAGCGGCCCCACCTTCTCGCCGAACCCCAGGTAGCGCTCATCCGGGGGCGCCCGCAGCGCCAGTCTCGCGCGATGCCGGCTCATGGGATACGCGGCCTGCGCCTCACCGGACACGTCCACGCAGCGCGCCAGCTCGCGCCCCCGCGCGTCGCGGAAGCGCCACGTCCCCGACTCCGCGTCCACGTCCAGGGCCACGCCCTCCGCCGTCACCCGCACGCGGTCGCCGTCGCGCTCCACCTTCAGCGCGTGGCCCCCTTCGGCGATGACGGACCAGGACCGCTTGCCGGGCAGCTCGGGATGGAGGAAGCCGCTCTCCGACGCCACCGGCGCGTGCCGCAGCCGGAGCACCCCGGGCAGCGGACACGACACCTCCAGGACGGCATGCCGGCCGGACAGGCGCAGCCGGTAGGGTTCGACGTGGGCGTCAGCGACGTGCATGCCCTGGAATCTAGGGAGCGCGCGGGGCCCGCACCCGCCTTTCCTTCCGGGCCCGTGCCATGCTGTCCACTGCCATGACGTCGCCCCCGGATCCGCTGCCGTTCCCCGACAGCCTCTGCCACCGCTGCGCCGCGCCGCCCCGCTACGTCCAGACGCGGACCTCCACGTTCATCATGTGTCCGCTGCTGCCCCAGAAGTACGCGCCCCAGCCGGTGCGCGCGTGCTCGCTGTTCCGCCCCCGCGAGCCCGGCGCCGCGCCCACGTAGCGGCCATCCGGGTTCCCAAACAGAGAGCAGGCAGCGGGGCGGCGGAGGCCATCGCGCACGGGGCGTCCGTACCTTTGTCACAAGCAAAGGAGCCCCATGGCCACCCGACGGAAGACCCCCGCCGCTCCCCGGCGCAAGCACGCCGCGCACAAGAGCCACACGTCCGCCAGCGCCAGCGGCCGGTACACGGACCCCGCCCTGCGCGAGCGGCTCAAGAAGCGCATCATGAAGAGCGACAAGGGCGGCCGCGCCGGACAGTGGAGCGCACGCAAGGCCCAGCTCCTCGCCACGGAGTACAAGAAGGCCGGCGGCGGCTACCGGGGCTCCAGAGGCAGTGCGCAGCGCCATCTGGACTCCTGGACGAAGGAGGAGTGGGGCACGCAGGACGGAGGAACGCGCGCGCGTCACGGAAAGACCACCGCGCGCTACCTGCCCAAGGAGGCCTGGGCCCACCTGACCCCGTCGCAGAAGAAGGCGACCGAGCGGCGCAAGCGCGCGGGCTCCAAGGCGGGCCGCCAGTTCGTCGCCAACACGCCCGCCGCACGCCGGGCGAGGAAGCAGGCCACGAAGCGCCAGGCCGCGCCATCCCGGTCCTGAGGGCGTGCGACAGGTCCCGCGAGGACGGCCCGCGCTCGTGGCATAGAGTGCGGACCTCCTGGCCGCGGGGGACTCGCGCGCCGCCGGGAACGGAGAGGACGTCATGGACTGCGACTGGCTCGTCATCGGCTCGGGGTTTGGCGGCAGCGTCAGCGCGTTGCGGCTCGTCGAGAAGGGCTATCGCGTGGTGATGCTGGAGAAGGGCCGGCGCCTCCAGGGCCAGGACTTCCCCAAGTCCAACTGGAACCTGAAGCGCTGGCTGTGGATGCCGCGGCTGGGCTGGCGCGGCCTCTTCAAGATGACCTTCTTCCGCCACGTCACCGTGCTGTCCGGCGTCGGCGTGGGCGGCGGCTCGCTCGTCTACGCGAACACGCTGCCCATCCCGAAGGACGACTTCTTCGGCGCCTCCTCCTGGGGCCACCTGGCGCCGTGGAAGGAGGAGCTGGCGCCGCACTACGCGACCGCGCGCCGCATGCTGGGCGCCACCGTCAACCCGCTGAACACCTACCCGGATCAGGTGCTCAAGGAGGTGGGCCAGGAGATGGGCCGCACGGACTTCCAGTCCACCTCCGTGGCCATCTACTTCGGCGAGCCCGGCGTCACCGTGAAGGACCCCTACTTCAACGGCGAGGGCCCGGACCGCACCGGTTGCAACGCGTGCGGCGGCTGCATGCTGGGCTGCCGCAACAACGCCAAGAACACGCTGGACAAGAACTACCTCTACTTCGCGGAGAAGAAGGGCCTCACCCTCCACGCGGACACGGAGGTGACGTGGGTGCGCCCCCTGCCGGGCGGTGACGGCTACGAGGTGACGGCGAAGCAGGGCACCGGCTTCTTCCGCAAGACCCGCCGCTTCACCGCGAAGCACGTCATCTTCGCGGGCGGCGTGCTGGGCACCATGGACCTGCTGCTCAAGCTCAAGGACGCGAAGGACGGCCTGCCGAACCTCTCCGAGCGCGTGGGCGACGGCGTGCGCACCAACTCCGAGGCGCTCATCGGCATCGTCAGCGGCAACAAGCAGAAGGACCGCGACCTGTCCCGGGGCATCGCCATCGGCTCCATCCTCCACACCGACGAGCACTCGCACCTGGAGCCCGTGCGCTACCCGGCGGGCTCCGGCTTCTTCCGTCTGCTCATGGCGCCCCACGTCCCCGGCGCCACCGCGTGGACGCGCATGGCGCGCCTGGTGGGCCTGCTCGCGCGAAAGCCCCTGCGCTTCCTCCAGGCGTGGTTCGTCCCGGACTTCGCGCGCCGCACGATGATCCTCCTGTACATGCGCACCATGGAGGGCCACCTGCGCATGCGCCGCGGCCGCGCGCTCACCACCGGCTTCCGCTCCGGCCTCACCACCGGCCTGCAGGAGGGCCCCGCGCCCACCGCGAACATGCCGGAGGCCTTCGACCTGGCGAAGCGCGTGTCCGACAAGCTGGATGGCTACCCCATGACCATGGTCAGTGAGACGCTCATGGGCATCCCCACGACCGCGCACATCCTGGGCGGCGCGTGCATGGGGGACTCGCCAAAGACAGGCGCCATCGACTCACGCCACCGCTTGTATGGCTATGAGGGGCTGTATGTGGTGGACGGCGCGGCCATCTCCGCCAACCCGGGCGTCAATCCCTCTCTCACCATCACGGCGCTCGCCGAGCGCGCCATGAGCTTCATCCCCGCCGCCCGCGAGCTGCCCCGGGGCGACACCGACGCGACACTCGAGGCGCCCTCGCGGCCCCACGCCGTCGCCTCCTGAAGGTGCCCCTCGGCGCGTGTGCGCGCCCACCCCCTGTGCCCCCTTGAGACCCGGGGCGCTGCCATTGGACAGAGCTGGGCGCCGGCCTCGTACTCCGGTCCCGGATGCGCTGGCTGCTGTAGCAACGGGGATGGCCAGGATGTCATTGTTGGCAGGCAATGCACGGGATGGAGCCGCCCTCTGGCTCTGTCTCACACCGTCGGCGTGGGTGGGAGCCGGCAGTGTTCAAGCACAGGCACTCCTCGTGCCCCCGGGCAGCATGGTTGGTTCGGGGAGTTCCGTGTAGTTCCTATTTTTCAGGGTTAATCGCTTCCGCCACCATTCTGGTCGGGTGAAGAGATGACTGCGTCCATGCCAGCCTTTTCCCTTCATGCTCCGGTGAGTGTCTCTCCAGGTCTGGAAGGGCGGACGGCGGCGCTTCTGGCATTGCAGCTGCGTGAGTCTCGCAAGCGGGTGGATGGCCTGTTCACCTGGCTGATGCTGGGGCAGTGGGTGGCCGCGGTGCTGGTGGCGCTGTTCGTGTCTCCCTATGGCTGGGAGGGCAAGGTGCGCGCGGTGCACCTGCACGTGCAGACGGCGGTGCTGCTGGGCGCGGCGCTGAGCGTGTTCCCGGTGATGCTCGCGCGCGTGCACCCGGGGGAGGCGGTGACGCGTCACGTGGTGGCGGTGAGCCAGATGCTCTGGTCCGCGCTGCTCATCCACCTGACGGGGGGCCGCATCGAGACGCACTTCCACATCTTCGGGTCGCTGGCGGTGCTGTCCTTCTACCGCGACCCGAAGGTGCTGCTCAGCGCCAGCCTGGCCATCGTGGTGGACCACTGCATGCGCGGCGCGCTGTGGCCGGAGTCCGTCTACGGCCAACTGCACCCGGAGTGGTGGCGCTTCCTGGAGCACGCCTTCTGGGTGGCCGTCATCGACGCGGTGTTGCTCGTCGCCTGCCGGGACGCGCTGCGCGACCTGCGGGAGCGGGCCGGGCGCCAGGCCCTGGCGGAGGCCGCCAGTGAAGAGGAGCTGGCGCTGCGGGCCGGGCAACTGGACGCCGCCGTGCGCGAGGTGCATGCCTTCCGCGACCACGCGGAGCGGATGGAGCGGCTGGCGTCGCTGGGGCAGCTCACCGCGACCGTCAGCCACGAGCTGCGCAACCCGCTGGCCGCCGCGCGCACCGCGCACGCGTTCGTCCTGCGCCGGCTGAGCAAGGCGGAGGCCTGGCCGTGCGACCCGCGCATCCCGCGCTTCCTGGACATCATCGACCGGGAGCTGCAGGCGTGCTCGGTCATCATCTCCGACCTGCTGGACTACGCGAAGGGCCGGCCTCCGCGCCGCACGCCCTGTCCGCTCAAGCCGCTGGTGGAGGAGGCCATCAGCGTGGTGCCCCGTCGCGAGGGCGTGCGCGTGAACAACCAGGTGCCGGACGGGCTGCCGGTGCCGCACCTGGACCGAGAGCAGTTCCGGCAGGTGTTGATCAACCTCATCCAGAACGCGGTGGAGGCCATCCCGCCGGAGCGCACCGGGACGGTCTGCGTGCACGCCGACGCGCGGGGCGAGGGAGGCTGGAGCCTGCGCGTGACGGACGACGGGCCGGGCATCCCCGCGCCGCTCCTGGAGCGCATCTTCGAGCCCATGTTCACCACCAAGCTGCGCGGCACGGGGCTGGGGCTCGCCATCGTGAAGCGGCTGGTGCAGGACCACGGCGCGCGCATCCAGGCGGAGAGCGACTTCGGCCATGGCTCGCGCTTCACAGTCCTCTTCCCGGACGCGTCTATCCAGGCGGCCGGTGCCGTAGCGCATCCCTGAAGTGAGTGCAGCGGCAGTCTGGCGACTCGCAAGTGGGGCGTGGGCCCACGCGAACATGGAGGATGAACATGCAGGCACAGGCGAAGCCTTTCCCGGAAGCGGGCTCAGTGGACGCGGACTGGGCGGTGCGGCGAATGGCGGCGACGGAGCAGGACACCGCCCGGGGCATGTTCTTCCTGGGAGTGCTGGAGTCGGTGCGCACCGGCGTGGGCGAGGAGGCGGTGGCCGCGTGCCGGGCCGTCACCGACGAGCGCCGCTTCGTGGGCTTCTTCAACTACCCGGTGGCCAGCTTCCTCAAGCTGACGCAGGTGGCGGCGCGGCTGCTGTCCCCGCGCTGGGGCGGCTTCGACGAAGCGCTGCGGCAGATGGGCATGCAGGGCACGCGCAGCTTCCTGGAGTCCGCGGTGGGCCGCACGTTCCTGCTCCTGGCCGCGGGCGACGCGCGCAAGCTCGTGTCGAACCTGCCGTCCGGCTACCAGATGGCGGTGAGCTACGGGGAGCGCTCCGTCGACTGGAAGGGGGAGGGGGACGCGCTGTTCGTCATGCGGCGCGACTTCCTGCCGGCCGCCTACCACGAGGGCGTCCTGCGCGAGGTGCTCACCATGGTGGGGGCCCGCAACCCGCGCGTCCAGGGGCGCAAGCTGGGCCTGCTGGACACCGAGTACCACATCACCTGGGAGGCGCCCGTCACGGTGGCCCCGGGCGCCCCGAAGGAGTCCCGCTGGCGGGTGTTCCAGTAGGCCACGGGGACACCCGGTGCGGGGCCGGGTCCCCCACCGGCCGGGCGTCCGGAACGTGCGGCCCCGGCCTCCGGGCGCTACGCTTCATCCCCATGTGTGGCCGAGTCACCGTCCGGACCTCTCCCGCGCAGCTCGTCGCCGAGCTGGAGCTCGCGGGCGCGCGCGCGACGCTGGAGCGCGAGCGTTTCAATCTCTGTCCCACGCAGCTGTTGCCCGTGGTGCCCAATGACGGCGCGCGGCTCTTGGACGTGTTCCGCTGGGGGCTCATCCCGTCCTGGGCGAAGGACGCGTCCATCGGCAACAAGCTCATCAACGCGCGCGGTGAGACGGTGGCGGAGAAGCCCAGCTTCCGCTCGGCGCTGAAGCGCAGGCGGTGCCTGGTGGTGGTGGACGGCTGGTACGAGTGGAAGCAGTCCACGAAGCCCAAGACGCCGTACTTCTTCCACCACCGCGACGGGAAGCCGCTGGCGCTGGCGGGGCTGTGGGAGGAGTGGACGGCGCCGGACACCGGCGAGGTGCTACGCACCTGCACCATCATCACCACCGGCCCCAACGCGCTGATGGCGCCCATCCATGACCGGATGCCCGTCATCCTGTCGCCGGAAGGCCAGTCGGTGTGGCTGCGCCCGGAGCCCCAGGAGGCGGCCGTCCTGCTGCCGCTGCTCGTGCCCGCGCCGGAAGCGCCGCTGGACGTCTATGAAGTGGCGCGCGGGGTGAACTCGCCCGCCAATGACAGCCCGGAGTGCGTGGCCCGCATCGCGGCCTGAGCTAGCCCGCCGAGGATTGCTCCTTCTCTCCAGACGGCGGGCAGGGGCAGTACGGCGCGACGGCCTCCAGCAGCAGCTCCATGTGCAGGGGCTTCTGTAGCAGCCCCACGACGCCCGCCATGCGCTCCGTCTGGAAGCTGGCGGTGAGCACGAAGACGGGGAGTCCGCAGAGGGTCGCATCGTCGTTCAGGCGCCGGAGGAAGCCGTAGCCGTCCATCACCGGCATCATCAAATCCAGCAGGACGATGCAGGGCTTGCGGCAGGAGGCCAGGGCCAGCAGCCCCTCCTCGCCATTGGTCGCCGTCAGGACGGAGTAGCCTTCGAGCTCGAGGTACCGGGCCATCACTTCCAGCTCCGGCTCGTCATCGATGATGAGAATCAGGGGCGGGGTCGTCGCGTCGGGCACGGCTCTCTCTTCCGTGTGTTCGAAAGAAAGCTAGGTCGCCCAATCACCGCACTGCCCAGGGCCCGGCGTTGATTCCGGGTCGGCGGTCCTCAGCCCGGCCAATAGGGCAGGGGGCTGGTTGCCCGTCTACCCTGAAACAGTGGCGCGGCGGCCGCGGACACTTCCTGGGTGCACCGGAAAAAGCCTTCTAGAATTCGGGCATGACGTCCTCCGACAAGGCCGCGCCGAACCGGGGCCGGCGCATCGCCGCGGGCTCCGTCGCGGGGCTCGTCGTGCTGGCCGGCGCCTGCGCCGTGGGCGCGGAAACGGGGTTCCAGCACAAGGTCGAAGCCCCCTTGCGCCTCCAGCGCGACGCGCTCACCGCGAACGTGGAGGCCTACTGCGCTCAGGAGGCCGCGCTGGACGCGGACCCCTGGTTCCACGAAGGCCGGACGGAAGGGGACGCGGGGCAGTTGCTCAACGCGTGGCTGCCCTGGTCGCGCGACCTGAAGCGGGCGCCGCCGGAGGACTCGCCGCTGGTGCTCCCCGAAGCGCTGCGCGAGGAGGCCCTGGACCTGAGACAGGGCCGGTGGCTCACCGCGAACATCGACGTGTCCCGCCTGGACTTCGACTGGATGGTCCGGCTGCTCGCGTATGACCGGTGGGACCTGTTCAACGGCAGTCCCTTGAGCGCGGAAGGGCGCTTCAACTGGGTCGCGGGCGAGGTCCCCGACCTCTTCCTCCTCCAGCGCTGGGCGAAGTTCCGCATGCTGCACGGGATGAGGACAGGCCACCCGGTGGAGGCCGCGCAGCAGGTGCGCCACCTGGCGTGGCTGAGCCTGCGCACGGACTCGCTCGCGGGCGGCTCGCTCGCCGTCAACCTGCTCGACATCGAGCGGATGGCCCACGACGCCATGCCCTCGCCCCCGGCGGACTGGACGCCCATGCCCGCCGAGCAGACGGCCCGGATGAACGCCCTGCTGCTGACGGGCCCCCGCTTCGCCAGCCTCGCCGCGCCCCTGGACGTGGCCCGTCAGGCCCGCCGCTGCGCGACCCCGGCGAACCGCTGCATCGCCCTGACGGAGACCGCCTTCCACGCGCGGCTGCTGGAGCCTGTCGCGGACGCCGCCCTGGAAGCGGCCTCCGCCGCGCTCGACCGCGACCTGGCGGAGGCCGGCTGTCCCACGCTCGCAGCGCATGAAGTCCGGACGCGGGGTGTGACCCTGCGGGACCCTGCTTCCGGCATGTCCACCCTGGCCTCCTCCGTGGCATGGATCCCCGGGCCTCCCGGCCGCTGGCTCCGCTCACGCATCGGCTGGGGCGTCCTCGCCAGCGCGCTGGGAGACCTCCCTCCGCTGGATGAATACAAACCGAAACACCCCGACCGTCTCCGTGGCCAGGCAAGCACTCCAACCCCCTGAATCACCGTCCCCGAAGCACTGGATGAAGGCCTGCGCCTGCCCACCTCCATGGTTTTCCGTGGATGACATGGAACTGGCGCCTCGACTGACCTACAGTTCTTGAACGGAGGGGGAAGTTTGCCCGAACTGCCACCCAGCGCGTATCCGGCCTTGTTCGAGCACACGCGAGACGGCGTGCTCGTCCTGGACCCGACCCTGCGGGTCGTGGCCGTGAACCGCGCCGCGGAGGCGCTGCTGGGGCCCCGTGACCTGTTGATGGGTCAGCCGGTGGATCGCCTGCTGCCGGGTTGGACGCCCCCCCAGGTTTCGCCGGCGGACGCTTCTCCCCATGAGTCGGACTGCCACGTGGGCCCGGTGCACCCGGTGCGCGTGACGGCCGTGCCGCAGGACGGGGGCTGGATGCTGCTGCTCCGGGGAATGGACGCCGCCCAGACGGCCGAGTCCATCCTCCGGCAGCAGAAGGAGTTCTTCGAGGCGGTGGTGCGCCACAGCCCGGTGGCCATCATCACCATCAGCCGCGCCTTCGAGGTCCTCACCTGGAACCCCGCCGCGGAGCGGCTCTTCGGCTACACGCCGCAGGAGGCGCTGGGGCGCAACATCCTCAAGCTGGTGGCCAACGCGGACGGCATCCTTCCGGAGGCGGAGGAGACGTCGCGCGAGGTGCTGCGCAAGGACCGCGTGCACGTCGTCACCAAGCGCGTGCGCAAGGACGGCACGGTGGTGGACGTGGAGCTGCGCGCGCTGCCGGTGACGGTGGCCGGGCAGTCCATGGGCTTCATCGCCATCTACCACGACGTCACCGACCTCCAGCGGGCGCGCCAGGCCGCCGAGGACGCCAACCAGGCCAAGAGCCTGTTCCTGGCCACCGTGAGCCATGAAATCCGCACGCCGATGAACGCCATCATCGGCATGGCGGGGCTGCTCATGGACACGGCGCTCACGCCCGAGCAGCGCGACTTCGCGTCCACCATCCGCCAGAGCGGCGACGCGCTGTTGGGGCTGCTCAACGACATGCTGGACTTCTCCAAGATCGAAGCCGGCCGGGTCGAACTGGAGCAGCAGCCCTTCAACCTGCGCCAGTGCGTGGAGTCCGTGCTGGACCTGCTCGCCATGCGCGCGAGCGAGAAGTCCCTGGACCTGGGCTACCACGTCACCGACGAGACGCCCGTCACGGTGGTGGGCGACGGCGCGCGCCTGCGGCAGGTGCTGCTCAACCTGGTGGGCAACGCGGTGAAGTTCACCGAGCGCGGCGGCGTGTCCATCTCCGTGGACACCCCGCGCCAGCCGCTCGCGCCGGGCGGCCTCTTCGAGCTGCACTTCGCGGTGCAGGACACCGGCCTGGGCATCTCCGAGTCCGCGCGCGGCGGCCTGTTCCAGCCCTTCAACCAGTTGAATGAATCCGTGTCGCGCCGCTACGGCGGCACGGGGCTGGGGCTGGCCATCAGCAAGCGGCTGGTGGAGGCGATGGGCGGGCGGCTGTGGATGGAGAGCGAGGGCGTCCCGGGCCGGGGCGCCACGTTCCACTTCACCTTCCAGGCGCGCGAGGCCCCGCGCAGCGCGGACGCCCTGCGCCCGGACGCGCTGAAGCTGCACGGCCGGCGCGTGCTGGTGGTGGACGACAACGCCATCAACCGCAAGCTGCTGGGCCGCCAGCTGGCCGCGTGGGGCATGGCCATCGTGGAGGTGGGCTCCGGCGCGGAGGCGCTGTCGAAGCTGGAGTCCGGCGCCCGCTTCGACCTGGCCATCCTGGACCACCGCATGCCGGTGATGGATGGCCCCACGCTGGCGGCGCACATCCGCCAGCAGCGCGACGCGCGCGAGCTGCCCCTCCTGTTGCTCACGTCGTACGACCAGCGCGACGCGCAGCCGCCGGGCCTGTTCACCGCGGTGCTGCCCCGGCCGGTGAAGGCGTCGCAGCTGCACGACGCGCTGATGACGTGCCTGGCCCAGGACCTCATCTCCGCCCGGCCCCTGCCCGTGGCCCCCGCGCCCGCCACGCGCGAGCGCTCCGTGTTCAACACGCGCCCCGGCGAGCAGATGCCGCTGCGCATCCTGCTGGTGGAGGACAACCCCACCAACCAGAAGCTGGCGCTGCTGGTGCTGGAGCGGCTGGGCTACCCGGCGGACACCGCGAACAACGGCCGCGAGGGGCTGAACCTCCTGGCGAAGAACCGCTACGACGTCGTGCTGATGGACGTCCAGATGCCGGAGCTGGACGGCCTGGAGACGACGCGCCAATTGCGCAAGGACGTGCCCATGCGCGAGCAGCCGTGGGTCATCGCCATGACGGCCAACGCGATGACGGCGGACCGCCGCGAGTGCCTGGACGCGGGCATGGACGACTTCCTCAGCAAGCCCATCCGCGTGGAGGAGCTCATCTCCGCGCTGCGCCGCGCCTGGGAGCGCCTGCCGCGCGAGCCCGGCGCCGCCCCCATCGCTCGCGTCCCGGAGGTCGCCCGCCCGGGCGCCCCGCGCATCCGGGGGCTGGAGGCGGGCGCGCTGGACCGGCTGTGGCAGTCGCTGGACGGGCAGGTGGAGCGGATGCTCCCGGAGCTCGTGGACACCGCGCTGGAGAGCATGCCCCGGCTGATGGACGACGCGCGGGACGCGCTCGCGCGCGGCGAGCTGGAGACCCTGGCGAGGGCCGCGCACACGCTCAAGTCCAACGCGGCCTACTTCGGGGCGGCCACGCTGGAGTCGCTGTGCTGGGACATCGAGCAGCGCGCGGACGCCCGGGTGCTGGAAGGCCTGGAGCCGCTCGTCGCCCACTGCCAGGAGGCGCTGGAGGAGAGCCGCCAGCTCCTGGAGCAGCTCAAGCGCACGGTGCGCTGACGTTCAGGCCCGCTGCGGCGCGTTCGGATCGGTGATGGTGAGCGGCTGCCTGCGCCCGTCCTTCGCGACGAGGCTGGCGGTGAGGGCGAAGTCCGGCCCCATGCGCAGCTCCAGCGTGGTGGGGCCCGGGTGGGCCACGCGCCAATCCGGCTCGATGCGCACGGTGCCCAGCAGCTCGCGCTCCACGGTGGTGCGGTCCAGCGCCTCGAACAGCGCCACCGGCACCGGGCCGGGCCAGGGCGGCAGCTCCAGGTCCACGCTGCGCGTGCCGGGCACGGGCGTGTTGGCGGGGAGCACCTCGTGCTGGCCGCCGCCGGGCACCATGGCGCCAATGGGCATGGGCACCACGTCCGACAGGCCGCTGATGCCGCGCGCCAGGTTGCGTCCCAGGATGGCCGCGCCCACGGCCACGCCCAGCTCCGGGTGCACCTCCTTGTCCGACGACAGCTTCTTGAAGTGGGACAGGCGCGTGCGGATGGCGGGCATGCGCGTCTGGCCGCCCACCATGACCAGCTCGTCGATGGCGTCCGGCTTCAGGCCCGCCTTCTCCAGCACGTCGTCGCACGCGGCGGCGGTGCGCTCGATGAGCTGGAACACCATGGCCTCCATCCGCTCGCGGGTGAGCGTGACGTTGAAGTCCACGAAGGCGCCGTCCTTCTGCGTGATGCAGGGGATGCGGATGGGCACGGACGCGCCGCTGGAGAGGGCGATCTTCGCGGACTCCGCGGCGAAGACGAGCCGCTGCATCACGACCTTGTTGTCCCGCAGGTCGATGCCGTGCTGCTGGCGGAAGTCGTCCACCAGCGCCTCCACGATGGCCTCGTCGAAGTTGGCGCCGCCGAGGAACGCGTCGCCGCCGGTGGCCAGCACCTTCACCACGCGGTTCTGCACGGACATGAGCGTCACGTCGAAGGTGCCGCCGCCCAGGTCGAACACCATCACCGTCTGCTCGGGGTTGCGCAGGTTGGCGTAGTAGAGCGCCGCGGCGGTGGGCTCGTTGACGATGGCGCGCACGCGCAGGCCCGCCTTCTCCGCGGCGTGGCGGATGGCCTCGCGCTGGCGGATGTTGGCGTGCGCGGGCACGGTGAGCACGCACTCCTCGAACTTCTGGCCGGCCGCGTGCGTGGCCAGGGTGTTGATGTGCTTGAGGATGAAGTGCGCCACGTCGATGAGCGGCGTCACCTTCCCGTACACCTGCACCGCGGTGTAGCCGTCCGGGCCCTCCACCAGCTCGAAGGCGAAGCGGTTGCGGTGGCGGGCCACGTACTCGGACTGGAAGCGGCGGCCCAGGAAGCGCTTGGCGCCGAAGATGGTGTGGCGCGGGTCGTCGATGATCTGCCGCCGCGCCGCGGGGCCGACGATGGCCTTGTCGCCCGCGTGGAACCACGCGATGGAGGGCAGGGTGAGGCTCTTCTCCGCGATGGGCACCACGCGCAGCTTGTTCGCCTTGTCGAAGAAGGCCGCCGCGGTGTTGGTGGTCCCGAAGTCAATGCCGAGGATGGGGGCGGCGCTCGTGCTCATGAGAGGCCCCCATCCTCGCACGTCCCCGCGCGTCAGGGCACCCGCCGCGGGAGGGGAGGCGTGTTGTACCCGGCGTCACCGTAGGGCTTCAGGCGCTCCAGCCACATCTCCTCCAGCACCTTCAGCTCCTCGGCGGGGGGTGGCCCACCGGGCTCCTCGCGGGGCGGCAGCTTGTCCAGCACCTCGAAGGAGAACGCGGCCTCGCCGTAGCACTCCCAGTCCGCCTGCAGCTCGGGCACGCGGTGCATGCGCTGGGCGAACTCGAACCGGATGCGGTTGAACATCGCGGTGAGGTTGAGCGCGTGGCCCACGAAGAGCTTGCCGTTGGCGTGGCAGCGGATGGCGTAGATGCCCATGGGCACGTCCGCTTCCTTGTACGCGCGCTTGCGCTCGGCGCGGGACGCGCGCGAGTCATCACCGGGCGTCATGGTGGCCTCCGTAGCCCAGCGCGACGAGCTTCGACTCCAGCCGCTCCTTCGCGGCGGCGTCACGGGGGCGCACCCAGTCCCGGCCCATCCGCTCCCAGTCCGCGTCCCGAGGGTCGATGCCCAGTGCCTGGAGGAAGTCGGCCTCGCAGACGAAGCACTGCGCGCCGAAGGGGAAGAGGAAGCCTCCCTGGGTCTCCCGCGAGCGCGCGGCCTCCTCGTAGGTGGAGAACCACCGGTTGAGGAACACGGCGTGGACCTTCCGGAAGAAGGCGCGCGTGTCCAGCGTCCGTGGGCCGTCCTCGACGGTCTGCTTCAGCTCCGCCCAGGTGGCGTGGCCGGCCTCCCGGGCAATGACGGCGAGCCCATGCTTGTGCTGCACGGTGTCCCGGCGCGCGAGCACTTCTCCCAGGGACAGGGACGCGAAGAAGGGCAGGGCGCGCATGCGCTCCGCGGCGCGGGTGGCGCGGGCGGTGTCGGACGAGTCCAGGTCCTTGATGAGCAGGGACGCGCGGACCTTGTATTCATGAAGCGTGACGGGGAGGGTGCTGCCGGTTCCCATGACGAATCCTCCGGTGCTGGCCCTCACCCGTTGGGGGACCGTGGAAGGACTGCATCGGGAGTCTGGCGACAGCGGGTGACGCGAGGGTGACGTCGTCTTTCCGGGCGGCGGGCACCCCTCGGCACCCGTGGGACGAATAGACCAGACGCCTCCGGCGGCCGTCAACGCGCTCGCGCAACGGGCCCCGGGTCGCACGCGAGCGTGTGCTGGAGGGCAGGCAGGCGCGGTGTGGCCGGCGGCCCGGCGGGACGTCTCGCGTGCTGCTACCGTGCAGGCGGTCGCACCGCGCAGGGGGGCAGTGATGCATCGATACATCGGGTGGCTGCTGATGCTGTGGCTGGCGTTCAGGCCCGAAGTCGCACGGGGCCAGGGAGGCCCTGCTTCACGCGACCCGGACTCGCTGAACCTCCTGGCTCCGCCCGGCATGGCGCCGGAGCCGGCAGCCCCCTTCGCCCCCACGTCCGTCTCCGCCACCGCGAAGCCTTCGCCGGACTATCGCGTGGGCAAGCACCTGGCGCTGGGGACGCTGATGGGGAGCGCCGGGTTCCTGAGCGGCGCCGTGACGGGGCTGGTCGCCGGCATCGCGCTGGACCGTCGGTGTGATGCGCTGGGCTGCCCGGGCTCCGCGATGAGCCTCGTCCCCGTGGGGCTGGGGGCGGCCATCGGGACCTCCCTTCCCATCTACTTCGCCGGCAACATGTCGGGAGGGCAGGGCAGCTACGGCCTCACCCTGCTGGGGGCCACCCTGGGCGCGGTGCCCTCCGCGCTGCTCACCCTCAGCGAGGACAGCGCCCTGCGGTCCGTGGGCGTCATCGGGCTGGTGGTGACGCCCTTCCTGGGCTCGTTCCTGGGCTACGGGCTGTCCCAGGACGGTGACGCTCCGGACGCGTGGCCTCCCTCGACCCCGAGCCTCCCGGGCGCCCAGGTCACGCCCATGCTCGGCATGTCGAAGAAGGGCGCCGTCGTTGGCGGGCTCATGGGCCAGTTCTGATCACGCCTCGGACTGGCCGCGGCGCAGGCCCAGGGCCTTCATCTTCTTGTAGAAGTGGCCGCGCTCCAGGTCGAGGATGCGCGCCGCCTCCGTCACGTTGTCGTGCGTGTGGGCGAGCACCCGCTGGATGATCTCCCGCTCCGCGTCCTCCACCTGCTCGCGGAAGGTCTGATCCACGCGCGGCTTCCACCCGCCCGGGCTGCTCGCGATGGCGGGCTCCGCGGCGGGGACCGTCACGGCCGCCGCCGTCACCGGCGCGGCGGGCACGTCACCGCCCACGGTGGGCTCGGGCATGGGGGGCAGGGGACGGCCGCGGGGCAGCAGCTCCAGCGCGTCCGTGCGCGAGACGATGGGGCCCTCGCACAGGATGGCCAGCCGCTCCACCAGGTTGCGCAGCTCGCGCACGTTGCCTGGATAGTCATACGCGCTCATCACCGCGAGCGCGTCCGGCGACAGCGCCAGCGGCCGCCGACCGTTCTTCGCGCACGCCTCGCGCAGGAACGTGTCGATGAGGTCCGGCAGGTCCTCGCGGCGCTCGCGCAACGGCGGCGAGTGAATCTGCACGACGTTGATGCGGTAGTAGAGGTCCTCGCGGAAGCGCCCCGCGGCGATCTCCTTCTCCAGATTCTTGTTCGTCGCGGCGATGACGCGCACGTCCACCTTGAGCGTCTCCGCGCCGCCCACGCGCTCCAGCTCTCCCTCCTGGAGCACGCGCAGGAGCTTGGACTGCATCGCGGCCGGCATGTCGCCGATCTCGTCCAGGAAGAGGGTGCCCTCGTGCGCCAGCTCGAACTTGCCGCGCCGCACGCTCACCGCGCCGGTGAAGGCGCCCTTCTCGTGGCCGAACAGCTCGCTCTCGATGAGGTCGTGCGGCACCGCGGCGCAGTTGAGCTTCACGAACGGGCCGCCCTTGCGCCGGGAGTTCTGGTGCAGCGCCCGCGCGATGAGCTCCTTGCCGGTGCCGTTCTCACCGGTGATCAGCACGCGCCCCTCGCTGGGCGCCGTCCGCTGGATGAGGGAGAAGATGCGCTGCATGGCGGGCCCTCCACCCACCATGTCGAAGCGGCCCAACTGCGCGCGCAGCTCCTGCAATTCCTCCATCGCCGCCTGGTGCTTGAGCGCGTTTCTCAGCGCCACCAGCAGCCGGTCCCGCGCCAGCGGCTTCTCCAGGAAGTCGCGCGCGCCCAGCTGCGTCGCCTTCACCGCGGTGTCGATGGTGCCGTGGCCCGACATCATGATGACGGGCAGGTCCGGCTTGAGGGCCGTGAGCTTCGAGAGCACCGTGAGGCCGTCCATGTCCGGCATCTTCACGTCCATCAACACCGCGTCCACGGGCCGCGCGCTCACCACGTCCAGCGCCACCTGCCCGCTGCTGGCCAGCTCGGTGCGGTAGCCAGCCAGCTGCAACGACTGGCTCAGGGTGAGGAGGATGTTTTTTTCGTCATCGACGATGAGGACGGCGGCGGGCATGGGCAAACCGCTCACACTCTCATGGAAATAATCGGGGCTTCAAGGGTCTCGTGCTGCCCCCAGGGCGGGGGAAAAGACAAATCTTTTGACTCTCCCCGGTGGGTCCGACTACACGCGACACGCCTGGGTCCATCCCCTGTGGGCCTCTCTTTTCCCGTGGTTGCTGTCGGAGGAATGATGCGTCGGATTTCGCTTTGGGCCGGGTTGGCCCTCGCCGTGGCCGTGCTGACCGGGTGCCCGCCCACCTACCCCAAGTGCAACAACGACGAGCAGTGCCAGGAGAAGGGCGAGGTCTGCGTCCAGGGCCAGTGCCAGGAGTGCGCGACGGACGCGAACTGCCGCGAGGGCTTCACCTGCCAGGCCAACAAGTGCGCGCCCAAGCCCCCCGAGTGCACCACGGACGCGGCCTGTGGCTCCGGCCGCATCTGCGAGGCCGGCAAGTGCGCCGAGGCCCAGTGCAAGGATGACTCCGCGTGCAACGGTGGCAAGTGCCAGGCCGGCCGCTGCCAGGCCCCCAAGGACACCTGCTCCGCCAGCACCGACTGCGGTGAGGGCCAGGAGTGCCAGTCCGGCAAGTGCGTGACGGCGGACGCCAGCTCCAAGTGCGACTACTCGCCGGTGCCCTTCGGCTTCAACGAGTCCACCCTGGACTCCAGCGCGCAGTCGCGCCTGGGCGAGCTGGCGGCCTGCATCAAGGCGAGCCAGGGCAAGATCACCCTGGGCGGCCACGCGGACGAGCGCGGCACGGAGGAGTACAACCTCCAGCTGTCCAACCGCCGCGCCGCGGCCGTGAAGCGCTACCTGGTCGACCTGGGCGTGCCGGGCAACCGGCTGTCCACGGTGGGCTATGGTGAGACCCGCCCGGTGTCCAGCGCGGCCACCGAGGAAGGCTGGGCGGAGAACCGCCGCGTGGAGTTCCAGCGCTAGTTCTGGGGTAGGCTCTGGGGCGCATGGCCGCCCTAGAGTCGGAAACGACGCGACAGTCCTACCTGGTCTTCGCGTGTGGAAGCAGTTGGTACGCGGTGCCCGCGGAAGCCGCGGCGGAGGTCGTCACCTTCCCCGAGCTGACGCGGGTACCGGGTTCCCCGCCCCACCTGCTGGGTGTGTTCGCGCACCGGGGTGAAGTCATCCCCGTCGTGGACATGAGCCTGCTGGTGGGCGGGGTGTCCGCCGGGTCCCGCCGCGCCGTCCTGGTGCGGCTGGCCCGCGGCACGCTGGCCCTCACCGCCAGCACCGTCGCCGGCGTGTCCGCCCTCATGGGACCGCTGGAGCCCCTGGGCCCGTCCGGCGTGCACGTCCACCTGCGCGGCCCCGTGAAGAGCGGCTCGCGCGACGTGGCCGTCATCGACCCGGAAGGCCTCTTCGACCACCTCAGCCAGGGCGGCTAGCGCCAATGCCTGCCGCGGGCCGGGTCGAGGGGACGCTCCTGTGCCACGTGGGGCCGCACCGCATCGCCTTCGAGGCGGGCGAGGTGGCCTCCATCGCCGCGCCGGACGTGGGCACGGTGTCCGCCCACCGGGCCTTCCACGGTGACGGTGGCGCCCAGCGCGTGCTCGTGACGGCCGCCGGGGGAACGGTGGGCGTGGACGGGCTGGAGATCGACTCGGAGGTGCTGTCGGTGCTGCCGCCCTCGCCGGTGGTGGCGGGGGCCTCCGGGGGAAGCCTGCGCGGCTTCGTGCTGACGCGCGGGGTGCTCTGGCCGCTCTTGCACCTGGAGGCCTTCCAGCGCTACCTGCGGGGCCTGGCCGGGGAGGGCGCATGACGCCGCCGCCGGAGCTGCGCTCGCTGGGCCGCTGGACGACGCGGCCGCGCATCCCGGGCAGCTGCCTGGGCGTGGGGGTGGCGTTCCTGCACATCCACCTGTCGCACACGCTGCCGGAAGCCGGGCGCACGCCGCTGACGGGGCTGATGTTCTGCGCGCTCGCGCTGTTCATCAGCGTGGGCTACGCGCGCGACGCGCGGGCCCTGCGCACGCTGTTCGCGCTGGGCGAGGGACAGCTGCCCGTCACGTCCGAGCACCTGCTGGTGGCGGTCCAGGAGGTGGCGGCCATCCCCGGCCGCAGCTTCTGGTTCGTGATGCAGGGGTGGCTGGGCGGCACGCTGACGGTGGCGGTGGCCTTCCCCACGCTGGCGCACGTGCCGTGGACGGAAGGGCTGCGCGTGACGGCGCTGGGGCTGTCCATCGGTCCCCTGAGCGCGATGCTCGTCTACCTGATGGTGGTGCGCCGCGCGCGGGCCACGCTGGCGCGGCTGGTGGAGCTGGGGCCGTCGCCGCTGGAGGTGCTGGCCGCGCTGCCGCCCCGGCGCATGCACATCCGCCGCCGGCTGGTGGTGTTCACCGCCATCGCGGTGCTGAGCCCGTCCCTCTTCATCCTGGACGTGGCCTTCACGCGCACGGTGACGGTGGTGGACGCGTGGGCCCAGGCCACCACCCCGGCGGAGCGGGCGGAGGTGATGGCCCGGGCGCGCCAGGGCGAGGGCGCGCCGCTGGGGCTCATCGCGGGGCTGGTGACGCTGCTCATCCTGGGCACCGCGGCGCTCGCGGGCACGGCGCTGTCGGAGCCCCTGCGCGCCATCACCGAGGACGCGACGCGCATCGCGCGAGGCGAGGTGCGGCCCCCGCGCGTCATCCACGCCGAGGACGAGGTGTGGGCCACCTCCGCGGCCTTCACCCAGATGCAGGTGCAGCTGGTGCAGGCCCTGTCGCAGCTCAAGCGGGCGGGCATCCAAATCTCCTCCACCACCGAGCAGCTGGTGGCCACCAGCACGGAGCAGGAGGTGGGCGCGGACGAGCAGGCCGGCGCGCTCAACGCCACCAGCGCCACCACGGAGGAGCTGGCCCGGTCCGCGCAGCAGATCGCCGACAACGCGGAGTCCGTGTCCGCCATCGCGGAGACGACCTTCGGCGCGGCGCAGTCCGGCCAGCGCGGCGCCACCGCCTTCCTGGGCGCCATGCAGCGCATGAAGGAGGACAACGAGGCCATCGCGGACGCGGTGGTGCGCCTCAACAAGCGCGTGCAGCAGATTGGCAAGGTGGTGGAGTTCATCAACGAGATCGCCGACAAGTCCGACCTGCTGGCGCTCAACGCGGAGCTGGAGGGCACGAAGGCGGGCGAGGTGGGGCGGGGCTTCTCGCTGGTGGCGGCGGAGATGCGAAGGCTCGCGGAGAACGTCATCCGCTCCACGAAGGAGATTGAGGGCCTCATCGGGGAGATCCGCGACGCGACGAACGGCGCGGTGATGGCCACGGAGGCGGGCCTCAAGACGACGGAGCTGGGCACGCTCCTGGCGGCGCAGGTGGACGACAGCCTGGGGCTCATCCTGGAGCTGGCGCGGCAGACGTCGCACGCGGTGCGCAGCATCTCGCTGGCGACGCTGCAGCAGCAGACGGGCACGGATCAGCTCGCGGCGGCCATGGGCGACATCCTGCGCGTCACCGAGCAGAACGCCGCGGCCACCAAGCAGATGGTGGCGGCCAACGCGGACCTGTCCGCCCTGGCGGCGGACCTGCAACACGTGGTGCAGCGCTTCCACGTCGAGCCGTCCACGGGCGAGCCCAGCGGGGCTCCTCTTTCGGCGCCTGCGTCGGGAGGTGGGTGACATGGCCCCCCTTCCGCGCGAGTCCCCCCGGCGGGCCGCCTTCAGCCGGCAGTTGATGGTGCCCATCCCGCTGGCGAACCTGGTGGGCTCCACGCTGGGGCTGCACTTCGCGTCGCTCGTGGTGGGCGGCGAGCTGGTGGAGCGGCTGGGCAAGCTCGTCATCCTGGTGGTGGGCGTGAGCGCGCTGCACATGCTCCTGGGCGTGGGCGTGTCCCTGCGCCGCTTCCCCCGGCTGCGGGCCCTGGAGCGAGGGGAGCTGCCGCCCACGCCCGAGCACCTGGCGCTGGCGGTGGGCGAGGTGGCGCGCGCGCCGGGCGAGGCGTTCTTCCGCTCGCTGGGCCTGTGGGGGCTGACCACGGGCGTGGTGGCGGTGGCGCTCTGGTCGGGGATGGACTTGCCGGGGGCCACCACCCTGCGGGTCGCGGGGCTGGGGGCGCTGTTCGGGCCGCTCACGTCGCTGCTCGTGTACGGGCTCGTTACGCTGCGGGCGCGGCGCGGGGTGCTGTGGGTGGCGGAGCAGGGACTGACGCATGCGCAGGTCATCGCCGCGCTGCCCCGGCGCTCGCGCATCCGCGCGCGGCTGGTGGCCTTCACCGCCATCTGCGTGGTGACGCCCGCGGTGATGTGCGCGCAGGTCGTGACGGCGCTGACGGACCGGCTCTTTCAGCGGCTGATGGATGCGGGCAGCCCGGACGCGCAGGGCGTGCTGGTGGACGCGCTGCGGTTGGACGCGTTCACGTCCAGCGCGCTGCTGTGCGCGGTGGTGTTCGGCCTGGCGCTCGCCACGGCGTACCTGGGCGGGACGCTGCTGGGGCGGCCCATGCGGGAGCTGTCCGGCGAGGCGCGCCGCATCGCCGCGGGCGACCTGGCCAGCCCCCGGCTGGTGCCCGCGGAGGACGAGGTGTGGGCGGTGTCCGCGGCCTTCACCACGATGCGCACGCACCTGGCGGACGTGCTCGCGGAGCTGCAGCGCGCGGGGTCGCAGATTTCCGCCACCACGGAGGAGATCCTCAGCACGTCCGGGCGCTACGAGGCGGGCGCCGCGGAGCAGGCCAGCAGCCTGGATGAGACGAGCGCCACCACGGAGGAGCTGGCGCGCTCGGCGAAGCAGATCGCCGAGAACGCGAGCTCGGTGGCGGAGATCGCCCAGCGCACGCTGGCGGCGGCCCAGGGCGGACAGCGCAGCGCGGAGTCCTTCCTGGGGGCCATGTCGCGCATGCGCCAGGACAACCAGGCCATTGGCTCGGCGGTGGCGCGGCTCAACAAGCGCGTGCAGCAGATCGGGAAGATCGTCGAGTTCATCAACGGCGTCGCGGACAAGTCCGACCTCCTGGCGCTCAACGCGGAGCTGGAGGGCACGAAGGCGGGCGAGGTGGGGCGGGGCTTCTCGCTGGTGGCGGCGGAGATGCGCCGGCTGGCGGAGAACGTGCTGGAGTCCACGAAGGAGATTGAAGGGCTCATCGAGGAGGTGCGCGAGGCGTCCACGGCGGCGGTGACGGTGACGGGCGGCGGCGTTCGCGCGGTGGAGACGGGCACGGGGCTCGCGGAGCAGGTGTCGGAGTCGCTCCGGCAGATCGTCAGCCTGGCGGGACAGACGTCGGACGCGGTGCGGATCATCTCCCGGTCCACGCAGCAGCAGCAGGCGGGCACGGATCAGCTCGCGGATACGATGGCGGACATCCTGCGCATCACGCAGCAGAGCCTCAACGCGACGAAGCAGGTGGGCGCGGCGAACGGGGACCTGCTGGGGCTGGCGCAGGACCTGCGTGGCGTGGTGGAGCGCTTCCAGATCCACCAGGCGACCCTGCGCAAGGGGGGCGGCGGGTGAACCCCAGCGAACGGCTCCTCAAGCAGTTCCGCGACCTGGTCACGGTCCGTCTGGAGCGCATCAACCGCTCCCTGATGGAGCTGGAGTCCGGGGGCAACCTGGAGGCCGGGCAGCGGGTGCTGCGCGAGCTGCACGGGCTCAAGGGCGAGGCCCGGATGATGGGCTTCAACGAGATCAACACGCTCGCGCACGAGATGGAGGAGTTGGTCCGGTGCGCGGAGCCGCAGCGCTACCGCCTGTCGTCGGAGTCCACCGACGCGCTGCTCGCCACGGCGGACACGGTGCTGGCGCTGTCAGGTGCGCTCCAGGCGGGAGAGCCGCTGCTGGCGGTGGAGACGCTGGTGGCGACGCTGCAGCAACAGGTCGTCGTGGAGTCCGCGCGTCCGCTGGGAGAAGGCGGGAGGGCCGCGAAGGGGGAGGGGACGCAGGGAGCGTCGCATCTGATCGTACCGGACCGCCGGGAGCCATCAGGATCCGTGGTGGTCCCCGCGCAATGGGGCGTACCGGCAGGAGGCTCGTCTCCAGGAACCACCGCGTCGCAGTACCTCGCCGCGGCCCTCCGCGCTGATCCGTCCGGAGCTTCGACAGGCCACGGCGAAGGGAACCCCGCTGGATCCGCGTCGGGGCCGCACGGTGCGCACCCGGGAGGCTCCGCGTCGGGTGGCGCGGGAAGCTCGCACCTTGTTGCTCCTGCGACCGGAGGCGCGCACCTCGTGGCGCCCACTCCTGGAAGCGCGGGCCTGCATCCGGGCAGCAGCGCCACCGGAAGCCCGGGCGGCGCGCACCTCGTAGTGCCCTCGACGGGCGCTTCCTCGAACACGCACCTCACCGCGTCCCCCAGCACGCGGACAGCAGACACCGCACACCCGCGCCCTTCTGCCGGCGCCGCGCCGAAGCCCGGCACCACGGTGCGCACGGGCGACGTCCGCATGGACACGGCCGTGCGCATCGGCGTGGCCAGCCTGGACATGCTCACCAGCGCGGTCACCAACCTGGGCCAGGTGGCCCGCCGCCGTGAGCTGGCCACCGCGCGCCGCCTGGAGCTCGTGCGCGAACTGAGCGAACTGGCCCGCGTCGCGGAGGACCTGGGCCCCGCGGGCCTCGCGCTCGCGGAGCGCCTGGGCCGCGCCAAGGAACTGGCAGCCACCCTGCACCGCGAGGCCAAGCTGCTCGCCAACGCGGAGCTGCGCGACCTGAGCCAGGTGTCGGAGGAGATCCAGGGCCTGCGCATGCTGCCCCTCTCCGTCCTCTTCGAACCCTACCCCCGCATGGTCCGTGACCTCGCGAGAGAGCTGGGCAAGGAGGTGGAGCTCGTCGTGGACGGCGAGGACACCCGCGCGGACCGCTCCGTCGTGGAGGCCCTGCGCGAACCCCTCATGCACCTGGTCCGCAACGCGCTGGACCACGGCCTGGAGACGCGCGTGGACCGCGTCGCCTCCGGCAAGCACCCCCGGGGCTGCCTCACCCTGCGCGCCGCCCGCGAGGGCAGCCGCATCATCCTGCGCGTGGAGGACGACGGCGCGGGCATGGACCCCGCGCTCCTGCGGCGCGTGGCCGTGCGCCGGGGAATGCTGGACGAGCCCGGCGCCAACGCCCTGTCCGACGCCGCCGCGCGCGACCTCGTCTTCCTGCCCGGCTTCACCTCGCGCGAGGTGGTCACCGACCTGTCAGGTCGGGGCGTGGGACTGGACGCCGTGCGCACCTCCCTCCAGGCCCTGGGCGGCGACGTGGGCGTGGAGTCCGCGCCCGGCTGGGGCACCATCTTCACCCTGCGCGTCCCGGTGTCCCTCACCGTCGCGCCCCTGCTCTTCGTCCAGGTCTTCGACGAGACGCTGGCCCTCAGCGCCGTCCACGTCTCCCGCGCCGTCAAGGTGGACGCCTCCGAGGTGGGAGAGGTCGCCGGCCGTCCCACCCTGCGCATGGAGGGCCGCGTGCTGCCCTTCGCCTCGCTGGCGTCCCTGCTGGGGCTCGCCACCGAGCGCCCCGCCCGGGAGGGGGAGCTGGTGCTGGTGGTGAAGGGCCAGGGCATGGAGGCCGCACTGGCGGTGGACCGGGTGCTGGAGGAGCGCGTCCAGGCCATCCTCCCGCTGAAGGGCATCCTCGCGCGCTTCACGCACCTCACTGGCGCCACGTCGCTCGCGGACGGACGGCTGGCCATGGTGCTGTCCGCGGCCGCGCTGGCGGCGGGCGTGCACGGCACCGTGCCCCTGAAGCTCGCCCGGCCGCCGGTGCGCGCGCCCGCGCCGCGCCGGCGGCGCATCCTCGTGGTGGACGACTCGCCCCTCACCCGCGAACTGGTGGCCAACCTGCTGGAGGCGGTGGGATACGACACCCTCCGGGCGGCGGACGGCCCCGCCGCGCTGGACCTGCTGGCGCAGGAGGGCGCGCCGGTGGAGCTGGTCGTCACCGACCTGGAGATGCCGGAGATGGACGGCGTGGAGCTCACCCGGCGCCTGAAGTCCGACCCTGTCCGGGGCCGCCTGCCCGTCGTCATCCTCACCACCCGGGGAGGAGAGGCGGACCGGGCGCGTGGGCTGGCGGCCGGGGCGGACGGCTACATCACCAAGGGCGACCTCGTCCGCCAGGACCTGGTGGACGTCGTGGGTCGGCTGCTGGGCTGAAATCCCCGGACGTTCGCGGACGCCCGGGGACCCCCTCGCATTGCTATACTCCCGCGGCGCGTACGGGGTATTGAACGGTCATGGGCAAGAAAGTGTCGGTGCTGGTGGTGGATGACTCGGTCATCTGCCGCCAGCTCATCAGCGCGGCGTTGAGCGACGACCCGGACATCCAGGTCGTTGGCACCGCCGCGAACGGCC
This sequence comes from Corallococcus macrosporus, assembly GCF_017302985.1. Classification (NCBI taxonomy): domain Bacteria; kingdom Pseudomonadati; phylum Myxococcota; class Myxococcia; order Myxococcales; family Myxococcaceae; genus Corallococcus; species Corallococcus macrosporus. Next base: position 153,223 of record NZ_JAFIMU010000004.1, read on the forward strand.
AGGAGGCCGTTGCCCTCACGAAGGAGCTGCGCCCCCACGTCATCACCATGGACGTGGACATGCCCGTCATGGACGGGCTCACGGCCGTGGAACACATCATGGCCGAGGTCCCCACGCCCATCCTGGTGCTGACGGGAGATCCGCGCTCGCAGGCCCCCGCGCTCACGTACCGCGCGCTGGAGCTGGGCGCGCTGGCGCTGCAGATCAAGCCCTCCATCGACGCGGGGCCGGAGGCGTGGAACCTCACCAAGGAGGTGAAGCTCATCTCCTCCGTGCGCGTCATCCGCCACGTGCGTGGCCAGAAGCGCGGCGCGCCCGGGATGCCGCACACGCCCGTCCCGGCGCTGCCCGCGGCCTCCATGGGCATCGTCGCGGTGGCCGCCAGCACGGGCGGTCCCCAGGTGCTCTACCGGATGCTGTCGGAGCTGCCGGCGGACTTCCCGGCGCCCATCGTCATCGTCCAGCACATCAACGCCGCCTTCTCGGAGTCGCTGGCCAGTTGGCTCGCCAACGCGAGCAAGCTGAAGGTCCGGCTGGCCGGGGACGGGGACACGCTGACGCCGGGCATGGTGTTGGTGGCGCCGCCGGATCAGCACATGGTGGTGCCCGTGCGCGGGCGCGTGGCGCTCAAGGCCGGCGTGGAGCGCGACGGGCACATGCCCAGCGGCACCGTGCTGCTGGAGAGCGTGGCGAAGTCCTACGGCCGGCGCGCGGTCGGCGTGGTGCTCACCGGCATGGGCGCGGACGGGGCGGACGGGCTCCTGGCCATCAAGCAGGCCGGTGGCCTGGCGCTGGCGCAGAACGAGGAGTCCTGCGTCGTGTTCGGCATGCCGGGCGCGGCGGTGGAGCGCAAGGCGGTGGACCACCTCATCCACGGCGATGACGTCGCGGCCACCCTGGCGCGGCTGGCGCGAGGAGAGTCGTTGGCCGTCGGCCGCTGACCGCGCGCGCGATGACGCCTTCTTCCGAGCGCTGGGCTCCCGTCCACGCCTGGCTTCAGGCGCACACGGGCATGGCGCTGAGCGGAGCCCAGCGGCGGCGGCTGGACGCGCGGCTGGAGGCGCTGGGACACGACGCAGGCCCGGCGCAGCTCGCGGCGCACCTGCGCGCTCCCTCGGGCGCGGCGGACCTGGCCCGGCTGGTGGACGCGGTGGCGGTGCACACGTCGGAGGTGTTCCGGGACGAGGTGCAGCTCGCCGCCTTCCGCCAGCACGTGCTGTCGCCCCGCATCCAGCGCTCGAAGGCGCCGCTGCGCGTGTGGAGCGCGGGCTGCGCTGCGGGCGAGGAGGTCGCCACGCTGCTCCTGCTGATGGCGCAGGAGGGCGCGGACCCGGCCAGCCGCGTGCTGGGCACGGACATCTCCGAGCAGGTGCTCACCCGGGCGCGCGAGCTGAGCTTCCCGGCGGAGGCGCTCCGGCGCGTCCCGGACGTGTCGCGCGCGCGCTACTTCGAGCCGAAGGGCCGGCGCCACGCGCTGGTGGAGTCGCTGCGCACGCAGGCGGAGTTCCGGCGCCACAACCTGATGGAGGCCCCCTATCCGGAGGCCCCGGGCGGCGGCGGGTTCGACGTCATCTTCTGCCGCAACGTCCTCATCTACTTCACCCCGGAGGCCTTCCAGCGCACGGTGCGCGGCCTGGGCGAAAGGCTCGCCCCCGGCGGCGTGCTGGTGCTGTCCGCCGCGGAGCCGCTGCTCCAGGTCCCTCCGGAGCTGCGGCTGTTGCCCAGCGAGCAGGCCTTCTTCTACGTGCGCGAGGACGCCCCGGCCGTGGAGTCCTCCCGGCCGAAGCGGAGCGCGAGCGGCACCGGCCCTTCCGGGCCCGCCTCCCCGGAGGAGCTCGCCAGGGCGGAGGCGGACTGGCTGTTCTCGTGCGTGCTCGACGGGGCCTCCACGGGCGTCCCCGACGCGCATTCGGAGCGCGACCTGCGCCGGTGCCTGGAGCTGGATCCGGACCACGTCGCCGCCCGCTACCTGCTGGGCCTGGTGCTGGAGCAGTGCGGCCAGCCCGGCGCGGCCCTGGAGGCGTACCGCCGGGCCCTGCGGGCGGTGGAGTCGGGCCGGGCGCGGCCGGTGCCCTTCTTCCTCAACCTGCCCCGGCTCCGGGTGGCCTGCGCCCGGGCCGTGGAGCGGCTGGAGGCCGAGGGGCCTCGCTGAAGGAGGGCAGGGGGTGGCCCGCCCGCTCGCTGAAACAGAAGCGGCGCGCGGGGCGCTTTGGACCTAGTATGCCCACCCCATGCGCAGGCTCGTGCTCCTTGCCCTGTTGACCGCCGCCGTTCCCGGCTGTTTCTACCCCGCCGACCGCGGCCGTGCCCTTGAAGCCAAGGTCGACCGGCTGGGCGCGGACAACGCGAAGATGGCCGCGGAGCTGAAGGAGGCGCGCGACCAGCTCGCCGCCACCCAGCCGAAGATCGACGAGAAGGTCGCCCAGGTGACCCAGGCCCTGCAGAGCCTGGACACGGCCGCGCGCCGCAAGGACGCGGACATCGGCGTGCAGTTCCAGAAGACGGTGGAGGACCTGGCGCAGCTGCGCGGCCAGGTGGAGACGTACCTCTACAAGATTGGTGAACTGGAGGCCGCGCTCGGCAAGAGCACGGAGGAGACGAACCAGCGGCTGCTGGCGCTCCAGGGCACGGAGGCGGTGAAGGAGGCCGAGGCGAAGAAGAAGGCCGAGGAGCTCCAGCGCCCCACGGACAAGAAGGAGTTCCTCGCGCTCGCGCAGGAGAAGGCCAAGGCCGGCGACGCGCTGGTCGCGCGCCAGCTCTACAACGAGTTCGTGAAGAAGTGGCCCAAGGACGCGCTCGTCGGCGAGGCGCACTTCGGCCTGGGCGAGACGTACTTCACCGAGTCCAAGTGCCGCGAGGCCCTCTTCGAGTACGGCAAGGTGGTGCAGGACTTCGCGAAGACGCCGTCCGCGCCGGACGCGTACCTGCGCTCCTCCGACTGCTTCCAGAAGCTGAAGATGAAGGAGGAGTCGAAGCTGGCGCTGGAGGAGCTGGTGAAGAGCTACCCCAAGTCGGACGCCGCCAAGACGGCCAAGGCGAAGCTGGCGGAGCTGGAGAAGAAGGCCGCGCCCGCGCCCGCTCCGAAGAAGGCGAAGAAGTGAGCCCCCGCGTGCCGAAGCTCGCCGCCCTGGCGCTGCTGCTGCTCCTGCCCCTGGTGGCGGGTGCCGCGCCGAAGAAGCTCGTGCTGCTCTTCACGGGAGACAACGGGGGCGAAGTCGCCCCCTGTGGTTGACGCCACAACCCGTCTGGCGGTCTGGCCAGACGAAAGACGGTCCTGACGCAGGAGCGCGCGAAGGGCGTGCCGGTGCTCGCACTGGACGCGGGCAACGCGCTCTTTAAAACCCTGGCGGACGGCCAGGATGCGACGGCGAAGCCTCGCGCGGAGCTGTTGTTGGCGCAGCTGGACGCGCAGGGCTACGCGGCGATGGCCGTGGGCCAGCGCGACCTCGTGCTGGGCGTGGACTTCCTGAAGAAGAAGACGAAGGGCGCGAAGCTGAAGCTCGTCTCCGCGAACCTCGTGGACGCGAAGGGGCAGCCGCTCTTTCCCGCCTCGGTGGTGACGACCGTGGGCGGGCTGAAGGTGGGCGTCATCGGCGTGTCGCCCGCGTCCGAGGACGGCGCGGCCGTGCTGCCCGAGGGCGTCCGGGGCCTGCCGGTGGGGCCGGCGGTGGCCGCGGAGGTGAAGCGCCTGCGCCAGAAGGAGCAGGTGGAGCTGGTGGTGCTGCTCGCGGCGGTGCCCTACGTGGAGGCCGTGAAGCTGGCCCAGGGCGCCGAGGGCGTGGACTTCGTGGTGCAGTCGCACGACGGGCGCGGCGTGGGCATGGCGCAGCGCCAGGGCGTGTCCACGCTGGTGCCGCCCGGAGAGCGCGGCCGCCAGGTCGCGAGGCTGGAGGTGTCCGTGGAGGGCACGGGCCCCTTCACCGACCTCTCCGAGGCCAACCGCGCCCGGGAGAACCAGCGCATGGTGGAGGCGAACATCGCGCGGGTGCAGGAGCGCCTGAAGCTGGAGAAGGGCGAGGACACGCGCCGCTCGCTCCAGGAGACGCTGGCCTCCTTCGAGTCCCGGCGCGACGCGCTGGCCCGCACGGCGGCGGCGCAGGGCCCGGCGACGGGGCGCACCTACCTGCTGACGTACCTGCAACTGGGCGCGGACGTCGCGTCGGATGCCGCCGTCCAGAAGCAAGTGGAGCGCGTCGAGCCACCCGGCTCCGCGGGTCACTGAGCTTCCCTGCGGAAAACCCACCCCGTCCATCCTGGGACGGGGCCTGAAACACTGTTTCATTCGCCGGTTCCAGCCCTGCTGGAGGGCAGGCAGGCCGCGCGTCATGGAACGCATGGCAGGCCGCTGTTCGACCGAATAATGTGAACAGCAGGTTTTATGGCCACCCCCCACGCTGCTCGCGCGACGAGCGGCAGGCCGCGCGTGATCGACATTTGGCGACATTGACCCGAGGGCCCGCGTCCGGAGTACCGGGCGTCCCTCCAGGCCGTGCCGCGTCCAGAGTGCGGAGTCCATCCGATGAGCAGCAGCAGTGATCTGTCGAAGCGAATCGCGAACCTGTCTCCGGAAAAGCGCGCCGAGCTGCTGAAGAAGATGGCGGCGCAGAAGCAGGTCCCGGGCGCGGCGAACCGGGCCTCCTTTCCGCTGAGGGACCGCTCGCGGCCAGCGGAGCTGTCCTTCGCGCAGCAGCGGCTGTGGTTCATGGATCAGCTGGCGCCGGGCAGCCCGCTCTACAACGTGCCCGTGGCGGTGCGGCTGGAGGGCGCGCTGGACGTGGCGGTGCTGGAGCGCTCGCTGCGCGAGGTGGTGCGGCGGCACGAGTCGCTGCGCACGACCTTCCAGGGCGGGGACGGCGGACCGGTGCAGCACTTCGCGGACGCGCCCGTGCTGGAGCTGGAGCGGACGGACGTGAGCGCGCTCGCGCCAGAAGGCCGGGAGGCGGAGGCCTGGCGCCGGGTGAAGGAAGGCGCGCTGCGCCCGTTCGACCTGGGCACGGGCCCGCTGATGCGCACGCTGCTGGTGAAGCTGGCGGACGCGGACCACCTGCTGCTGGTGGCGATGCACCACATCGTCTCCGACGGCTGGTCGCTGGGCGTGCTCGTGCGCGAGGTGGCGGTGCTCTACGCCACCTTCCTGCAGGACCAGCCGTCGCCCCTGCCGGAGCTGGCCGTGCAGTACGCGGACTACGCCGCGTGGCAGCGGGACACGTTGCAGGGCGCGGCGCTGGAGAAGCAACTGGCGTACTGGCGCGAGCAGCTCTCGGGCGCTCCGCCCGCGCTGGAGCTGACGACGGACAAGCCCCGGCCCGCGACGCGCGGCTTCCGGGGCGCGCGCACGCCCATCCAGTGGTCGCGCGAGCTGACGGACGCGCTCCGGGCGCTGGCGCAGCAGGAGGGCGCGACGCTGTTCATGGTGCTACTGGCCGGCTGGCAGTCGCTGCTGTCGCGCTACTCCGGGCAGGACGACGTGAGCGTGGGCTCGCCCATGGCGGGCCGGACCCGCTCGGAGCTCGAAGGCCTCATCGGCATGTTCGTCAACACGCTGGTGTTGCGCGCGCGCTTCACGCCGGAGCTGTCCTTCCGGGGGCTGCTGCGCCAGGTGCGCGAAACGATGGTGGGCGCGACGGACCACCAGGACCTGCCCTTCGAGCGGCTGGTGGAAGCGCTCCAGCCGGACCGCGACTCGGGGCGCACGCCGTTCTTCCAGGTGATGTTCGCGCTGCAGAACGCGCCGCGCGGTCCGGTCGCCGTGCAGGGCCTGAAGCTGAACGCGATGGAGGTGGACACGCAGACCGCGAAGTTCGACCTGCTCCTCCAGCTCACGGAGGCGGATGGGAGCCTGAGCGGCTACGTGGAGTACGACACGGACCTCTTCCACGCCGCCACCGTCGCGCGGATGGTGGAGCACCTGCGCGGCCTGCTCCAGGCCGCCGTGGCCGAGCCCGCCAGGCCCGTGGCCCGTCTGCCCATGCTGGGCGCCGCCGAGCAGCGGCTGGTGACCGGGGACTGGAACCGCACGCAGGCGGCGTATCCGCGGCAGCAGCCGGTGCACGCGCTCTTCGCGGAGCAGGCGCGCAGGACGCCGGACCGGGCGGCGGTCGTGCAGAACGTGGATGGCCGGACGCTGACGTACGGTGAGCTGGACGCGAAGGCGAACCAGTTGGCGCACCACCTGCGGGAGTTGGGCGTGAAGCGCGGCACGCGGGTGGGCGTGTACGTCGAACGCTCGCTGGAGATGGTGGTGGGCCTGCTGGCCATCCTGAAGGCTGGCGGCGCGTACGTGCCGGTGGACCGCAACTACCCGGCCGAGCGCATCGCGCTGCTGCTGGGGGATGCGGGCGTCGGCGTGACGCTGACGCAGCAGGCGCTGCTGGAGAAGCTGCCGCCCGGAGTGGGGGCACCGCTCTGCCTGGACACGGCGTGGGAAACGCTCTCCCATCATCCGGAGACGGCACCGGACGTGGAGGTGGGGGGCGGGGACCTCGCGTACATCATCTTCACGTCGGGAAGCACGGGCCGTCCGAAGGGCGTGTGTGTTCCGCACCAGGGCATCACCCGGCTGGTGGTGAACAACGACTTCATGCGCTTCGGGCCGGACGCGGTCTGGTCGCAGACGGGCCCGGTGGCCTTCGACGCCTCGACGCTGGAGCTGTGGGGCGCGCTGCTGCACGGGGCGAAGCTGGTGCTGGCGCCGCCGCACGCGCTGACGCTGGAGGAGCTGGGCGGGCTCCTGAAGAAGGAGCGCATCAGCACGCTGTGGCTGACGACGGCGCTCTACGAGCAGATGGCGCTGCACCAGGGCGACGCACTCGCGGGCGTGTCGCAGGTGCTGACGGGCGGCGACGTGATGCCGGCGCAGCGGGCCCGTGAGCACCTGAAGCGGCTGCCGGAAGGCGCGGTGCTGGTGAACGCGTACGGCCCGACGGAGAACACCACGTTCTCCACCACGTACACGATGACGCGTCAGACGGCGCTCGATGCCGCGGTGCCCATCGGCAGGCCCATCGGGAACTCGACCACGTACGTGCTGGACGCGCACGGCACCGTCGCGGGCGTGGGCGTGCCCGGAGAGCTGTACGTGGGCGGTGAGGGCCTGGCGTGGGGCTACCTCCACCGCGCGGACCTGACGGCGGAGCGCTTCGTTCCGAATGCCTTCAGCACGGAGCCCGGCGCGCGGCTGTACCGCACGGGAGACAAGGCGCGGTGGCGGGAAGACGGCACGCTGGAGTTCCTGGGCCGCACCGACTTCCAGGTGAAGGTGCGCGGCTTCCGCATCGAGCTGGGCGAAATCGAAGCGGCGCTCATCCAGCATCCCGACGTGGCGGAGGCCGCGGTGGTGGTGCGCGGCGTGGGCGGGGACAAGCAGTTGGTGGGGTATGGGGTCGCGAAACCGGGGCAGACGCTCGACGTGGCGGAACTCCGGGGACACCTGCGGCAGCGGCTGCCGGAGTACATGGTGCCCGCGGCCTTCGTGGTGCTGGATGCATTGCCGCTCAGCGCGAACGGGAAGGTGGACCGCAAGGCGCTGCCGGAGCCGGAGGCCCCGCGCTCGGAGAAGGTCCACGAGGCGCCTCGCACGGAGACGGAAGCGAAGCTGGCGGACATCTGGGCGCAGGTGCTGCGCGTGCCCCAGGTGGGCGTGAAGGACAACTTCTTCGAGCTGGGCGGTCACTCGCTGCTGGCGACGCAGGTGGCCTCGCGGATCCGCGCCGGGTTCGGCGTGGAGCTGCCCCTGCGGGAGTTGTTCGAGTCCGCCACCCTGGAGGCACTGGCGCTGCGCCTGGACCGCGCCACACGCTCCGTCGTCCCGCCGTTGGTGCCCGTCTCGCGCGAGCAGTCCCTGCCGCTGTCCTTCGCGCAGCAGCGCCTGTGGTTCATGGATCAGCTGGAGCCGGGCAGCCCGCTCTACAACGTCCCGCTGGCGGTCCGGTTGGAGGGACGGCTGGACGTCGCGGTGCTCCAGCGGGCGCTGGATGAGCTGGTGCGCCGCCACGAAGCGCTGCGCACGACGTTCACCGCGCACGAAGGCACTCCGGTGCAGGTGGTGAATCCGCCGTTGGCGATGCCGCTGGAGGTGGACGACCTGCGAGGCCTTGAAGCGAGCCAGCGAGAGGACGAAGCCCGCCGCCGCGTGATGGCGCAGGGACAGCGGCCCTTCGACCTGATGCGCGGGCCACTGGTCCGCGCGCAGTTGGTGCTGCTGGATGAGCAGGATCACCTGCTCGCGCTCACGATGCACCACGCCATCTCGGATGGCTGGTCGTTGGGTGTGCTCGTGCGGGAGATGGGCGCGCTGTATGCGGCGTTCGTGCAGGGACAGCCGTCCTCCCTGCCGGAGCTGCCCTTGCAGTACGCGGACTACGCGGCATGGCAGCGAGGCTGGCTTCAGGGGGAAGCGCTCGACCGCGAAGTGGCCTTCTGGAAGGGCCGGCTCGAGGGCGCGCCCGCCGCCCTGGACCTGCCCACGGACCGTCCGCGTCCGGCGGTGCGAGGCAACGCGGGCGCGATGCACTTCTTCCAGTGGTCCCCCGCACTGACGCAGCGTCTGCGAGCGCTGGCGCAGCGAGAGGGCGCCTCGCTGTACATGGTGCTGCTGGCGGGCTGGCAGGTGCTGCTGTCGCGCTACAGCGGCCAGACGGACATCAGCGTGGGTTCGCCCATCGCGGGCCGGACGCAAGCGGAGCTGGAAGGCCTGATCGGCTTCTTCGTCAACACGCTGGTGCTGCGAGCGCAGGTGGACGGAGAGACGTCCTTCCGTGACCTGCTGAAGCAGGTTCGAGGCACGGTGCTGGAGGCCTACGAGCACCAGGACGTGCCGTTCGAAAAGCTGGTGGAAGCGCTGCAGCCCGAGCGCAGCCTGAGCCACACGCCGCTCTTCCAGACGCTGCTGGCGCTCCAGAACGTGCCCCAGGGCGACCTGGGATTGCCGGGCATGACGCTCAAGCCGGTGATGATGGAGAGCCGCACGTCGAAGTTCGACCTGAGCGTCTTCTTCGTGGAGGAGGGCGACGGGCTGAGGGGAACGCTCGAGTACAGCACCGAGCTGTTCGATACGTCGACCGTGCGCCGCATGGTGGAGCACCTGCGGGGCCTGCTGGATGCGGCGCTGTCGGTTCCGGAGCAGGCCGTGTCCCGGCTGCCCATGGTGGACGCGGAGGAGCGGCGGATGCTCCTCGACGGTGGCAACCGCACGGTGGCGGAGGCCGCGGTCACCACGCCGGTGCACGTACTCTTCGCTGAGCAGGCCCGGAGGACACCGGACGCGGTGGCGCTGAAGGCACAGGACGGCAGGACACTGACGTACGGCGAGCTGGACGCGAAGGCGAACCAGTTGGCGCACCACCTGAGGAGCCAGGGCGTGATGCGCGGCACGCGAGTGGGCGTGTACGTGGAGCGCTCGGTGGAGATGGTGGCGGGGCTGCTGGCCATCCTGAAGGCGGGAGGTGTGTACATCCCGGTGGACCGCAACTACCCGGCCGAGCGCATCGCGCTGATGCTGGAGGACGCGGGCGTCGGGGTGACGCTGACGCAGCAGTCACTGGTGGAGAAGCTGCCCAGGAGCGCGGGCCGGGCGCTGACGTTGGAGACGGCATGGAGCGAAGCGGCCCGTCAGCCGGAGACGGCGCCGGGCGGATCCGTGAGCGCGGAGGACCTGGCGTACGTGATGTTCACGTCGGGAAGCACGGGCCGTCCGAAGGGCGTGAGCATCCCGCACCGGGGCATCACGCGCCTGGTCGTCGGCAATGACTTCCTGCGCTTCGGTCCGGACCAGGTCTGGCTGCAACTGGCTCCGGTGGCCTTCGACGCCTCGACGCTGGAGCTGTGGGGCGCGCTGCTGCACGGAGCGAAGCTGGTGCTGGCGCCGCCGCACGCGTTGACGCTGGAGGAGCTGGGCGCCCTGCTGAAGCAGGAGCGCATCAGCACCTTGTGGCTGACGGCAGCGCTGTACGAGCAGATGGCGCTGCACCAGGTGGAAGCGCTGGCAGGCGTGTCGCAGGTGCTGGCGGGCGGCGACGTATTGCCGGCGCCGCGAGTGCGTGAACACCTCAAGCACCTGCCGCAAGGCGCGGTGCTGGTGAACGGCTACGGCCCGACGGAGAACACCACGTTCTCCACCACGTACACGCTGACGCGTGACTCGTTGCTCACGGCGTCGGTCCCCATCGGCAAGCCGATTGGAAGCTCGACGGCGTACGTGCTGGACGCGCACGGAGACGTGGCTGGAGTAGGCGTGCCGGGCGAGCTGTACGTGGGGGGAGAAGGCCTCGCGTGGGGCTACCTCAACCGAGCGGACCTGACGGCGGAGCGCTTCGTTCCAAATGCCTTCAGCACGAAGCCGGGGGCGCGGCTGTACCGCACGGGAGACAAGGCGCGGTGGAAGGAAGACGGGACGCTGGAGTTCCTGGGCCGCACCGACTTCCAGGTGAAGGTGCGCGGCTTCCGCATCGAGCTGGGCGAGATCGAAGCGGCGCTCCTGCGGCAGGAGGGCGTCGCGGAGGCCACGGTGATCGTGCGGGAGGTGGGCGGCGACAAGCGGCTCATCGCCTGGCTCGTGGCGAAGCCGGGCCAGAACATCGACCCGAAGGCGGTGGAGTCCGAACTGCGGCAGCGGCTGCCGGAGTACATGGTGCCGTCGTCCCTGGGCGTGCTGGACGCGCTCCCGCTGACTGCCAACGGCAAGGTGGACCGCAAGGCCCTCGCGGCCTTGGACGCGCACGAAGCAGGCACGGCCTACGAAGCGCCCCGCACGGAGGCGGAGCGAAAGCTGGCGGCCATCTGGGCGGAGGTCCTGCGCGTGCCCAGGGTGGGCGTGAAGGACAACTTCTTCTCGCTCGGTGGGCACTCGCTGCTGGCGACGCAGGTCGTCTCGCGGATCCGCGCGGAGCTGGGAGTGGAGCTGTCGCTGCGAGTCCTCTTCGAGGCTCCGGTGCTGGAAGTCCTCGCCGAGCGTCTGGCCACGGCCGCGCGGCCGAAGCCTTCTGCGTTGGAGTCCGCCGCGAGTGATGCCGCGCCGCCCCTGTCGTTCGCGCAGCAGCGCCTCTGGTTCATCGACCAACTGGAATCCGGAAGCGCGATCTACAACGTGCCGGTCGCGGTCCGGTTGCAGGGCACCTTGCGGCGAGGCGCGCTCGTGCGAGCCCTGGACGAAATCGTCCGGCGCCACGAATCCCTCCGCACGACGTTCGAGCTGCACGAAGGCCAGCCCGTGCAGCGCATCCATCCCCATGCGCGCTTGCAGGTGACGGACGTCGACCTGGAGGCAAGCGACAGCGCTCAGCGGGAGGAAGAAGTCCGCCGCCGGCTCGGAGCCGAGCTGGAGGAGCGCTTCGACCTGCACAAGGGACCGCTCATCCGGGCAAGCCTGCTGCGGCTGGGAAGCACCGACCACGTGCTGCTCATCACGATGCACCACATCGTGTCCGACGGCTGGTCGCTGGGCGTGCTGATCCGCGAAGTGGGAGCGTTGTACGCGGCCTTCTCGGAAGGACATCCCTCACCGCTGCCAGAACTGTCGTTGCAGTACGCGGGCTACGCCGTGTGGCAGCGAAGCTGGCTGCAAGGGGAGACGCTCCAGAGGGAAGTGGACTTCTGGAGGGGGAAGCTGGCTGGAGCGCCGCCGGTGCTGGAGTTGCCCACGGACCATCCGCGTCCGGCGGTGCGGGGCAACGCGGGCGCGGTCCATGCCTTCACGCTGCCGTCCTCGCTGGAGCAGGGGCTGAAGGCACTGGCGCAGCGAGAAGGCGCCTCGCTGTACATGGTGCTGCTGGCGGGCTGGCAGGTGCTGCTGTCGCGCTACTCCGGGCAGACGGACATCAGCGTGGGTTCGCCCATCGCGGGCCGGACGCGAGCGGAGCTGGAAGGACTCATTGGCTTCTTCGTCAACACGCTGGTGCTGCGAGCACAGGTGGACGGAGAGACGTCCTTCCGTGACTTGCTGAAGCAGGTCCGGGGCACGGTGCTGGAGGCCTACGAGCACCAGGACGTGCCGTTCGAAAAGCTGGTGGAAGCGCTGCAACCCGAGCGCAGCCTGAGCCACACGCCGCTCTTCCAGACGCTGCTGGCGTTGCAGAACATGCCCGAGGGAGAGGCACGGCTGCCCGGGCTCACGCTAAAGCCGCTGGAACTGGAGATCCGCACGTCGAAGTTCGACGTGAGCCTCTTCTTCACGGAGTCGGAGCTGGGTCTGCGTGGAGCAGTGGAGTACAGCACCGAGCTGTTCGAGGCCGCGACGGTGCATCGGATGGTCGAACACCTGCGCGTGCTGCTGGAAGCGGTGGTGGCGAAGCCGGAGGCAGCGATGGGCCGGCTGCCCATGCTCACGCCCGCGGAGCGCCAGAGGGTGCTGGTGGAGTGGAACCAGACGACCACGCAAGCCCCCCGCGAACAGCCGGTGCACGCGCTCTTCGCGGAGCAGGCGCGCAAGACGCCAGAGGCGGTAGCGCTCAAGGCGCAAGACGGGCGGACGCTGACGTACGGCGAGCTGGACGCGAAGGCGAACCAGTTGGCGCACCACCTGCGAGGGTTGGGCGTGAAGCGCGGTACGCGGGTGGGCGTGTACGTGGAGCGGTCGCTGGAGATGGTGGCAGGCCTCCTTGCCATCCTGAAGGCGGGAGGTGTGTACGTCCCGGTGGACCGCAACTATCCGGCGGAGCGCATCGCGCTGCTGCTGGGAGATGCGGGTGTCGAAGTGACGATGACGCAGCAGTCGCTGGTGGAGAATCTGCCAGCAAGCGCGGGCGCACCGCTGCTGCTGGACACGGCATGGGACGAGCTTGCCCACCATCCAGAGACAGCGCCGCAGGGAGAAGTGAACGCAGAGGACCTGGCGTACGTGATGTTCACGTCGGGAAGCACGGGCCGTCCGAAGGGCGTGAGTGTCCCGCACCGGGGCATCACGCGCCTGGTCGTCGGCAATGACTTCCTGCGCTTCGGTCCGGACGAAGTCTGGTTGCAGTTGGCTCCGGTGGCCTTCGACGCCTCGACGCTGGAGTTGTGGGGCGCGCTGCTGCACGGAGCGAAGCTGGTGCTGGCGCCGCCGCACGCGTTGACGCTGGAGGAGCTGGGCGCGCTGCTGAAGCAGGAGCGCATCAGCACCTTGTGGCTGACGGCGGCGCTGTACGAGCAGATGGCGCTGCATCAGGTGGAGGCACTGGCAGGCGTGTCGCAGGTGCTGGCGGGCGGCGACGTACTGCCAGCCCCGCGAGTGCGCGAACACCTCAAGCGCCTGCCAGAGGGCGCGGTGCTGGTGAACGGCTACGGCCCGACGGAGAACACCACGTTCTCCACCACGTACACGCTGACGCGTGACTCGTTGCTCACGGCGTCGGTCCCCATCGGCAAGCCGATTGGAAGCTCGACGGCGTACGTGCTGGACGCGCACGGGGACGTAGCCGGAGTGGGCGTGCCGGGCGAGCTGTACGTAGGAGGCGAAGGCCTCGCGTGGGGCTACCTCAACCGCGCGGACCTGACGGCGGAGCGCTTCGTTCCGAATGCCTTCAGCACGAGGCCGGGAGCGCGGCTGTACCGAACGGGAGACAAGGCGCGCTGGAAGGAAGACGGCACGCTGGAGTTCCTGGGCCGCACCGACTTCCAGGTGAAGGTGCGCGGCTTCCGCATCGAGCTGGGCGAAGTGGAAGCAGCCCTCACCCAGCACCCCAGCGTGGCGGAGGCCACGGCGGTGGTGCGGGAAGTGGGGGGAGACAAGCGCCTCGTCGCGTACCTCGTGGCGAAGCCGGGCCAGAACATCGACCCGAAGGCGGTGGACGCAGAGCTGCGGCAACGGCTGCCGGAGTACATGGTGCCGTCGGTGATGGGCGTGCTGGACGCGCTCCCGCTGACGGCCAACGGCAAGGTGGACCGCAAGGCCCTGCCTGAGCTCGAAGCGGCCCACTCGGAGCGCGAGTACGAAGCACCCCGCACGGAAGCGGAGCGCAAGCTGGCAGCCATCTGGGCGGAAGTTCTGCGCGTGCCCAGGGTGGGGCTCGGGGACAACTTCTTCTCGCTGGGTGGGCACTCGCTGCTGGCGACACAGGTGGTGTCGCGGATCCGCACGGAGCTGGGCGCGGAGCTGCCGCTGCGAGCGCTGTTCGAGGCGCCCACCCTGGAGGCCTTGTCCCAACGGGTGAACACGGCGGCACGCCCGCGGCCCTCGGTGATGGAGGCCACCGCGAGCGGCGGTCCGCCGCCTTTGTCGTTCGCACAGCAGCGCCTGTGGTTCATGGACCAGCTGGAGCCGGGCACGTCGCTCTACAACGTGCCCGTCGCGGTGCGCCTGGATGGCGAACTGGACGTGGGGGCCCTGGAATGGGCGCTGCGCGAGGTCGTGCGCCGTCACGAATCCCTCCGCACGACGTTCGAGCTGCACGAAGGCCAGCCCGTGCAGCGCATCCATGCGGATGCACACCTCCGCATGGCGGAGCTCAACCTGGGAGCGCTGGACAGCGCTCAGCGGGAAGAGGAAGTCCGACGCCGGATCGGAGCCGAGCTGGCGGAGTCCTTCGACCTGCACAAGGGACCGCTCATCCGGGCAAGCCTGCTGCGGCTGGGAAGCACCGACCACGTGCTGCTCATCACGATGCACCACATCGTGTCCGACGGCTGGTCGCTGGGCGTGCTGATCCGCGAAGTGGGAGCGTTGTACGCGGCCTTCACGGAAGGGCGTCCGTCGCCGCTGCCGGAGCTGTCGTTGCAGTACGCGGGCTACGCCGCGTGGCAGCGAGGCTGGCTGCAAGGGGAGACGCTCCAGAAGGAAGTGGACTTCTGGAGGGGGAAGCTGGCTGGAGCGCCGCCGGTGCTGGAGTTGCCCACGGACCATCCGCGTCCGGCGGTGCGAGGCAACGCGGGCGCGGTCCACGCCTTCACGCTGCCGTCCTCGCTGGAGCAGGGGCTGAAGGCACTGGCGCAGCGAGAAGGCGCCTCGCTGTACATGGTGCTGCTGGCGGGCTGGCAGGTGCTGCTGTCGCGCTACAGCGGCCAGACGGACATCAGCGTGGGTTCGCCCATCGCGGGCCGGACGCAAGCGGAGCTGGAAGGCCTGATCGGCTTCTTCGTCAACACGCTGGTGCTGCGAGCGCAGGTAGACGGAGAGACGTCCTTCCGTGACCTGCTGAAGCAGGTTCGAGGCACGGTGCTGGAGGCCTACGAGCACCAGGACGTGCCGTTCGAAAAGCTGGTGGAAGCGCTGCAGCCCGAGCGCAGCCTGAGCCACACGCCACTCTTCCAATCCATGCTGGCGCTGCAGAACACGCCCGAGGGAGAGGCACGGCTGCCCGGGCTCACGCTGAAGCCGTTGGAGCTGGAGATCCGCACGTCGAAGTTCGACGTGAGCGTGTTCTTCACGGAGACGCCGCAGGGCCTGAGCGGAGCGGTGGAGTACAGCACCGAGTTGTTCGAAGCCGCGACAGTGCATCGGATGGTCGAACACCTGCGCGTGCTGCTGGAAGCGGCGGTGGCGAAGCCGGAGGCCGCGGTAGGCCGGCTGCCCATGCTCACGGCCGCGGAGCGCCAGCAGGTGCTGGTGACGTGGAACCAGTTGCAGGCGGAGTACGCCCGCGACGCGACGATTCCGCAGCTCTTCGAGGCGCAGGCGAAGCGCACGCCGAACGCCGTGGCGGTGGTGAGTGGCAAGCTGCGCCTGACGTACCGGGAGGTAGAGGCAAAGGCGAACCAACTGGCACACCGGCTGCGCAAGCTGGGCGTGGGCCCGGAGTCACGAGTCGGCCTGTGCGTGGAGCGCACGGCGGACGTGGTGGTGGGAACGCTGGGCATCCTCAAGGCCGGCGGCGCCTACGTGCCGCTGGACCCGAGCTACCCGAAGGAGCGCCTGGGCTGGCTGCTGGAGGACGCGCAGGGCCCGGCACTCGTAGCGCACTCGCACCTGCTGGAGGCGCTGCCCGCGTTCACCGCGCAGGCCGTGTGCCTGGATAGGGAAGAGGACTGGGCGGACGAGTCCTGCTGCCCGGTGACGTCGGGAGTGCGCCCGGAGAACGTGGCGTACCTCATCTACACGTCGGGAAGCACGGGCCGGCCCAAGGGCGTCGCGGTGACGCACCGGAACGCGGCAGCCTTCCTTGCGTGGGCAACGGAGACGTTCACGGAGGAGGAGACGAAGGCAGTGCTCGCTGCGACGAGCCTGAACTTCGACCTCTCCATCTTCGAACTCTTCGCGCCGCTGGTGAGGGGCGGCAGCGTGGTGGTGGTTCGCAATGCCCTGCACCTCCTGGAAGAGAAGCCCGAAGCCGAAGTAACGCTCATCAACACGGTGCCCTCGGCGATGGCGCAACTGGTGCGGCTGGGCGCGGTGCCCCCGTCGGTGCGCGTGGTGAACCTCGCGGGCGAAGCGCTGCCGGAGACGCTGGCGAAGGCCGTGTACGCGGTGCCGACGGTGCGCAAGCTGTACAACCTCTACGGCCCGTCGGAAGACACGACGTACTCCACGTGGTCGCTGGTGGGACGCGAAGAGGTGCCGAACATCGGTCGGCCTCTCAGCAACACGCGCGCATACGTGCTGGACCGCTACCTCCAGCCCGTACCGGTGGGCGTGGCTGGAGAGCTGTTCCTCGCGGGCGAAGGCCAGGCGCGTGGCTACCTGTTGAGGCCGGAGCTGACAGCGGAGAAGTTCCTGCCGGAAGTCTACGGCCCTGAAGGCAGCCGCATGTACCGCACGGGAGACCGGGTGCGGTACCGGGCGGACGGCGTGCTGGAGTACCTGGGCCGGGTGGACTTCCAGGTGAAGGTGCGAGGCTTCCGCATCGAGCTGGGCGAAGTGGAGACCGCGCTGCGCCAGCAGGAGGCCGTGAAGGAAGCCGTCGTCGTGGCGAAGGGGGAGGGCGCGGAGAAGCGCCTCGTCGCGTACGTGGCACCGAAGGCCAGCGCGACGCTGGAAGCGGAGGCGCTGAAGGCCAGCCTGCGTCAGCGGCTACCGGAGTACATGGTGCCGGGCGCGGTGGTGGTGCTCGAAGCGCTGCCGCTCAACGCCAACGGCAAGGTGGACCGCAAGGCCCTGCCGGAGCCGGAGGCGCCGAAGGCCGGAAGCACGTACGAAGCGCCGCGCACGGAGACGGAAGCAAAGCTGGCGGCCATCTGGGCGGAAGTGCTGCGAGTGCCGCAGGTAGGCGTGAAGGACGACTTCTTCGCGCTCGGAGGCCACTCGCTGCTCGCGACGCAGGTCGTGTCACGGGTGCGCATGGAGACGGGCGCGGAGTTGCCGCTGCGCGCGTTGTTCGAAGCACGCACGGTGGAGGCTCTCGCTCGCCGGCTGGAGCAGAGCGCGTTCTCCAACATGACGGCGATGGGACGGAGGCAGGGGAGTGCCCGGCCGCTGTCGTTCGCGCAGCAGCGCCTGTGGTTCATCGACCAGTTGGAGCCGGGTACCGCGCTCTACAACGTCCCCGTGGCGGTGCGCCTGGTGGGCGCGCTGCGAAAGGACATCCTGGAGCGGGCGCTGCGCGAGGTGGCGCGGCGTCATGAAACGCTGCGGACGACCTTCACGGAGCAGGACGGTCAGCCCATCCAGGTCATCCACGCGGACATGGCCTTGCGGCTGGACTGGGTGGAGTTCCCCGCGGAGGATGCGCCGCAACAGGAGAAACAGGCCCGAAAGCGGATCGAGCAAGAGGTCCTGACGCCGTTCGACCTCGCACGGGGTCCGCTGTTCCGGGCGCTCCTGCTGAAGCTGGGGGAGACCGAGCATGTGCTGGTCGTCACGATGCATCACATCGTGTCGGACGGCTGGTCACTGGGCGTGCTCGTGCGGGAGATGAGCCTGCTGTACGCGGCCTTCGCGGAGGGCCGTCCATCGCCGCTGCCGGAGCTTCCCGTGCAGTATGGGGACTTCGCGGCCTGGCAGCGGGACTGGTTGCAGGGGGCGACGCTCCAGCGGGAGGTGGACTACTGGAAGCGGAAGCTCGCGGACGCGCCGCCGGTGCTGGAGCTGCCCACGGATCATCCCCGCCCGCCGGTGCGTGGCAGTGCGGGCGCGACGCTGAGCTTCCTCTGGCCGCAGTCACTGGCCGGGTCGTTGCGGGAGCTGGGAAAGCGCGAGGGCGCATCGCTGTACATGGTGCTGCTCGCGGGCTGGCAGATCCTGCTGTCGAGGTACTCAGGGCAGGAAGACATCAGCGTGGGCTCGCCCATCGCGGGTCGCACGCGCGCGGAGGTGGAGGGCCTCATCGGCTTCTTCGTCAACACGCTGGTGTTGCGGACGCAGGTGGCCGGTGGCGCCACGTTCGGTGCGCTCCTGAAGCAGGTTCGTGAGACGGTCCTGGAGGCGCAGGATCACCAGCAGGTGCCGTTCGAGAAGCTGGTGGAGGCGCTCCAGCCCGAGCGCGACCGGCGTCACACGCCCCTGTTCCAGGTGTTGCTGGCGCTCCAGAACCTGCCGGATGGCGAAACCCGCCTGCCGGGCTTGACGCTCAAGTCCGTGAAGTTCGATGGCGCGACGTCGAAGTTCGACTTGAGCCTCTTCTTCATGGAGACGCCGGACGGGCTGCTCGGTGCGATGGAGTACAGCACCCAGTTGTTCGAAGCCGCGACGGTGCGCCGGATGGCGGAGCACCTGCGCATGCTGCTGGAAGGAGTGCTAGCGAGGCCCGAGACAGCAGTGGGCCAGTTGCCGCTGTTGACGGAGGCGGAGCGTCATCAGGTGTTGGTGGAGTGGAACCAGTTGCAGGCGGAGTACGCCCGCGACGCGACGATTCCGCGGCTCTTCGAGGCGCAGGCAAAGCGCACGCCCGACGCTCTCGCGGTGGTGAGCGGCAGTCAGCGCCTGACGTACCAGGAGGTGGAGGCAAGGGCGAACCAGTTGGCGCACCGATTGCGCAAGCTGGGCGTGGGCCCGGAGTCACGAGTCGGCCTGTGCGTAGAGCGCACGGCGGACGTGGTGGTGGGGACGCTGGGCATCCTCAAGGCCGGCGGCGCCTACGTGCCGCTGGATCCGAGCTATCCGAAGGAGCGCCTGGGCTGGCTGCTGGAGGACGCGCAGGGTCCGGCACTGGTGGCGCACTCGCACCTGTTGGAGTCACTGCCCGCGTTCACCGCGCAGGCCGTGTGCCTGGACACGGACGCGACGTTGCCCACGGAGCCGAAGGAGGCGCTGGAAGCAGGACTGCGCCCGGAGAACGTGGCGTACCTCATCTACACGTCAGGAAGCACAGGGCGTCCCAAGGGCGTCGCGGTGACGCACCGGAACGCCGCGGCCTTCCTCGCGTGGGCAACGGAGAGGTTCACGGAAGAGGAAACGAAGGCGGTGCTCGCGGCGACGAGCCTGAACTTCGACCTCTCCGTCTTCGAACTCTTCGCGCCACTGGTGCGAGGCGGCAGCGTGGTGGTGGTGCGCAACGCCCTGCACCTGGCGGAGGAGAAGCCCGAAGCCGAAGTAACGCTCATCAACACGGTGCCCTCGGCGATGGCGCAACTGGTGCGGCTGGGTGCGGTGCCGCCGTCGGTGCGAGTCATCAACCTCGCGGGCGAAGCGCTGCCAGAGACGCTGGCGAAGGCCGTGTACGCGGTGCCCACGGTGCGCAAGCTGTACAACCTCTACGGCCCGTCGGAAGACACGACGTACTCCACGTGGTCGCTGGTGGGGCGCGACGAGGTGCCGAACATCGGCCGGCCTCTCAGCAACACGCGGGCGTACGTGCTGGACCGCTACCTCCAGCCCGTACCCGTGGGCGTAGCAGGAGAGCTGTTCCTCGCTGGAGAAGGTCAGGCGCGTGGCTACCTGCTGAGGCCGGAGCTGACGGCGGAGAAGTTCCTGCCGGAAGTCTACGGCCCCGAAGGCAGCCGCATGTACCGCACAGGCGACCGGGTGCGGTACCGCGCGGGCGGCGTGCTGGAGTACCTGGGCCGGGTGGACTTCCAGGTGAAGGTGCGAGGCTTTCGCATCGAGCTGGGCGAAGTGGAGTCCGCGCTGCGCCAGCAGGACTCAGTGAAGGAAGCGGTGGTGGTCGCGAAGGGAGAGGGTGCGGAGAAGCGCCTCGTGGCGTACGTGGCACCGAAGGCCGGCGCGACGCTGGAAGCGGAAGCACTGAAGGCCAGCCTGCGTCAGCGGCTGCCGGAGTACATGGTGCCGGGCGCGGTGGTGGTGCTCGAAGCGCTGCCGCTCAACGCCAACGGCAAGGTGGACCGAAAGGCCCTGCCGGAGCCGGAGGCCACGGCCTCCACCCGCACGTACGAAGCACCGCGCACGGAGACGGAAGCGAAGCTGGCGGCCATCTGGGCGGAAGTGCTGCGAGTGCCGCAGGTAGGCGTGAAGGACGACTTCTTCGCGCTCGGAGGCCACTCGCTGCTGGTGACGCAGGTGGTATCGCGCATCCGGACGGAGACCGGTGCGGAGCTTCCGCTGCGCGCCATGTTCGAGGCTCCCACCCTCGAGGCCCTGGCCCGACGGATGGAGACGGCGAGCCGTGCCCAGGAGTCCCTGCTGGGCGACACGTTCATGGGCACGATGCCTCCGCTGTCGTTCGCACAGCAGCGGCTGTGGTTCATCGACCAACTGGAGCCGGGCACCGCGCTCTACAACATGCCCGTGGCGGTGCGGCTGGAGGGCTCGCTGGACGTGTCGGCCCTGGAGCGGGCCCTGCATGAGGTCGTGCGTCGCCATGACTCCCTGCGGACCACCTTCGAGGAGCGCGGCGGTCAGGCCATCCAGGTCATCCACCCCACGCTGTCGCTGGAGCTGGGCCGGGTGGACCTGCGGACCGTCGACGAGGCCCGTCGCGAGGCCGAGGCCCACCGGCAGGTGAAGCAGGAGATGCTCCGTCCGTTCGACCTGGGCCGCGGGCCGTTGATCCGCACCCGGTTGTTCACGATCGGGGAGCGCGAGCACGTCCTCGTGGTGACGATGCACCACATCGTGTCGGACGGCTGGTCGCTGGGCGTGTTGATCCGCGAAGTGGGCGCGCTGTACGCGGCCTTCGTCTCCGGACGGCCGTCGCCGCTGCCCGAGCTGCCCGTGCAGTACGCGCGCTACGCCGCCTGGCAGCGCGGCCGGCTCCAGGGTGACGTCCTGGCTCGGCAGGTGGACTACTGGAAGCGGAAGCTCGCCGGCGCGCCGCCGGTGCTGGAGCTGCCCACGGACCGTCCGCGTCCTCCTGAGCGGAGCATCGCGGGAGCCGAGCACGCCTTCACGCTGCCCGAGCCGCTGGCGGAACGCCTTGGCGCCCTGGCCCAGCGTGAGGGCGCGTCGCTGTACATGGTGCTGCTCGCCGGATGGCAGGTGCTGATGGCGCGCTACTCCGGGCAGACGGACATCAGCGTGGGCTCGCCCATCGCGGGCCGCACGCGCGGGGAGCTGGAAGGGCTCATCGGCTTCTTCGTCAACACGCTGGTGCTGCGCGCGAACGTGGAGGGCCGCCTGTCCTTCCGCGAGCTGCTCGCCCAGGTGCGTGAGACCGTGCTGGATGCGTACGAGCACCAGGAGGTGCCGTTCGAGAAGCTGGTGGAGGCGCTGCAGCCGGAGCGCAGCCTCAGCCACACGCCGCTCTTCCAGACGATGCTGGCCCTGCAGAACGTGCCCATGGCCGAGCTGCGGCTGCCGGACCTGGCCCTCAAGCCGGTGGAGGCGGAGAGCCCCATCGCGAAGTTCGACCTGAGCGTGACGCTCATGGAGGGACCGCGCGGGCTCACGGGCTCCCTGGAGTACAGCACGGAGCTGTTCGACGCGGGCTCCGTCCAGCGGATGGTCACGCATTGGATCACGCTCCTCGAAGGAGCGGTGGAGCGTCCGGACACACGCGTGTCCCGCCTGCCCCTGCTGACCGCCACCGAGCGCCGCGAAATGCTGGTGAAGTGGAACGCCACCCGGGCGCCGTTCCCGGAAGCGTGCGTGCACGCGCTCTTCGAGGCGCAGGTCCATCGCACGCCAGAGGCAGTGGCCGCGGTCTTCGAGGGCACGCAACTGACGTACGCGCAGCTGGACGCGCGCGCCAATCAGCTCGCCCATGCCCTGCGCCGTCGCGGCGTTGGGCCCGAGGTCCGCGTCGCGCTCAGCGTCGAGCGTTCGCTCGATGTCGTCATTGGCCTGCTCGGCATCCTGAAGGCCGGTGGCGCCTGGGTGCCCGTGGATCCGCTGCTGCCCCGTGAACGTCTGGCCTTCATGCTGGAGGACAGCGCCGCGCACGTGCTCGTCACCTGGCAGGGGCTGGTGGCGCGCTTCCCGGAAGCGCTGCATGCCCGGGCGCTCTGCCTGGACACGGAGCGCGGCGCTCTCGCGGAGGAGCCAAAGGATGCACTCAGGACGGGCGTGACGCCCGCGAACATGGCGTACCTGCTCTACACGTCCGGCAGTACGGGCACGCCGAAGGGCACGGCGGTGGAGCACCGAGGTGTCGCCAACCTCGTCACCCACGAGGCGGTCGCCTACGGAATCGGGCCCGGCAGTCGCGTGCTCCAGTTCGCGAGCCTCAGCTTCGACCTGTCGGTGGAGGAGATCTTCACCACGCTCTGCAACGGCGCCACGCTGGTGCTCGCGCCGCTGGAGAAGCTGATGCCGGGCGCGCCCCTGCCCGTGCTGCTGCGGGAGCAGCAGCTCTCCGTCGTCAGCCTCACGCCCGCTGCGCTCGCGGCCACCTCTCCCGAGGACCTGCCCGGAGTGCGCACCGTCATCTCCGGCGGAGACGTCCTGCCCACGGAGGTCGTCGCCCGCTGGGCTCCGGGGCGGCGGCTGATCAATTCCTACGGCCCGACGGAGGCCACCGTCATCGCCACGCTGGGTGAGGTGGTCGCGGATGGAAACCTCCCGTCCATCGGCAAGCCGCTGGCGAACGTGCGCGTCTACGTACTCGACCCGCAGGGACAGCCGGTGCCCGTGGGCGTGCGCGGTGAGTTGCACATCGGCGGCGTGGGCGTCGCGCGCGGGTACGCGGGACGTCCGGGCCTCACCGCCGAGCGCTTCGTGCCGGACGCCTTCTCGGGTGAAGAGGGCGCTCGCCTCTACCGCACGGGCGACGTGGTGCGCTGGCGTGCGGACGGTCAGTTGGACTTCGTCGGCCGCACCGACGCCCAGGTGAAGGTGCGTGGCTTCCGCATCGAGCTGGGCGAGGTGGAGACCGCGCTGGCGCAGCAGCCGGGCGTGAGCGAGGCCGTGGTCCTGGTGCGCGGCGACGGCACGGACAAGCGGCTCATCGGCTACGTCGTCGCGAAGGACGGCCACGCGCTGGACGTGGACACGCTGCGCACGGGCCTGCGTCAGCGGATGCCGGAGTACATGGTGCCCTCGGCGCTGATGGTGCTGGACGCCCTGCCGCTCAACGCGAACGGCAAGGTGGACCGCAGGGCGCTGCCGGAACCGGACGCGGCCCGCATGGGCGACGTCTACGTGGCCCCGCGCACCGTGACGGAGGCGAAGCTCGCCACCGTCTGGGCGGAGGTACTGCGCCTGGAGCGCGTGGGCGTGAAGGACAACTTCTTCTCGCTCGGCGGCCACTCGCTGCTGGCCACGCAGGTGGTGTCGCGCATCCGCACGTCGCTGGGCGTGGAGATGCCGCTGCGCCTGCTGTTCGAGTCGCCCACGGTGGAAGCGCTGGCCCAGCGGCTGTCACAGCTGGGGCGCTCCGGCGTGCCGATGCTGAGCGCCGGAGGCCGTCCGGTGTCGCTGCCCCTGTCGTTCGCGCAGCAGCGGCTCTGGTTCATCGACCAGCTGGAGCCGGGCAGCCCGCTCTACAACGTGCCGACGGTGGTGCGGCTGGAGGGCGAGCTGGACGCCTCGGCGCTGGAGCAGGCCCTGCACGGGGTCGTGCGCCGCCATGAGGCCCTGCGCACGACGTTCGAAGAGGAAGCGGGGCAACCGGTCCAGCGCATCCACGAATCCGTGGAGGTGCCGCTGCGCCTCGTGGACCTGGGGATGTCTGGCAATGCGGGGGAGGAGGAGGCCCGGCGCCGGGTGCTGGAGGAGATGGCCCGGCCGTTCGACCTGATGCGGGGTCCGCTCCTGCGCGCGCTGCTGGTGCGCCTGGACGCGCGCGACCACGTGCTCGTCGTCACGATGCACCACTCCGTGTCCGACGGATGGTCCGTGGGCGTCCTGCTCCGGGAGCTCGTCATGCTGTACACCGCGCTGTCACGAGGGCAGTCCTTGAGCCTGCCTCCGCTGCCGGTGCAGTACGCGGACTACGCGGCCTGGCAGCGGGACTGGCTGCGGGATGAGACGCTTCAGCGCGAAGTGGACTACTGGAAGCAGTCGCTGACGGGGGCGCCGCCGGTGCTGGAGCTGCCCACGGACCGTCCGCGTCCGGCGGTGCGCACCAACGCCGGAACGACGCTGGGCTTCATGCTGTCTCCGGAGTTGTCGCGCGGGCTGAGCGCGCTCGCCCAGAAGGAGGGCGCGTCGCTGTTCATGGTGTTGCTGGCGGGATGGCAGGTGCTGCTGTCGCGCTACTCCGGCCAGACGGACATCAGCGTGGGTTCGCCCATCGCGGGCCGTACGCGCGCGGAGGTGGAAGGCCTCATCGGCTTCTTCGTCAACACGCTGGTACTGCGAGCGCAGGTGGATGGGGACCAGTCCTTCCGGACGTTGCTCGCGCAGGTGAGAGAGACGGTGCTGGGCGCGTACGAGCACCAGGACGTGCCGTTCGAGAAGCTGGTGGAAGCGCTCCACCCGGAGCGCAGCCTGAGCCACACGCCGCTCTTCCAGTCGTTGATGTCGCTCCAGAACGTGCCGATGGATGAGGCCCAGCTCCCGGGGCTGGTGCTCAAGCCCCTGTTCCTCGAGGGCCGCACGTCGAAGTTCGACGTGAGCCTCTTCTTCACGGAGACGGCGCAGGGCCTGAGCGGATCGGTGGAGTACAGCACCGACCTGTTCGAGGCCACGACGGTGCGCCGGATGGTGGAGCACCTGAAGGTGCTCCTGGAAGGCATGGTGGCGAAGCCCGAGGCCGCAGTGGGCCGGCTGCCCATGCTCACGGCCGCGGAGCGCCAGCAGGTGCTGGTGACGTGGAACCAGCTGCAGGCGGAGTACGCGCGCGACGCGACGATTCCGCAGCTCTTCGAGGCGCAGTCGAAGCGCACGCCAAACGCCGTGGCAGTGGTGAGCGGCAAGCAGCGCCTGACGTACCGGGAAGTGGAGGCAAGGGCGAACCAGTTGGCGCACCGGCTGCGCAAGCTGGGTGTAGGCCCGGAGTCACGAGTCGGCTTGTGCGTGGAGCGCACGGCGGACGTGGTGGTGGGCACGCTGGGCATTCTCAAGGCCGGCGGCGCCTACGTGCCGCTGGATCCGAGCTACCCGAAGGAACGCCTGGGCTGGCTGCTGGAGGATGCGCAGGGTCCTGCGCTGGTGGCGCACTCGCACCTGCTGGAGTCGCTGCCCGCCTTCACCGCACAGGCCGTCTGCCTGGATAGGGAAGAGGACTGGGCGGACGAGTCCTGCTGCCCGGTGACGTCCGGAGTGCGCCCGGAGAACACGGCGTACCTCATCTACACGTCGGGAAGCACGGGCCGGCCCAAGGGCGTGGCAGTGACGCACCGGAACGCCGTGGCCTTCCTCGCGTGGGCGACGGAGACGTTCACGGAAGAAGAGACGAAGGCTGTACTCGCGGCGACGAGCCTGAACTTCGACCTCTCCGTCTTCGAACTCTTCGCGCCACTGGTGCGAGGCGGCAGCGTGGTGGTGGTCCGCAACGCCCTGCACCTGGCGGAGGAGAAGCCCGAAGCAGAAGTGACGCTCATCAACACCGTGCCGTCAGCGATGGCGCAACTGGTGCGGCTGGGCGCAGTGCCCCCGTCGGTGCGCGTGGTGAACCTCGCGGGCGAAGCGCTGCCGGAGACACTGGCGAAGGCCGTGTACGCGGTGCCCACGGTGCGCAAGCTGTACAACCTCTACGGCCCGTCGGAAGACACGACGTACTCCACGTGGTCGCTTGTGGGGCGCGAAGAGGTGCCGAACATCGGCCGGCCTCTCAGCAATACGCGGGCGTACGTGCTGGACCGCTACCTCCAGCCGGTGCCGGTGGGCGTGGCCGGAGAGCTGTTCCTCGCGGGCGAAGGCCAAGCACGCGGCTACCTGCTGAGGCCGGAGCTGACGGCGGAGAAGTTCCTGCCGGAAGTCTACGGCCCTGAAGGCAGCCGCATGTACCGCACGGGAGACCGGGTGCGGTACCGGGCGGACGGAGTGCTGGAGTACCTGGGCCGGGTGGACTTCCAGGTGAAGGTGCGAGGCTTCCGCATCGAGCTGGGCGAAGTGGAGACCGCGCTGCGCCAGCAGGAGGCCGTGAAGGACGCCGTCGTGGTGGCGAAGGGGGAGGGTGCGGAGAAGCGCCTTGTCGCATACGTGGCACCGAAGGCCGGCGCGACGCTGGAAGCAGAGGCACTGAAGGCCAGCCTGCGTCAGCGGTTGCCGGAGTACATGGTGCCGGGCGCGGTGGTGGTGCTCGAAGCGCTTCCGCTGAACTCCAACGGCAAGGTGGATCGCAAGGCCCTGCCGGAGCCGGAAGCGCCGAAGGCCGGGAGCACCTACGAAGCACCCAGAACAGAGACGGAAGCAAAGCTGGCGGCCATCTGGGCGGAAGTGCTGCGAGTGCCGCAGGTCGGCGTGAAGGACGACTTCTTCGCGCTCGGAGGCCACTCGCTGCTGGCGACCCAGGTCGTGTCACGGGTGCGCATGGAGACGGGCGCGGAGCTGCCGCTGCGCGCGTTGTTCGAAGCGCCCACGGTGGAGGCTCTCGCTCGCCGGCTGGAGAAGGCCGGACGCGCGAAGGCGCCGGCCCTCGTGCCCGTGTCGCGGGAAACGCCGCTGCCGCTGTCGTTCGCGCAGCAGCGGTTGTGGTTCATCGATCAGCTGGAGCCGGGCACGGCGCTCTACAACGTGCCCGTGGCGATCCGGCTGGAAGGCCACCTGGACGTAGGCGCCCTGGAGCGGGCCCTGCGTGAGGTCGTGCGCCGTCACGAAGCCCTGCGCACGACGTTCGTCGCGGGCAACCCCGAACCGGTGCAGCGGACCACGTCCGACAGCGCCTTCAAGCTGGCGGTGGACGACCTGACGTCGAACGCCTCCTCGCTCCAGCGGCGCGTGGAACTCGAAGTGCTGCGGCCCTTCGAGCTGGCACACGGTCCCCTCATCCGGGCGCTGCTGCTGAAGCTGGCCGAGCAGGAGCACGTGCTCGTCGTCACGATGCACCACATCGTGTCGGACGGGTGGTCGCTCGGCGTGTTGATCCGCGAGGTCAGCGCGCTCTACGCGGCCTTCGTGCAGGGCCTGCCCTCGCCGCTGCCGGAGCTGCCGGTGCAGTACGCGGACTACGCGGCGTGGCAGCGCGGCTGGTTGCAGGGCCCGACGCTCCAGCGGGAAGTGGACTACTGGAAGCAGAAGCTCGCCGGTGCGCCGCCGGTGCTGGAGCTGCCCACGGATCGTCCGCGGCCCGCCGTGCGAGGCAACGCGGGCGCAACCCAGGGCTTCCTCTGGCCGCAATCGCTGGCCCAGGACCTGCGAGCCCTCGCGCAGCGCGAAGGTGCCTCGCTGTACATGGTGCTGCTGGCGGGCTGGCAGGTGCTGCTGTCGCGCTACAGCGGCCAGCAGGACATCAGCGTGGGTTCGCCCATCGCGGGCCGCATGCGCGCGGAGGTGGAGGGGCTCATCGGTTTCTTCGTCAACACGCTGGTGCTGCGGACGGACCTGTCCGGAGACCCCAGCTTCCGGGGCCTGCTCCAGCAGGTGCGCGAGACGGTCCTGGAGGCGCAGGAGCACCAGGAGGTCCCCTTCGAGAGGCTGGTGGAGGCGCTCCAGCCCGAGCGCAGCCGCAGCCATACACCGCTGTTCCAGTCGCTGCTGGCGCTCCAGAACGTGCCCGTGGGTGAGGCCCGGCTGCCCGGAATGACACTCAAGCCCGTGGAGCTCCCGGGCGGGACGTCGAAGTTCGACGTGAGCGTCTTCTTCGTGGAGACCGCGGATGGATTGAGCGGAACGCTGGAGTACAGCACCGACCTGTTCGAGGCCGCGACGATGCGCCGGATGGTGGAGCACCTGCGCGTGCTGCTCGAGGGCGTGGTGGCGAAGCCGGAGGAGGCCGTGGGCCGGCTGCCCATGCTCACGCCCGCGGAGCGTCATCAGGTGCTGGTGACGTGGAATCAGTCGCAGGTGGAGTACGCGCGCGACGCGACGATTCCTCGGCTCTTCGAAGCGCAGGCGAAGCGCACGCCGGATGCTGTTGCCGTGGTGAGCGGCGAGCAGCGCCTGACGTACCGGGAGGTGGAGGCGAGGGCGAACCAACTGGCGCACCGGCTGCGCAAGCTGGGCGTAGGCCCGGAGTCGCGAGTCGGCCTGTGCGTGGAGCGCACAGCGGACGTCGTGGTGGGAACGCTGGGCATCCTCAAGGCTGGCGGCGCCTACGTGCCGTTGGATCCGAGCTACCCGAAGGAGCGCCTGGGCTGGTTGCTGGAGGATGCGCAGGGCCCTGCGCTCGTGGCGCACTCGCACCTGCTGGAGTCACTGCCGGCGTTCACCACGCAGGCCGTGTGCCTGGACACGGACGCGACGTTGTCCACGGAGCCGAAGGAGGCGCCAAAAGCAGGACTGCGCCCAGAGAACACGGCGTACCTCATCTACACATCGGGAAGCACGGGCCGTCCGAAGGGCGTAGCGGTGACGCATCGGAACGCGGCGGCCTTCCTGGCCTGGGCGACGGAGACGTTCACGGAAGAGGAGACGAAGGGGGTGCTCGCGGCGACGAGCCTGAACTTCGACCTCTCCGTCTTCGAACTCTTCGCGCCACTGGTGCGAGGCGGCAGCGTGGTGGTGGTGCGCAATGCCTTGCACCTGCTGGAAGAGAAGCCCGAAGCAGAAGTGACGCTCATCAACACGGTGCCCTCGGCAATGGCGCAACTGGTGCGGCTGGGCGCGGTGCCCCCGTCGGTGCGCGTGGTGAACCTCGCGGGCGAAGCGCTGCCAGAGACGCTGGCGAAGGCCGTGTACGCGGTGCCCACGGTGCGCAAGCTGTACAACCTCTACGGCCCGTCGGAAGACACGACGTATTCCACGTGGTCGCTGGTGGGGCGCGAAGAGGTACCGAACATCGGCCGGCCTCTCAGCAACACGCGCGCGTACGTGCTGGACCGCTACCTCCAGCCCGTACCCGTGGGTGTGGCCGGAGAGCTGTTCCTCGCAGGCGAAGGCCAGGCGCGGGGCTACCTGCTGAGGCCGGAGCTGACGGCGGAGAAGTTCCTGCCGGAGGCCTACGGCCCTGAAGGCAGCCGCATGTACCGCACGGGAGACCGGGTGCGGTACCGGGCGGACGGCGTGCTGGAGTACCTGGGCCGGGTGGACTTCCAGGTGAAGGTGCGAGGCTTCCGCATCGAGCTGGGCGAAGTGGAGTCCGCGCTGCGCCAGCAGGACTCGGTGAAGGAAGCCGTCGTCGTGGCGAAGGGGGAGGGTGCGGAGAAGCGCCTCGTGGCGTACGTGGCACCGAAGGCCGGCGCGACGCTGGAAGCGGAGGCACTGAAGGCCAGCCTGCGTCAGCGGCTACCGGAGTACATGGTGCCGGGCGCGGTGGTGGTGCTCGAAGCGCTGCCGCTCAACGCCAACGGCAAGGTGGACCGCAAGGCCCTGCCGGAGCCGGACGTCTCCGCGGCCCACACCGAAACCTTCGTCGCGCCCCGTGACGCGCTGGAGTCCCAGCTCGCCACGGTGTGGGAAGAGGTCCTGGGCGTGCAGCCCATCGGTGTCCGCACCAGCTTCTTCGCGCTGGGCGGTCACTCGCTGCTCGCGGTCCGCATGGTGGCCGAGCTGCGCGAACGCCTGGGCCGTGAAGTGCCCCTGGCCGCGCTCTTCCAGCACCCCACCGTGGAGGAGCTGGCGAAGCTGCTGCGCGACGAAGCCGGAGCGTGGTCGCCGCTCGTCCCGCTGGAGAAGGGCGAGCCGGGCCGCAGGCCCCTGTTCCTCGTCCACCCGGGCGGCGGCAACGTGCTCGCGTACCCGGAGTTGGCGCGGCAGT
Source organism: Corallococcus macrosporus (assembly GCF_017302985.1). Taxonomy (NCBI): domain Bacteria; kingdom Pseudomonadati; phylum Myxococcota; class Myxococcia; order Myxococcales; family Myxococcaceae; genus Corallococcus; species Corallococcus macrosporus. The sequence goes on from NZ_JAFIMU010000004.1 coordinate 183,141, forward strand.
TGGGGCCCCACCAGCCCGTCATCGGCATCCAGGCGCGGGGCCTCCAGGTGGGCCAGGCCGTCGTGGAGACCGTGGAGGAGATGGCCGCCCTGTACGTGGACGCCATCCGCGCGGAGCAGCCCGAGGGGCCCTACCTCCTCGCGGGCTGGTCGCTCGGCGGCGTCATCGCCTTCGAGATGGCCCGTCAGCTGCGCGCGAAGGGACAGGCCGTGGGGCTGCTGGCGCTCGTGGATGCCTATGTCCCCGGCGTGCAGCCGCCTTCCGCCGAGGCCCCGGCGAAGGACCCCGACGCCAGCGTGCGCGTCGCCTTCGCCCAGACGGTGGCCCAGGCCTTCTCCCTGACCCTGCCCGTCACGGACGAGGCCCTGGAGCGCATGGACGACGACGCCATGCTGGGGACGCTGCTCGCCGTGGGCGTCCAGGCCGGCCTCCTGGAGGAAGCGACGGGCCGCGAGCAATTGCGCGCCCTGTTCCGCGTCTACCAGTCCAACCTGCGCGCCATGGACCGCTACACCCCCGGCCCCTACGAGGGCCCGGCCCTGCTCCTCTCCGCCACCGGGGCGACGCCCACCCCGGGCGTGCCGCGCCACCGGGGCTGGGCGCCCTGGGTCCGGGGGGGACTGGACGTGAGGGACGTCCCTGGGGGACACCATCAGCTCATGCAGGAGCCGTACGTGCGGCACGTGGCCACGCTGTTGCGCGAGGCCCTGGAGGACAAGTCATGACCGTTGAAACATCCGAGACATCGCGCGGGGGCTCGCCATGGCCCAACCGCCTCATCCTGGCCGTGTGGTTCGTGTGCTTCTCCGTGGGCTCCCTGGTCCACATCCTCACCGTGGCCAAGTTCGGCCTCTTCGCGAACGACCCGTCGGATCCGCTGCCCACGGGCTTCGTCGTCGTGAACGAGCTGTTCACCGTCCTCAACCCGCTCACCATCCTGCTGCTCATCTTCAAGCGGCGCGCGGGCATCGTGTCGGCGCTGGGCGTGGTGGCGCTCGTCTTCGCCCTCAACATCGCGCTGATGGTGTGGTTCTGGGTCGCGAAGCACCACCTGCACACCGTGTGGCTGTACCTCAACGGCACCATGGGCGTGTTCATGGCCGCCACCGCCCGGCGCCTGTGGCGGGCCGCCCCTCCGGCGGGGGCCCTCCCACCCGTCACCACCCCGAGTCCTACCTAGCCCCCGTCCCCCTGGCTGGTCCCCAGTCGGCCCCGGGGGAGGCGTCCCCGAGGAGAAACCCTCCGTCCGGACGCGCATCCTTGAGAATGGACGGGGCGGTCGGTATAAGCCCCGACCCACTACAACGCTGGACCTCCCTCCCATCCTGGGCGGGGGCAAGGCGCACTGGAGAGAAGCCATGAAGCCCGAACTGCACCCGGTCTATCCGCCCTCCCGCATCACCTGCGCGTGCGGCAACGTCGTCGAGACCAAGTCCACCCGCGGCTCGTTCAGCGTGGAAGTCTGCTCGAACTGCCACCCGTTCTTCACCGGCAAGTACAAGCTGCTGGACACGGCCGGCCGCATCGACCGCTTCAAGAAGAAGTACGCGAACAACGCGCCGGCCGCCAAGAAGGGCGCGAAGGCCGCCGAGCCCGAGAAGGCGTAGTCCTTCGGCTCTACAGCATCCGCAGTACCCCACGAGCAGGGTCGTGGAGGGCCTCGAAGGACAGAGGCGCTCCCCGCCCTGCTCGCGGTGTTTCAGCTCCAGGCGCTCGTCAAATTTTCGCGCGCGATTCGAGTGCTACAGGCAATCACAGGCTGATTTCTTTACGTAGCACCCAACCGACCGCACAGTCCGCCGCGTCCCAGAGACGTCTGTCCCAAAGACGGAGGCGTGATGTTCGCGGAAGCTGCTGCCCCTGCCCTGAAGATTGTCCGACGCTCCCAGAACGACAGCGTCTTCGCGAAGCGCGGGGAGGCCTACACGCTGCTGCAGGGCGACAGCCTGGAGCTGATGGCCCAGCTGCCCGAGCAGTCCTTCGACCTCATCTTCGCGGACCCGCCGTACTTCCTCTCCAACGGCGGCACCACCTGCAAGAACGGCAAGCGCGTCTCCGTGGCCAAGGGCCAGTGGGACGTGTCCCGCGGGGTGGAGGAGGACCACGCCTTCACCACCAAGTGGCTCGCCGCCTGCCAGCGCCTGCTGCGCCCCACCGGCACGCTGTGGGTGAGCGGCACGCAGCACGTCATCTTCAACGCCGGCTTCGCGATGCAGAAGCTGGGCTACAAGCTGCTCAACACCGTCACCTGGTACAAGCCCAACGCGAGCCCCAACCTGGCGTGCCGCTACTTCACGCACTCCACGGAGCTGCTCATCTGGGCCTCGCCGTCGTCCGGCGGCAAGCTGAAGCACGTCTTCAACTACCAGCGCATGAAGGCGGAGAACGGCGGCAAGCAGATGCGCGACGTGTGGAACCTGCCGCGCAACGGTGAAGAGGAGCTCACCGCCGACGGCTCCGGCCGCATGTGGACGCAGACGGCTCCGCGCGGCGAGGAGAAGGCCTTCGGCAGCCACCCCACCCAGAAGCCGGTGGCCCTGCTGGAGCGCATCCTGGAGGCGAGCTGCCCGGAGAACTCGCTCATCCTGGACCCCTTCAACGGCAGCGGCACCACCGGCGTGGCCGCCCTGAAGCACGGCCACCGCTACGTGGGCATCGACATGAACCCGGAGTACCTGACCCTGTCCAAGAAGCGCCTGGACGCGGCCCTCAAGTAGTCCGTCTCACGCGCGGGCGAGGATGAGCTCGACTCCCTGCCGCGCGATGGGGTGGTACCTCGCCCCGTGCTTCTCGAACGCCGCGCGCGCCACCTTGCGGTGGTCGCGCGACGAGGCGAGCACGCTGTAGAGCGGCTTCAAGTACTTCATCCGCCCCACCTCGCCGAGGAACGCTTCCGCCCGGCCCAGGGGCGCGTCGAAGCCCGCGCGCAGCGCCGCCACCAGCCACGCCACCAGCACCTCCGAGTTGCGGCTGTCCGTGAGCGCGTACTTCGCGTCCAGCTCGCGGAAGACGCCCGGTGCCGTGTCCGCCGGCATGGACTCCAGGAAGAGCTGCCACTCGGTGGGCGTCCAGTCCTTCGTGTCCTGCTGCGAAGGCACCTTGCCGCGCAGCTTCTCCAGCGCCTCCAGCCGCGCGGACGCAGGGCGGGGCGCGCTCTCCGGCACGCCGGGCCGGTTGAGGTACGCGTCCGCGTCCACCTTCGCCAGCGCTCCGGGCAGCTCGGCTTCCGTGAAGCGGACGAACTCCTCCGTGGTGAGCGCCTGGAAGCGGTACTTCGCCAGGTAGCGGCGCAGGAAGCCGTCGAAGGTGGGGCGGCCCACCGCGTCCTCCAGCGCGCGCAGGAGCAGGTAGCCCTTCTCGTAGGGAATCTGGGAGAAGGCCTCGTCGGGGTCCACGCCGGACAGGTGCGTGCGCAGCGCGGTGAGCTGCGGGTGCGCGCGGAAGTGGTGCAGCGCCTCGTCCAGCGAGCGGCGCCCCAGGGCCGCGTGCAGCGCCGCGACCTCCGGCCCCGCCAGCGCCTCCAGGATGCGGCGCTCGGCGAAGACGGTGAAGCCCTCGTTGAGCCAGAAGTGCTCCGCGGACGCGTTCGTCACCAGGTTGCCCGTCCACGAGTGCGCCAGCTCATGCGCCACCACGTTCACCAGGCTCTTGTCGCCCGCGATGAGCGTGGGCGTGAGGAACGTCAGGCGCGGGTTCTCCATGCCGCCGTATGGGAACGACGGCGGCATGAGCAGCAGGTCGAAGCGCTCCCAGTCGTACGGCCCGAAGAGGGACTCCGCGGCCTTGAGCATGTCGTCCACGCCCGCGAACTCGTCCGCCGCATCCTCAAGCGCCTCCGGCTCCGCCCACACGCGCGAGCGCGGCCCCAGCTCCTTCGACGTGAGGCTGCCCACCGCGAACGCCAGCAGGTACGGCGGCACCGGCTGCGGCATCTCGTAGTGCTCCTCCGCCTCCACGCCGTGCTCCTCGCGGCCCACGAAGGACGCCGCCATCACGGACTTGAGCTGCTTGGGCACGCGCAGGGACGCGCGGTAGCGGATGCGGATGCGCGGCGTGTCCTGCAGCGGCACCACGCTGCGCGCGTGGATGGCCTGGCACTGGCTGAACAGGAACGGCTGCTGTCCGCCCGCCGTCTGCGGCGGCGACAGCCACTGCAGCGCGCTGGCCTCCGGCGATGTCCGGTAGCGCACCGTGAGCTGCTTCACCCCCGCCGGCAGCTCAATCCGCAGCCGGCTCCCCAGGATGGGTTCGGGAGGGGAGAGGATGTAGGGCAAGGGGCGACCCTGGGCATCCACCACGCCCCGGATGTCCAGGTCGCGGGTGTCCAGGTCGAGGGGCCCCGCTGACGCCTCCTTGAGGGTCAGCGTGGCCTCCGCGTGCAGGCGGCGCGTCCGGAAATCGACGCGGGCCTTCCAGTCCAGCGTTTCGGTCTCAGGCTGCGTGCTGTCGTTGTACGAGTGCGGGTCGAGGCGAGCCATGGGGGGACGACTTGTAGTCGGGGAGCCGACCTCCTGGCGAGCACACCCGACGGCAATGCCGGTTGACTTCCGGGTCAATCGCCTACATTTGTGCAGTCCCCTACTTCCTTTCAAGGGAGCGAATTTCCGATGACGACCCGGATCCGAAAAGTGGCGGTGCTTGGCGCTGGCGTGATGGGCAGCGGCATCGCCGCGCATCTGGCCAACTCCGGCGTGCGCGCCCTGTTGCTGGACATCGTTCCGCCCAAGGCTGCTCCGGGCGAGGACACCGCTTCCAAGGCGTTCCGCAACAAGTTCGCCCAGGGCGCGCTGGCGAACCTGCGCAAGGCGAAGCCCAGCCCCATCGTGTCCGAGCAGGTGCTGGCGGCCATCGAAGTGGGCAACCTGGAGGACGACCTCCAGCGGCTGGGCGAGTGCGATTGGATCATCGAGGTCGTGAAGGAGGACCTGGCCGTCAAGCAGGCCCTGTTCGCCAAGGTGGAGAAGCACGCCCGCAAGGACGCCATCATCTCCTCCAACACCTCCGGCCTCTCCATCGTGGGCATGACCGAAGGCCGCGGCGCGGAGTTCAAGAAGAACTTCCTCGTCACGCACTTCTTCAACCCCGTGCGCTACATGAAGCTGCTGGAGCTCGTGGCCGGCCAGGAGACGAACCCGGAGGTCGTGAAGACCGTCCACAAGTTCGGTGAAGAGGTCCTGGGCAAGGGCATCGTCTACGGCAAGGACACCACCAACTTCATCGCGAACCGCATTGGCGTGTACGGGATGATGCGGACCATCTCCGAGATGCAGAAGACGGAGATGACCATCGAAGAGGTGGACAAGATCTTTGGCCCGGCCATGGGCCGTCCCAAGTCCGCCGTCTTCCGCACCGCGGACATCGTGGGCCTGGACACGTTCACCCACGTGGCGAAGAACTGTTACGACACGCTGACCCACGACGAGGAGCGCAGCGTCTTCGCCGCCCCCGACTTCCTCCAGAAGATGGTGGAGAAGGGGATGCTGGGCGACAAGACGGGCGGCGGCTTCTACAAGAAGGACAAGTCCGCGGGCGGCAAGGACATCCTCGCGCTGGACCTGAAGACGCTGGAGTACCGGCCGCAGGCGAAGGTGCGCTTCGACTCGCTGGGCGCCGCGAAGGACATCGAGAACGTCAAGGAGCGCGTGGCGTCCGTGATGAACGCGGACGACAAGGCCGGCAAGTTCGCCGAGCGCGTCACCCTGGACGTGCTGGCGTACTCCAGCCGCCGCATCCCGGAGATCGCGGACGACCTGGTCAACGTGGACCGCGGCGTGCGCTGGGGCTTCGGCTGGGACCTGGGCCCCTTCGAGGTCTGGGACGCCTACGGTGTCCAGAAGGGCGTGGAGCGCATGAAGGCGCTGGGCCTCAAGCCCGCCGCCTGGGTGGAGGAGATGCTAGCCAAGGGCCGCACGTCCTTCTACGGCGTGCAGGACGGCCGCGACACCTACTGGGACATCCCGTCCAAGTCCGTGAAGCCCGTCGTTGAGAACGCGCGCACGTCCCGCGTGGAGTACCTCAAGCGCGGCAACAAGAAGATCACCGGCAACGACAGCGCGTCGCTGTGGGACATGGGCGACGGTGTCACGCTCTTGGAGTTCCACTCCAAGATGAACTCCATCGACGATGACATCATCGCGATGATGAACACCGCGCTGGATGAGACGGAGAAGAACTTCAAGGGCCTCGTCATCGGCAACGACGGGTCCAACTTCTCCGCGGGCGCGAACATCATGGCCATGCTGATGGCGGCCAAGAGCGAGGACTTCGACTCCATCCGCAAGATGGCGTCCGCGTTCCAGCAGGCCAACCAGCGCATGCGCTACAGCCCCGTGCCCGTCGTGACGGCGCCCTTCAACCTCACGCTGGGCGGCGGCGCGGAGGTCACCATGGGTGGCAACGCGGTGCAGGCCAGCGCGGAGCTGTACATGGGCCTCGTGGAAGTGGGCGTGGGCCTCATCCCGGGCGGCGGCGGCACCATGATGCTGCTGCGCAACGTGTTCGGCGCGTACGCGGCGGACAAGGACTTCGACGCGCTGCCCTTCCTCAAGAAGGTGTTCCTCGCCATCGGCACCGCGAAGGTGGCGACGAGCGCGGAGGAGGCCCGCGAGTTCGGCTTCCTGTCGCAGCAGGACGGCATCACGGGCAACCGCGACTTCCTGCTGTCGGACGCGAAGTCGCGCGTGCTGGGCCTGGCGAACGGCGGCTTCCGCCCGCCGCGTCCCACGCGCTTCCGGCTGCCGGGCCCGAACGGCGCGGCCACCATCGACATGATGCTGTACGACATGCAGCTCAACAATCAGATCAGCGCCCACGACCGGAAGATCGCCCAGAAGCTGGCGCGCGTGCTGTCCGGTGGTGACACCAGCCCGTCCGTGCTGGTGACCGAGGACAAGCTGCTGGAGCTGGAGATGGAAGCGTTCCTGAGCCTCATCGGCGAGGAGAAGACCCAGGACCGCATGATGTTCATGCTCGAGAAGGGCAAGCCGCTGCGCAACTAGCGCGAGGCGTTTACCCAATGGTTTTCCAGACGCGAATTCCGAAGCACGCCCGGACGCTGTCCGGGCAGGGAGACATCTAAAATGTCCGGTCGAGTCGTGATTGCCAGCGCGGTGCGCACCCCCTTCACCCGCGCCCACAAGGGAGAGTTCAAGGACACGCGGCCGGATACGCTCGCGGCCCTTGCCATCAAGGAGGCCGTCGCCCAGGTCCCCGGCCTGAAGCCGACGGACGTGGAGGACGTCATCCTGGGCTGTGCCATGCCGGAGGCCGAGCAGGGCATGAACGTGGCCCGCAACGCGAGCCTGCTCGCGGGGCTGCCGGACACCGTTCCGGGCATGACCATCAACCGCTTCTGTTCCTCGGGCGTGCAGTCCGTGGCGCAGGCGGCGCAGGGCATCAAGTCCGGCATGCTCCAGGTCGCCATCGCGGGCGGCACGGAGTCCATGACGATGGTGCCCATGGGTGGCAACAAGGTCTCCGCCAACCCGGAAATCATGGAGAAGATCCCGGAGGTCTACACCTCCATGGGCGCCACGGCGGAGAACATCGCCACGCGCTACAGCGTCACGCGTGAGGACGCGGACAAGTTCGCGGCGGAGTCCCAGCGCCGCGCGGCCACCGCGCGCGAGCAGGGGAAGTTCAAGGAGGAGATCTTCCCCGTCACCACGACGATGTTCGACGAGGACGGTTCCAAGAAGGAAGTCACCGTCACCGTGGACACCATCCTGCGCCCGGAGACGACGGTGGAGGGCCTGGCCAAGCTGCGCCCGGCCTTCAACGCCAAGGGCGTGGTGACGGCGGGCAACGCGTCGCCGCTGACGGACGGCGCGGCGGCCGCGGTGGTGATGAGCGAGGAGAAGGCGAAGGAGCTCAACGTCAAGCCGCTGGGCTACTTCGTGGACTACGTGGTCGCCGGCGTGCCGCCGGAGGTCATGGGCATTGGCCCCGTGCCCGCCATCCGCAAGCTGCTGGAGCGCAACAAGCTGAAGATTGAGGACATCAGCGTGTTCGAGCTCAACGAGGCCTTCGCGGCGCAGGCGCTGCACTGCATCCGCGAGCTGGGCATCCCGCTGGACAAGGTGAACCCGAACGGCGGCGCCATCGCCCTGGGCCACCCGCTGGGCGTGTCCGGTGCGCGCATGGTGGCCACCATCCTGCGCGAGCTGAAGCGCCGGGACGGCCGCTACGGCGTGGTGAGCATGTGCATCGGCGGCGGCATGGGTGCCGCGGCGCTGGTGGAGCTGGCGAAGTAGTCCGCTTTCCGCTTCGCGCCCCCTGTCACACGAAGGGGGCGCGAAGGGGATGAGTCAGGAGGCCGGGGCGTCCGGGTCGTTCACCGGGACGCCCGCCAGGCGCAGCACCCGCAGCGCGTTGGTGGTGTCCACCACCCCCTGCCGGAGCCGGTAGTCGAACACCATCTTCCCGTCCTCCAGGTGGTCGCGGAAGTGGACGTTCACCACGTGCGAGCCCGGCTCGTCCGCCAGCACCGCCAATGACAAATCATGCGTCGTCACCGCGCCACACGCGCCGGAGGCGAGCAGCAGCCGCAGTACCTCACGCGAGGCAATCTGGCGCTCGCGGGTGTTGGTGCCCAGCAGGATTTCGTCCAGCAGGAAGAGGGCCTGGCCCTTCGCGGCCGCCGCCGCGTCCAGCACCGTCTTCAGCCGCAGCACCTCCGCGTGGAAGTACGACACGCCGCGCTCCAGCGAGTCCTTCACGCGCATGCTGGTGAGCACCTGCACCGGGGACAGCCGGAACGCCGCCGCGCACACCGGCGCGCCCGCCAGCGCCAGCACCACGTTGGCGCCCAGCGCGCGCATCAGCGTCGTCTTGCCGCTCATGTTGGAGCCCGTGATCAGCAGCGCATGGCGCGGGCCGGGCAGGGACACGTCGTTGGGCACGGGCGCGTCCAGGAGCGGGTGGCCCAGCGCGGTGGCCATCACGCTCGGGCCCTGGGCCTCCAGCTGGGGCCAGGTGAACGCGGGACGGTCATGCGCGAGCCCTCCCAGGCAGCAGAGGGCCTCCAATTCCGCGAGCCCCTCGAACCACTGGCGCACGTCCCGGCCGTGGGCGGCGCGCCAGCCCTCCAGCGCGAAGAGGGCGTGGATGTCCCAGAGCGTGAGCCAGTGCACCAGGGCGTGGAACTGGTGACGCTTGAACTCGATGAGCGAGTACAGCCGGCTGAAGCGCCGGAACAGCGCGGACACCGGAGGGCCGCCTTCCGCCCGCAGGCCGGCCTGGAGCTGCTTCAGGCGCGGGTGCTCGAAGGTCTGCCCCTCCACGCGCTCGAAGAGGGACGCGTAGCGCACGAAGCCGCGCTCGCCCTGTTCCACGGCGTCGTCCATCCGCTTCAGCGTGCGCCGCGTGGCCACCGCGATGCCCAACTGCGCGAACAACCCCAGCCACACGAGGCTGTCTGGAATCACGCCCACCGTGCCCAGGATGAAGAGCGCGAGCGTCACCGGGGGCAGCAGCACCGCCAGCGGGCGCGACCAGCGGATGGCGTCCAGCGACGGGCCGGCCTCCGCCCACTGGATGAACAGGGCGGGGTCCGCCTTGTCCTTCGCCACCACGCGGGCGTCCGCGCAGAGGTCCTGGCGGAAGTCCACGCGCGGGGCCAGCTCGCGCGCGGCGCCCTGCCGGGTCACCACCGTCTGCGCGTCCGCGGGCGCGGACAGCCACGCCGCCAGCCGCTCCTCGCCCGCGCGCGTCGCTGTTTCATTGATGAGCTGGAAGAGGCTGCCCTGGCCAAAGACATCCAGGTCCGTGGCGTACAGGTGGTTGGGGGAGAGGAAGCGCTCACCCTTGTCGGTGAAGGCGTGCCAGCCACCCTCCAGCCGCGCCAGGCCGCGCTCGTTGAGCAGGACGAAGAGGCGCGCGCGCTGCTCCTTGAGGAACACCTGGTGGTGCAGCACCGCCAGCAGGCCGTAGACGGCGAGCGCGCCCGCCGCCGCCCACCACCAGGGCTTGGGCAGCCGGCCCATCAGCGTCAGCGCCGCGATGACGAGCGCCACGACGAAGGCCACGGTGCGCAGGTTGGCGTACCTCGCGCTGACGCGGTCCAGTGCCGTCAGGTCCGCCTGGGCGGCGGCGCGTCGGTCGGTGTACGTGCGATGGGGGCTCGGGGACTCGTTGGGGACGGGCACGATGGCCGCGCATGCTGTGCGGTGGCACCTCCGAGGGCAAGCGCGCAACGCGCTCCGTCACGCTTCGCGGACACCCGGCGTTGACTTCCCGTGGGCCCCCGGGATTTGAATGTGACGCGTGAGGGGCGGTCGGGCCGGCCGTGCCTCGCGGAGGGGGTTCCACCCCATGTCGTTCCCCAAGGTCGTACTGGGCGGAGGGCTCCTCGCGGGCCTGCTCGCCGCGCCTCCCGCCGAAGCGCGCTTCGGCAAGCGCTCGGACTCCCACGAAACGTCGAAGCCCGTCCACAAGGCGTCCGCCATTGGCTCGGACGATGACGGCGATTCGAAGAACGAGGACGAGAACCAGAACCGCTCATCGAAGACGACGACCGTGTCCTCGACGGATGACTGCTGCAGCGCCAGCGTGTCCGACGACGCCGCCGGCCTCATCCTGGGGGTCGTCTTCGAGCTGCTGTTTCGTGGAGTGGGGGAGGCCATCGCCGCCACGGGCACCCACCACGGTCACGACATCGATGCTCCGGACGCGGCCCCCCAGCGCAACTCCCTGCGGCACGCCGTGCCGTTCTCCTTCCGCGCGGGCGTGCTGGCGTCGTCCATCGAGGGTGGCCTGGGCCTGGACTTCAACATCGGCTGGGACGTGGAGCGCTTCGGCGCGGACCTGCGGATGTCGCGGCTCATCGGCACGCGAGAGGCCTCGACGTACCTCGACACACGCAACCTCGGAGCGATGCACGTGACGTACTCCCCCCTCGTCCGGGAGGACCTGCGGCTGCGCGTGGAGGCGGGCGTCTCCCTGCTGGACCTCCCCGGGCGCCTCTACGTGGGCCCCAGCGCGGGCGTGTCCGTGGAGGCGTGCGTCCTGGGCCCCCTGGACGTGGAGGCGCGCCTGCAGTTGACGCCCGGGCCCTACCAGCAGGCGGACGGGCACGCGGGCCTGGCGCTGCACCTGGGCAGCCTCATGCTGCGGGGCGGGGTGCGCTACCTCAACATGGATTCCGAGGTGGCCCCGCTGGGACTGGCCCTTGGCTTCTCCCCCGAGTTCGGCATGGGCTTCACGTTCTGAAAAACACCACGGGCCCGGCCGCGGATGCGGTCGAGCCCGTTGGACGTCACGGTCCCCCTCGCGGGGAACGCGTGGCCTGCTTTTCGCCTACTTCTCCTTGGAGGCCAGCTTGCGCAGGGCCTTCTGGTCACGCACGCAGAGGATGCGGCCGACGTTGCCGAGCACGCCCTCGCGCTTCATCTCGTTGATGAGCGTGGACACGAAGGAGCGCGAGGCGCCCACCAGGTCCGCCAGGTCCTGCTGGGTGATGCCGCGCAGGTCCGTCTCACCGCCGTGCGGGCAGCGCTCGCCGTGCGCCTCCACCAGCGTCAGGAGGGTGTCCGCCAGACGGGCCGGGACTTCCTTGAAGGTCAGGCCCAGCACGCGCTTGCGCAGCGAGCGCACGCGGTCCGCGTAGGCGCGCACCACGTCCACCGCCAGGGCCGGACGGGCCTCCAACTGGGCGCGGAAGTCACGGCCCTCGATGCTCCACACCTCGGCCTCGCCCGCCGCCACGGCCATCTCCTCGATGGGCGTGCCCTCGGGGCGGAACAGCTCGCCGAACAGGTCGCCCGGGCGCAGGATGGACACCACCGAGCGGGTGCTGTTCTTGCCAATGCGCATCAGGCGCACGCGGCCGGACTTCAGCAGGTACACGCGGTCCGACGTGTCGCCGGGGCGGTAGATGGTGGAGTTGTGCGGGAAGGACTCGACCTTGAAGTAGCCCTTGAAGTCGATCGCTTCCTGGCCAGGGACCAGCTTGTTCGCGGTCACCATCATGCCGGACGACGTCGCCTGCAGGGGCGCCACGACGTTGGAACCGATGGGGCCGAGGGGGCGGTTGAAGCCGTGCATGGGAGTCTCCTGGAAAGACGGAAGGGGATGGGGAAGGTTGGTCGCTGCTGCTGCTGCGGACGGACCTTGCCCTTTCCAAGAGGCGTGCCACGGGCACTTGAAGTATTCCCAGGGGAACAGTTCGAGGAATGCCGGGTACTTAGCGCTACAGCCCGGCTCCGTCCCCCCAACTGTGTCCAAAACCTGAAACAGAACGTTCAAACAGTCTGATCAGTTTGAACGAAACGTTAAAGGGGCGCACCGGTTTGTCCGGGCTGGGACAGTGTCAGGAAGCATCCTTCACCGGATAAGGGTGCACCTGTGGACCATGACCCTGTGCAAGACCGAACTTTTGAAGCTTTCGTTCAAGGGTCGGACGGCTGATGCCGAGAATCTGACAGGTGCGTCCCTTGTGGCCCTTGGTGACGGCCATGGCGCGGGCAATGAGCTGCCGCTCGGCCTCTTCCAGGGTGGGGATGAGGCTCACGTCGTCCACGGCGGGGGCGGCGAACATGCTGCTCGCGGCGCCGGGGGCGCGGTGGGGGTCCAGGGGCCCTGACGGGTGGACCTCCAGGGCGGGCAGGTCGTCGCCGCGCAGCACGTCTCCGGGGGCGAGCACCACGGCGCGGGTGAGGACGTTCTCCAGCTCGCGCACGTTGCCGCGCCAGGGCAGGCGCGTGAGGCGTTCCATGACCTCCTGGGGCACGCGGGTGACGCGCTTGTGCACCTTCTCGTTGATGCGCTCCAGGAGGTGTTTCACCAGCGGGGGGATGTCCTCGCGCCGCTCACGCAGGGGCGGGATGACGAGGGTGATGACCTTGAGGCGCTGGTAGAGGTCCTCGCGGAAGCGGCCCTGATCCACCTCGTCCGCGAGGTTGCGGTGGGTGGCGGCGATGACGCGCGCGCGCAGCTTCACGCGCTTGACGCCGCCCACGCGCTCGAACTCGCGCTCCTGGAGCACGCGCAGCAGCTTCGCCTGGAGCATCAGCGACATGTCGCCAATCTCATCCAGGAACACGGTGCCGTCCTCGGCCAGCTCGAACTTGCCGGGCTTGGTGCCCACGGCGCCGGTGAAGGCGCCCTTCTCGTGGCCGAACAGCTCGCTCTCCAAGAGCGTGTCCACGATGGCGGAGCAGTTGATGCCGATGAAGGGGCGGGGCTCGTCGTAGGAGTAGTTGTGGATGACGCGGGCGATGAGCTCCTTGCCCGTGCCGCTCTCGCCGTTGATCAACACCGTCGCGGTGCTGCTCGCGACCTTGCCAATCTCCTTCACCAGTTGCTGCATGGAGGGGCTGGTGCCCACGATGTCGCCCAGGCGGACGACGGCGTTCTCGCGGTGGACCTCGTCCGCGCGGCGCGACAGCTGGCGGTACTCCAGCGCGCGCTCCACCACGAGGTCCAGGGCGGCCGGGTCCGGGAAGGGCTTGTGGATGTAGTCGAACGCACCGGCCTTCATGGCCCGGATGGTCGTCTCCATGTCGTGGTAGGCGGTGACGAGGATGATGCGCGCGTCGCCGCACAGCCCCTTCATCTCCTCGATGATCTCCAGGCCGGTGCGGTCCGGGAGCATCATGTCCAGGATGACCACGCTGGGCATGTTCTCCTGGGCGGCCTTGAGGCCCGCGGCGGCGCTGGTGGCCGTCACGACCTGGTAGCGCGGCTGCCCGTCGTCCTGCGAAATCTCCTCGAAGTGCATCGTGAGGGTTTCGAGCAGCGACACGTCATCGTCGACGATGAGGAGGGTCTCCATGGGGTCCTCAGGCGGCGAACGTCAGCGTGAACACCATCCCTGGCTCCGCACTCCCCTGGGCCGCCACGTCGCCCCCCACACCCGTCATCACCCGCCGCAGGGCGGCCAGGGACAGCCCCGCGCCCCGCGCCAGCCGCGAGCCGAAGGGGTCGAACAGCGAGCCCCGCTCCTCCGGGGGCAGGGCCGCCGCCGGATCATCCAGGATGAGGCTGACGTGGCCCGGGTCGGGCTGGCGCAGCGTCACCTGGACGCGGCCCTCTTCGGGCAGGCCCATGGCGACATTGAGCAGGACTTGAGCGAGCACGGGCCTCAACCGGTTGGGATCCACCCTCACGCGGGGCAGGTCCGCCTCTTCCTTCACGTCCACCTCGATGCGGCGCTCGGCCAGTTCCGGGGCCACCATGGCGGTCGCCTCCTGGACGACCGAGCGCAGCGCGTGGGCGTCCAGGTTCGCGGCGCTCTCCCGGCCGTATTCGGAGAGCAGCCAGAGCATGCGCTCCATGGTGCGGATCTCCCGGTTGGCGATGGTGAGCCGCCGCTTGTCCCGGTCCGACAGGCCGGTGTTCCGGGCCAGCGTCTGCACCGCCATCTTCACGGAGGAGAGCGGGTTGCGGATCTCATGGCTGAGCGACGACGACAGCTTGGAGATCTGCACCGGCGGCGCGCCCTCCAGCACGGTGCCCAGGTCGAGCACGCCCGCCGCGGCCTCCTCGCCATCCATGCCCAGCACGAGCCGCAGGTGGGACGCGGGCGGGTTGCCGGTGGGGCCGCCCGCGGAGATGGTGACGAACTCCACCGCGCGGCGATCCTCGCGCGCTCGCGCATCCAGCTCGCGGGCGCGCTCCTGTGGAACCCCGAGCGCGGTGTGCAGGGGCATGCCCACGAGCGCCTTGGCGTCGCGGCGCAGCACCTGGGCGCAATCCCCCTCGGCACGTGTCACCCGGAGGTGGGGGGACCAGGCGAGCTGCGCGGCTTGCAGGAGTTGGGCGTTCATTGGTGGACCTGAAACATACCGGGTAACGTCGAGTGCTGTCCCTATGACCCGCACCCCACGTCCTCCGAAGAACCTTGTGGCCGCCCTTCTGTTCCTGTCCGGGGCGACCGCGCTCGTCTACGAGCTGGTCTGGTCCAAATACCTGGGGAACGTGCTGGGCAACAGCGGGCAGGCGCACGCCGTCGTGCTGGCCACGTTCATGGGGGGCCTGGCGCTGGGGGCGTTTGTCTTCGGGCGGACAGCGGACCGGGTGAAGAGCCCGCTGGCCCTCTACGGCGTGCTGGAGCTGGGCGTGGGGCTGTACGCGCTGGCGTTCCCCTACGTGCTGGGTGGGCTGGAGCACCTCTGGCTGGCCCTGGCGCCCCACGTTCCGGAAGGCCTGCGGGTGGCGCCGCGCCTGCTCGTGTCCTCGCTGTCGCTGGTGGTGCCCACGCTGCTGATGGGCGGCACGCTGCCGGCGCTGGTGCGCCACTTCGCGGCGAGCCTGGCGGGCGTGCGCAAGGAGCTGGCGCGGCTGTATGCCATCAACAGCCTGGGCGCGGCGGTGGGTGTGTACGTGGCGGGCACGCGGCTGGTGCCGCTGGTGGGCCTGTCCGCGTCCGCGCAGATCGCCGCCGGGCTCAACGTGTTCCTCGCACTGGCGGCGTTGGCGCTGGCCCGGCAGCACCCACCGGCGGTGCTGGTGGGCGCGGCTCCGGGCGCGGAGGACGTGGCCTATCCCCGGCGGGCGGTGCGGGCGGCGCTCATCGGCGTGATGCTGTCTGGCTTCACGTCCATGCTGTATCAGGTGACGTGGATCCGCCTGCTGGCCATCGTGCTGGGCGCGTCCACGTATGCCTTCACGCTCATCCTGACGGCGTTCATCCTGGGCATCGGCCTGGGCAGCTTCTGGCTGATGACGCGCAAGGAGGGTGGGGACTCGCTGAAGCTGTATGGCTGGACGCAGGTGGGGCTGGTGTTGAGCCTCTGCGTGGCGCTGCCGTTGTACGTGCGGCTGCCGCACCTGTTCCGCTGGTCCGAGTGGATGCTCACGCGCGCGGTGGAGACGTGGCCCATCTTCCAGGGCATCACCTTCGCGTTCTGCTGCGTGGTGCTGCTGGTGCCCACGTTCATCATGGGCGCGGCGTTCCCCGCGGCGGCCCGCGTGGCCACGGCGAAGGTGTCCGAGGTGGGGCGCGAGCTGGGCGGCGTCTACCTTTGGAACACGGCGGGCACGCTGTCCGGCTCCGTGCTGGGAGGGCTGGTGCTGATGCCCTTCTGGGGCATGCAGGGCAACTTCATCGCGGGCGCGGTGGTGAACCTGATTGCCGCGGCCCTGGCGTTCCGTGCGCTGTCTCCGCCGAAGGAAGGGGAGGGCGCGCCGGCTCCGGCCTGGCGGACCTTCGCGCCGGTGGGTGTGGCGGCGGTGCTGGCGGCGGTGGTGCTGGGCAGCATGCATGGCTGGCCGCAGCGGCTGTCCAGCATCGCGGCGATGCGCGCGTACGAGAAGCCCCCTGAGAGTTACGCGAAGCTGGTGGAGTCCAACGAGAAGCGCATCACGCCCCGGTTCTACGCGGACGACACCTTCGCCACGGTGATGGTGGGGGACCTGCCGAGCGAGAACCTCCGCTTCATGAAGATCAACGGCAAGACGGACGCCACGAACGGCGGCGACATCGAGACGCAGGTGATGGCAGGCCAGCTGGGCGCGTTGTTGCACCCTCGCGAGCCGAAGAACGCGCTGCTCATCGGCTCGGGCGCGGCCATCACGGCGGGCAGCGTGCTGTCCCACCCGCTGGAGCGCCTGGACATGGTGGAGATCTCGCCAGCCGTCATTGAAGCGGCGCGCCTGTTCAAGGCGGACAACCGGAACGTGCTGGATGACCCGCGCATGCACATCCACATCGACGACGCGAAGACGTTCATGGCGCTGGCGCCCATCAAGTACGACCTCATCGTCAGCGTGCCGTCCAACCCCTGGGTGACGGGCGTGTCCGGCCTCTTCACGCGCGACTTCTTCCAACTGGTGGACAAGCACCTGACGGACGACGGCGTGCTGGTGCAGTGGATCCACACCTACGAGAGCAACCGCGAGCTGGTGCGGCTGGTGATGCGCACGCTGCACGACACCTTCCCGCACGCCACGACGTGGCTGGGGCCGGAGGACCTGGTGATGGTGGCCAGCCGCAAGCCGCTGTCGTTCGACGCGGCGGCGGTGGCGGCGCGCATGGCCCGGCCGGACGTGAAGGCGGACCTGGCGCGGGTGGAGATCCATGACCTGTTCGGCTTGCTGTCCAAGCAGGTGCACACCGAGGCCGGACAGAAGGACTTCGCGGGCGAGGGCCCCATCAACACGGACGACCACAACCTGCTGGAGTACGCGTCTCCGGTGGCCTTCTTCCTCGCGAACCTGGACGTGCGGGTGAAGGACGAGCGCCGGGCGCCGGACTCGGGACCGGGGCTGCTGCTGCACCAGTACCTGCGCGAGCACCCGCCCACCGCCGAGCAGGTCGCGGGGCTGTACCGCAACGTGGATCGCTACCACTCGGAGAAGGACCCGGTGGTCCGGGGCGTGGCGGCGCTGTGGCGGTCGCTGGCGCCGGAGGACCCGGCGTCCGCGCTCGCGCTGGGCAAGGCGGTGCTGGCGCAGGGGGACCTGACGCTGGCGGCGTCGCTGCTGGAGCCGGAGGTGGCGAAGGGCGGCCGTTCCCCGGAGCTGATCACCGAGTACCTCAAGCTGGTGACGGCCCAGGCGTGGTCCGCGCGCACGGTGTGGACGCCCATGAAGGTGGATGGGGCGCTCTCGGTGGGCCGGGAGGTGGCGGCGAAACACCCCCAGAACGCGGCGCTGCGGAGGGCCTTCAAGGCCTACTGCGAGGCCCTGCCACCGGCCGCCTGCGAGTCCCCGGTCCGGACGCCGACCGCGGCGCCCGGCGGGCCCTGAAACAGGGGCTGATCAGCCCTTGAGAGGCTCCAGGTCCGCGATATTCCTTGAGTCGGCCCCCCATCCTCCCGATGACGGATGGAGGTGCTTGCCCGCCCGTAATACTGTCTGTATCGACCCTGACTTCCCGCAGGGTGTGTCTCTCCACCGCTGCAACGACCCCCGGAGTTTCCCATGAACGCGATCGCGAAGGCCCCGAAGAAGCAGTTCCGCAAGAACCGTGGTCAGGGCATGACCGAGTACATCATCATCGTTGCCCTCATCGCGATCGCCGCCATCGGCGTCATCACCCTGTTCGGCGACAACATCCGCAAGCTGTTCGGCGCCTCGGCCGCGGCGCTGGCCGGTGAGGACAACGTGGCGAACGACGGCCAGACGGCGTCCAACGACCTGAAGAAGAAGACGATGAAGACCTTCGGTCAGAACAACACCTACAACTGAGCCGCTTCCGCGGTTCGTCCGGGAGATGCCGGCGCCCTCGCGGTGCTGGCGTCCCGGTGGATGGCAGGTCCCTCCGGATGGAAGGGCCTGCCATTCGTGTTTCTAGGTGCGCTCGCGGGCCCAGAGGACCCAGCCGTTCGCCCGCGTCAGCTCGCGCCAGCCGCCGCGCTCCCGGAGGTGGTCCAACAGGAGGTGGCCCGGGTTCTGCGTGTCCCAGACGATGTAGTCGGGGGCATAGGCCTCCAGCGCCTGCTCCCAGCCGGGCTCGGACCACAGGAGCTGTTCGTAGGCCCGGTGGATGGCGGCGGGGAACGGATCATTCCGGCTGTCGATGTAGACCTTGTACGGGGCGCCCGCGAAGTAGGAGATGGGCCCGCCCATGACGAAGCGGTTGAGCACGCGGCCCGGCGGCTGCCGGCCCAGGGCCTGGAGCACGGGCAGGGGAATGCTGGGGTGTGTCCCCTGCTCCACGGGACGGGGCGCGCCCGCGTGCAGCGTGATGAGGCTGGCCACCAGGACGGCGGGCCACAGCGCCAGGGACGTACCGGTACTCCACGAGGCCAGGGCGCGCTCGAGCCGCGACAGCAGGCGGGGGAGGGCGGGCGCGTCCGCGGTGCCCGTGCGCGCGTGCTCCACCAGGGCGAGCGCGACGAGCACGGCGGCGAACGGCGCGTGGCGCTGGACCTTCAGCGCGGCGACCCCCAGCACGAGCGAGGGCAGGAGGGACGCGGCCCGCCGCACCGGGGCGCGGCCGATGACGAAGAGGCACGCGCCGAAGAGCAGCAGGTAGACCCAGCTCCAGCGCAGCTCCAGGTCCAGGGGGCCCCACTCGTTGATGCGCTGGGTGGACGGCAGGAGCGAGTGCTGGATGGGATACAGGTAGATGTGAGGGCCGTCTGGCGACACGCCCGCGACGAGGAACATCGCGAGCGCCGCGGCGAGCGCGGTCCCGCAACGGCGCAGTGACGCGGGGCTGCGGTCATCCAGGGCCGTGCCCATCGCGGTGGACGCGAGCACCGCCGGCCCCAGCAGCCAGCTGCCATGCAGGTTGGCCCAGGCGAGGCCCAGGAGGGGGAAGGCCCAGAGCACCTTCTCCTGGCCCTGCCGCCAGGCCTGGACACCCAGGATCGCGAGGACGAAGAACAGGTGTCCCACGTGGAAGGGGCGCTCCTCGAGCCAGGTGTGGGCCTGGACGGCCGAAACAAGGCCCAGACACAGCAGCACGAGCAGGTGGGAGGGCCGCGGGTCCGCGCGCCGCAGGGCGACCCAGAGCAGGACCCCGTTGGCCGCCACGAGCGCGGCGACGAAGAGCGAAGGCCCCGCGGCGCCCAGGACCTTCACGAGCAGGACGCAGAGCACGCCGAAGCCCCACTCGTGGGGGACCCAGCCCGCGGTGCCCGTCACGCTGAAGGGATCCACGCGGGTGAAGCCGTGCTCCAGCACATAGCGGCCGCCCGCCATGTGGAAGAACAGGTCGTAGTTGCGCAGGGGCCGCAGCCCCAACCAGAAGATGAGCCCCAGCGCGAACACGGCCACGGGGGCGGGCAGGAAGCGACGGAACCGCATGGCGTTTGCGTAAACCCCTACCGCGCGGACAGGGGCGGGCGGGGGCCGCTGGAGAAGCCCAGGCGGCGCAGCATCACCTGCCGGATGGATGGGATGCGGAAGCGGAAGATGAAGGCGTCCGCGAAGTAGTGCGCGAGCACGCACGCGAAGCTCAGGCAGGTCAGCGCACGGAGCAGGGGATGCGCCTGCGCGCCACCGCCGATGCCCAGTGAGCCGCGCATGGGCCCCTCCAGCAGGAAGCCATGCACCACGCCCAACGCGAACAGCGGGAGCATGGAGGCAATCATCGCGGGCCAGATGAGCTTCTGGCTGAGGCGGGGAGCGTCGCCTTCGCGCGGCTCCAGCATGCGGGCGCTGAGCACGTAGTACTCCAGGCCGTGCATGCCCGGGAGCATCACGTAGCCCCAGGACGGGGCCACGAGCGCCAGGCCCGTCGCCGTGGCCATGCCCAGGAGGTAGAGCACCTTGGGGCCGCTGGCGGTGCCGGAGCGGAGCACGCTCCGGAAGAGCAGCAGGAAGTAGCCCAGCCAGACGGCGATGAGCAGGGGTAGCGTCTGCCACGGCAGCACCGCGCCCTGACCCACGTCGAGGTACGCGGGGGCTCCGGGGGCGGCGGACTCGGCGACGAAGAAGATGCGGACGAGGAGGACGGAGAGCAGCAGCGGGACGTAGAGCTGCTGGAGCTTGCGCTCGAGCGGGGAGGGTGAGGCCAGGCCCTCCTGTCCGCCGCGCAGGCCGTGCAGGGACCACAGGCCCCGGTGTTGCGACAGGGTGTGGTGCATGCCGAAGACGTTGAAGATGACGGCCACGGCGAAGGTGTGGATGGAGCGGTCGGCGTAGAAGGTGAAGAACAGCGCGGTTCCCACTCCGAGCATGGCCAGCGCACCGGCCAGGATGGTGCGCGGCTGCTTGGGGGCGGCGGTCAGCACGTCACGGTGCACGCCGAAGAGCAGGAACGTCAGGATGACGTGCGTGGCGTTGCCCAGGAGGTTCTGGGCCGTCCACCCCAGCAGCCGGTGGGCGTTGTCCTCGGCGTCCGGGGCGAGGAACGTGCTGGCGACAGCGGCCACCAGCGTCAGCGCCAGGGGGATGCCCAGGATGGCGAGGTCGGCCCGGGGGGAGAACAGCCACAGGCGGCGAAAGCGCAGGGTGCCGGGGGCGGCCGGCGTGTCCTGCTCCGTGGCGGTGGCGACTCCGGGGCTCAGCGGTGTCATGGGATTGGGAGTATACCGGGTCCCCAGGGGCCCAGGACCCGCGCTGCCCTGCCTGCCGGGCGGGGAGGAGGGGACGGGCCGCAGGAGGTGCGACAGATGCTGGGGGGAAGACCGATCGCCACGGGGCACCCGCGTCCTACGGGGAGTGGATGCGTCTGGCGGTGTTCGGGCTTTTGTTTGTCGGCCTCGTGGCTTGTATGGCCTGGGAGTGCCCGCTGCTGGGCGGACCCCTGTTCTGGATCCTCTGGGCAGCGTGGTTGGCCGGCTCGGTGTTCTTTCTCGGGCGGCGTGCCTGGTTGATCCATGTCTCACGGTCTTCGACCTATGACGCCATCGATGAGCGGATGAGGCGCAATGGGAGGTGGCGGGTCGAATTGCTCGACCCGGCGTCGTCGCAGGAGACATGCGACCCTGGAGCCTGCATGGATTTGCCGCTCGGGGACTCTGTGTAGGGGACGGGGTTCATCCGCCACCCACCCCGTGCTAAAACGGGGATGTCCATGGAAGGCCGACTGCTTCTGAAGAACTGCGCCGTGTTCCGTGCGGACGGTCGCGTCCGCCACGGCATGGCCGTCGTGGTCGAAGAGGGCATCATCCGCCGCGTCGCTCCGGACGCCGAGGTGCCCGTGCTCCCCGGTGACTGGGAAGTGGCGTGTCGCGGCCGGCTCGTCGCCCCCGGCCTCGTGGACTGTCACTCGCACATGGTCAACGGGCAGCTCCTGCCCCCCAATGGCGACTTCCTCCTGCGTCAGCCCCGCTCGCGCCTGGAGCGCATGCGCGGCGTGGCCAACCTCCTCACCGCCGAGGACGTGGAGATCCTCACCCGCTTCGCCGCCGCTCGCGCGCTGCTGGATGGCGTCTCCCTCGTCGTCGACCACCTGTCCTGCCCCAGCGACGTCGCTGGCGCCCTGGAGGCCCAGGCCCGCGCCGCGAACTCGCTGGGCATCCGCCTGGTCACGTCCCACTCCACGCACAGCCTGGATGGCGCCGCCGTGGCCGACTCCCAGGCCGATGCCAACGCCGAATTCGTCCGCCGCTACCGGGAACACCCTCGCGTCCGGGGCGCCCTGGGCTTCCATGCGTCCTACACCTGCGAGGACGCCCTCCTGTCCCGCATCGCGGGGCACCGCCAGGAGCTGAACGCGTCCGTCGTCTTCCACCTCGCGGAGAACGAGGACGACCTCTCCACGACCTACTCCACGCACGGCCGCCGCGTCGTGCCGCGCCTGGATGCGCTGGGCCTGCTGGGGCCTCACGCCATCGCCGGCTACCCTCGCGCCGTGGAGCGCTCCGAGGCGGAACGGCTGGCCGCCTCCGGCACGTTCATCGCCCTCACTCCCCGCGCCACGCGCTCCATGGACCGCGCGGCCGAATCCGCTGACGGCGCGCTGTCCAGCCTCCACCTCGTGGGTCTGGGCACTGGCGGCCATGGCACCCTCCAGGAGGAACTCGCCGGGGCGCTCGTCAGCATGCTGTCCCTGGCGCGCTCCGGGCGCATGCCGGACCTGGATGATTCGCTGGCGCACCTGTTCGTCAGCGGCCCCGCGGAGCTCTGCACCCGCCTGTATGGCAAGCCTTCGGGCGGCGTGGACGAGGGCAGCATCGCGGACCTCGTCGTCTACGACGCCATCCCCGCCGCCGACCCGGAGACGGGCTACTCGCCGTTCCTCCTGGGCCAGCTCGTCGCCGCCCGCGTGGCGTGGACCATCGTCGATGGCCGCGTCTGCGTCCGCGAAGGGCAGCTGCTGGGCAATGACTACGTGGAGCTGGCCCGCGACGCCGCCGCCGCGCTCGCTCGCGTCTGGTCCCGCGCACGGCTGGGTTCGTAGGGTAGAAGGGGCGCGTGAGTGCCCTGCCTCCCCAGCTCGTGGACCTGCTGCGCGCTTCCCGCTCCCGCCGGGGGGCGCTGCTCGCCGACCCCGCCACCTCCGCGTTCCGCCTGCTGAACGGCGCCGCGGATGGCGTGCCCGAAGTGACCGCGGATGTCTTTGGCGACGTCGTCGTGGTGAGCCTCTACCGCGACCTGACGGAACCGGAAGAGGCCACGCTGCTCGACGCCGCTGTCTCCGCGTGGGCTCCCCGGAGCGTCTACCTCAAGCGCCGTCCCCGGGAGGCGCGCGTGCTCGCCAACGTGGCGAAGGACGCGCTGGCTCCGGAGTCCGCGGCTCGCGGTGAGCCCGTGGAGGACTTCGTCGCGAAGGAGAACGGCCTGTCCTTCCACATCCGCCCGGGACAAGGCCTCTCCGTGGGGCTCTACCTGGACATGCGCGACACGCGCGCGTGGCTCCAGTCCCAGGCCTCCGGGCTCACCGTCCTCAATCTCTTCGCGTACACGTGCGCCTTCGGCGTCGCCGCGACCGCCGGGGGCGCGAAGCGCGTGCTCAACATGGACGCCAGCCGCCGCGTGCTCGAGTGGGGCGAGGAAAACGCGCGCCTCAACGGTCAATCCGTGGACCGCTATGACTACGTGGCTGGCGATGTCTTCGATTGGCTCGGACGGCTCGCGAAGAAGGGGGAGTCCTTCGACGTCGTGGTCGCGGACCCTCCGTCGTTCTCCACCACGAAGACGACGCGCTTCTCCGCCGCTCGCGACTACGCCCGGCTGGCCGAGGCCGCCGCGAAGGTGGTGGCTCCCAAGGGACGCCTGGTCGCCTGCTGCAACCTGGCGGGACTGCCCTCGCGCCGCTTCGAAACGATGGTGATGGAAGGCGTGACGCGGGCTGGCAGGACGGGGAAGGCAGTGGGGTCGCTCGGTCCCTCGGGGCTCGACTTTCCGGCCCCTCCTGGCGAGGAACCGGCGCTCAAGGTGCACGTCGTCCAACTTCGTTAGCGCCTCCGGGTAGGGCGCGGCTAGATTGCTTCCATGGCTCCCGCCGCCTCCTCGCCCCCGCGCGACGCGTTCCGCTTCGGCAACTACCGGCTCATCGACCGGATCGCCGTGGGGGGCATGGCGGAGATCTTCCTCGCGCACCAGGTGGATGCGAGCGGTGACGAGACGCCCATCGTCATCAAGCGCATCCGTCCGCACCTGTCCAAGCACGCGGCCTTCGTGAAGATGTTCCTCAACGAGGCGCGGCTGGCCGCCCAGCTCAACCACCCCAACATCGTGCAGATCCACGACCTGGGGAAGATCGTCGACAGCTACTTCATCGCCATGGAGTACGTGTCCGGCCGCGACATGCGCCGCGTCGTGCCCAAGGCCGAGTCCATGGGGATTCCGTTCCCCATGGTGTACGCGCTGAAGATTGCCTCCTGCGTCTGCGCGGGCCTGCACTACGCGCACACGAAGAAGGACCGCTACGGCAACCCGCTCAACATCGTCCACCGCGACGTGACGCCGGAGAACATCGTCGTCGCGTTCGACGGCTCGGTGAAGGTGCTCGACTTCGGCATCGCCAAGGCCGCCAACCAGGTGGAGGAGACGCGCTCGGGGGAGATCAAGGGCAAGCTCAGCTACCTCTCCCCGGAGCAGTGCCTGGGCCGGACGCTGGACTGCCGCAGCGACATCTTCTCGCTGGGCACCGTCCTCTACGAGTGGCTCACCGGCTTCAAGCTCTTCACCGGCGAGTCCGACGTCGCCGTCATGCGCAGCATCACCGAGGCGAAGATCTACGCGCCGTCGTACTTCCGCGAGGACCTGCCGGAGCGCGTGGAGGCCATCCTGATGCGCGCGCTCGCCCGCGACCGCGAGCGCCGCTACCAGACGGCGCTGGACATGCAGCGCGACCTGGATGCGTTCCTGGACGCGTATGACTTCACGCCCACGCCGCTGCACCTGGCCAACTTCGTCAAGCAGCTCTTCGAGGACGAGCGCCCGCAGGAGCTGAAGCGGCTGTCCACGCGCCAGTCCTCCGCGCCCACGTCGGAAGTGGCGCTGGAGCTGTCGGAGGTGGTGGCGTCCGTGGAAGGCCCGCCCACGGAGGCCATGCGCATGGATGACCTCCCCGCCACCGAGCCGCGCCTGCTCGCGCTCACCCTGGACCCCTCGCTGTACGAGAAGCTGGAGTCCCAGGCGCGCAAGGCGAACGTCTCCTTGGCGAAGCTCGCGGCGGATGTGCTGGAGGGCTGGCTGAAGTCGCGTTGATCCGCGTGCCCCTGCTCACCCCATGCCCCGGCTGAAGCTGACGCTCGAATACGAAGGCACCCGGTACGTGGGCTGGCAGGTGCAGCCCAACGGGCCGTCCATCCAGTCCACGCTCCAAGACGCGCTCCAGAAGCTCGTGGGCGAACGCGTGTTCGTGGCTTCCGCCGGCCGCACCGACGCGGGCGTGCATGCGACGGGGCAGGTGGCTTGCTTCGACTCGCCGCGTGTGCTGCCGATGAAGGCATACACGATGGGGCTCAATGGCATCCTTCCGCCGGACATCGCGGTGGTGGCCGCGGAGGAGGTGGCCCCGGACTTCGATCCGCGCCGCTGGTCGCGCGGCAAGCGCTACCGCTACCGGCTGAGCAACCGGCGCACGCGGTCCCCGCTGCTGCGCACGACGCACTGGGAGCTGTTCGCTCCGCTGGACGTGGAGGCCATGCTCCGCGCGTCGCAGGCCCTCATCGGCCGGCACGACTTCTCCGCGTTCCGCGCCGCGGACTGCCAGGCGAAGCATGCGGTGCGCGAGATCCGGCAGGTGCGCGTGGAGGGAGCCTCCGGCGACACCGTGGCCGTCGTGGTGGAGGGCACCGCGTTCCTCAAGCACATGGTGCGCAACCTGGTGGGCACGCTGGTGGAGGTGGGCAAGGGCCGCCGCCCCGAGGCCTGGGTGTCGGAGGTGCTGGCCTCGCGCGAGCGCAAGCTGGCCGGGGCCACGGCGCCGCCACAGGGGCTGGTGCTGGAGGAGGTCTTCTACGGCGACGGCCCGCCCCCTCGCTCGGCGGGGGACGCGGCTGTCGGGGAAGAGGACGAAGGGTGAGAGTGCGCTAGGCTTTGGGCCCGTGAGCTCCAAACCCAGTGCCCTCGAGCCCCTGCGCGTCCGCGTCCGCCGCTTCCAGTTCATCGTCGGACTGGGCTTCCTGTCGCTGGTGCTGGGGGCCATGCTCAGCGTGTCGCTGGTGCTGCGCCTGCACTCGCGGGTGAACGCGCTGCCCTCGGACTTCCTGCGCATCCCGATGGCGGTGGTGCTGGAGGACCTGTGGGTGCTCGCGGTGCTGCCGGCGCTCTGCTACGGCGCGGCCCGCGTCGTCGCACTGCGCACGTGGACCACGGCCGTGGGGGCCGCTGTCTCCGGGGGCGTGTTCGTGGTCGCGCTCAACTTCGTGCGCGACGGCCTGGAGGGCCTCACCTCGGGCTGGAGCTTCGCGTCCGGGCTGCGCCTCGTGGCCTTCGTGGGCGGCATCCTGCTGAGCGCCCGGGCCATCCGCGCGGGCCGTGCCGCCGCGGAGAAGGGCTCCGCCGCCGCGCAGGAGAAGGCCGCCGCGCGCAAGTCGGAGTACGACGAGTTCCTCAAGGCCGCTGAAGCAGGAGGCGCCCGTCTGGAGCAGCGCGAGGGGGCGGCTTCCCCGGACACCTCCGCCGCACCCGAGGGGACGGCTGCTTCCCCGGGCGACGCGACGAAGACGCCCGCGGCTTGAGGCGGCTCCGGTTTCGTGCCGAAGCCGCCTCGCGTTCCACGTCCTACGGGTAGCAGGCCGCCTGGCGCAGGCCGGTGTCCTCGGGGTAGCCAAGGGCCACGTTGAAGTTCTGCACGGCCTGTCCGGCCATGCCCTTCACCAGGTTGTCCAGCGCCGCCATCACCGCCACGGAGCGGCCCTTCGTCGCCACGGAGATGTCGCAGAAGTTGCTGCCCGCGACGGCCGCCACGCGCGGCGTGCCCTCCACGATGCGCACGAACTTCGAGCCCTCGTAGTAGCGGCGGTACTTCTCCGTCAGCGACTGCGTCACCACCGCGCCGCCGTGCTCCGGCCACTCGAACTGCACGGTGGCGAAGATGCCGCGCACCATGGGCGCCGAGTGCGGCACGAAGGCCAGCCGGTGCCGCTGGGCACCATGGGCCACCAGCATCACCTCCACCTCCGCCTCGTGCTGGTGCTCCAGCGGCTTGTACGCGCGGAAGTCGTGCGCGCGCGTCGGGTGGTGCGTGCCCTCGCCCGGCAGCGAGCCGGAACCCGACGAGCCCGTGACGCCCGACACCGCCAAAAGCCCCAGCCCCGGCGTGGCCGCGATGGGCAACAGCGCCAGTTGCACCGCCGTCGCGAAGCAGCCCGGGTTGGCGATGCGCTTCGCCGTCTTCACCTGCTCACGCTTCCACTCCGTGAGGCCGTAGGTGAACGTGCCCAGCAGGTCCGGGGACGGGTGCGGCCGGCCGTAGGCGCCCGCGTACCGGCCCGGGTGGTCCAGGCGGAAGTCGGACGACAGGTCCACCAGCAGCATCCGGTCCGTGAGCCCCGCGTCCGCCCACTGCTTCTCCAGCCCGGCGAACTGCGTCGCCAGGTCGCCGTGGCCCAGCGCGCTGAACACCACCGGGCGCTGCGAGTCCGCGAGCCAGCGCCAGTCCGGCTCCGCCTCGAAGCGGCCGTCCACCAGCCCGCGCAGGTGCGGGTGCACCTTGTGGATGGGCGAGCCCGCGTGGTGCCGGGACACCACGCGGATGCCGGCGTTGCCAGGGTGGCCCGCGAGCAGCCGCAGCAGCTCGCCTCCGCCGAAACCGGAGGCCCCCAGGATGTAGATGTGCGCAGGCGACGTCATGACTTCCTCCCCGCACCGAGCTTCGGCGCGAGCTTCTCCACGATGAGATTCCCCAGGGCGTTGGGATCCGCGCGCGCGTTGCGAGCGGGCAGCCCCACCACCTGCTCCACGAAGCGCACGCCCACCGCGTTGTCCGTGGCGGGCCCGGCCACCATGTCCATCTCGATGCCGTACACCTCGCGCAGGTGCCGCACGCCGCCGGCCGCGCCCACCGGGTCGTTCGCGCACAGGATGTACGCGCCGCCCAGCGCCTTGAGCTCCGGGTCCGCCAGGATGGCCTGCACGCCGTACTCGCCCATGATGCCGTCGCCCGTCTCCGCGACGATGACGTCCACCTCCTGGGCCGCCATCTCCGAGAAGACGATGCGCGCCACCTTGGACGCCGTGCGCGCGCCGGTGCACACGACGCCCGCGTCGGTGAAGTCCATCACCACGTCCGCGCCGCTGTCCTGCATGGACAGCGTGTCGCGCATCAGCGACACGCCCGTGAGCTTCGCGCCGCCCACGCGGTAGCCCGCCTGGGAGAGCTTGCGCACCACGACGCTGGCCGCGTACGTCTTGCCCGCGTTCATGCAGGTGCCCACCACGTACACCACGGGGCACGTCACCGCCCGCGACGTGCCCTTGAGCGCGCCGGTGGAGATGTGCGCGTGCTGGCCCGCGCGCGACTGGAACTCCGGGAAGGTGAGGACCTGGCCCAGCACCTCCGCCTCGAACGGCGGCCCCACGCCCGGGTTGTGCGAGGTGCACTTCCCGATGACGCCGCCCATGTTGAGGATGTTGAGCTTGTCGCCCACCGTGACGGACGCGGGCACGACGCCCTCGTAGCCGTGCAGGGCGTTGCGGTGGCCCAGCGCGCCCACGACGATGTCGCCCGCGTGGAGCGTGACGAGCCGGCCGTTCACGTCCTCCAGCTGGTTGTAGACGCTCTTCTCCCCGTGGATGCGCACCGCGATGACGGCGCCCTCTTCGCACTTCACCTCGTCCGTGAGGTGCACGGTGCGCCCCACCTGGAGGTTGCGGGTGACACTTCCGACCTTGTCGACGTGGATCTTCATGTCGTCACTTCGCTTTCTGCGAGAGCATCTGCGCGACGCCGTAGAGCTTGGCGAACCCCGCCGCCTCCGTCCCCGTCCACAACACGTTGGCCTCTCCGTACGTCGCCACCTTCGCGTCCATCAGCGAGTGCGGCGAACGCACGCCTTCCACGACGTGGGCGCGCGGGGTGAGCACCAGCTTCACCTCGCCCGTCACGCGGTCCTGCGAGGAGGCGAGGAACGCCTCCAGGTCCTTCACCAGCGGGTCGAAGAAGTGCCCCTCGTGCAGCAGCGACCCGTACAGGTTGCCCACCGTCTCCTTCCAGAAGAGCTGCTTGCCCGACAGCACCAGCTTCTCCAGCTCGCGGTGCGACGCGATGAGCAGGTGCGCCGCGGGCGCCTCGAAGCCCACGCGGCCCTTGATGCCCAGGATGGTGTCGCCCAGGTGCACGCCCCGGCCAATGCCGTACGGCCTGCCCAGCGCGTTGAGCTTCTCCACCACGTCCACCGCCGACAGCGCCTTGCCGTCGAGCGCCACCGGCACGCCCTTGTCGAAGGAGATGATCAGCGGCAGCGGCTTCAGGTCGGTGGGAATCTCCCCACCGGGGAAGGCCGCTTCCGGCAGGGTGCTCCACGAGTCCAGCGTCTCGCGGCCGCCCACGGACGTGCCCCACATGCCCTCGTTGACGGAGTACGTGCCCGTCTTCGCCGGCAGGTGGAAGCCGCGCTCCGCGAGGAAGGAAATCTCCTGCTGGCGGGAGAGCGCCAGGTCGCGGATGGGCGTGATGAGCTGGAGCTGCGGCGCGAGCGTGCGGAAGGCCACGTCGAAGCGGACCTGATCATTCCCCGCGCCGGTGCTGCCGTGGGCCACGGCCTGCACGCCCAGCTTCTCCGCCATGCGCACGGCCTCCACGGCCTGGCACGCGCGCTCCGCGGAGACGCTCAGCGGGTAGAGCTGGCCGCGCAGCACGTTGCCGGCGATGAGGAAGCGCAGGTAGCCCTGGAACAGGGTGTCGCGCGCGTCCACCGTGTGGTGCGCCACCGCGCCCAGCTTCTGGGACAGGGCCTGGATGCGCTGCAGCTGCTCGGGCGGGAAGCCGCCCGTGTCCACGGTGACGGTGGTGACGTCCCAGCCCTGCTCACGCAGGTACACCGTGCAGAAGGCGGTATCGAGGCCACCGGAGAACGCCAGCACCACGGACTTCTTGCTCATCTTCGGACTCCTGTTGCTGCGAAAGGGGGTGAGGAAGGTTTCAGGGGGCCCAGACGCGTGAAGCGGCCTCGGCCTGCTGGGCATGGGTGCGCGTGAGCCAGTCGCGCGCGTCCGCCAGTTCCTCGCGCGCGGTGGCGAGGCCCAGGTTGCCGGCGCCACCCAGGTGGGTGGCCGTCAGCGCGCCACGGTCCGGCTGGAAGGTGCCTTCGTTGAGCTGACGGCCCACCTCGCGGTACGCGTCGCGGAAGGGCTGGCCCTTCGCCACGAGCGCGTAGGCGTGGTGCGCGGCGTAGAGCGTGTCGTCGCACGCCGCGCGCGCCTTCTCCGCGTTCACCTTCAGCGCGGGCACCAGCCGCGCCAGGACCTCCAGAAGCGCCTTCGCGCTGGTGAGGGCCTGGAGGGTGGGGCGCTTCAGCAACTGGAAGTCACG
This sequence comes from Corallococcus macrosporus, assembly GCF_017302985.1. Classification (NCBI taxonomy): domain Bacteria; kingdom Pseudomonadati; phylum Myxococcota; class Myxococcia; order Myxococcales; family Myxococcaceae; genus Corallococcus; species Corallococcus macrosporus. Next base: position 213,406 of record NZ_JAFIMU010000004.1, read on the forward strand.
GTGGTAGCTGGAGGGAAGCCCGCCGGCCACCGCCTCCACCTGGTGCGCAAGGCCGCGCAGCTCGCGGCAGCGGCCCCGGGCCAGCTCCACCACGTCCGGGTTCTTCTTCTGCGGCATGATGGACGAGCCGGTCGTGAAGGCATCCGGCAGGGCCAGGAAGCCGAACTCGTCCATGCTGTAGAGCTGCACGTCCCAAAGCCACTTCTCCAGAGTGCCCGCCACCGAGCACGCCCAGGTGAGCAGCGCTGCTTCATGCCGCCCCCGACTGTCCTGCGCGTCGATGGGGCTGCGTTGAACTCGACTAAAACCGAGCAACCGCGCGACATATTCACGGTCGATGGGCAGCGGCACGCCGAAGCCCGCGGCGGCGCCCAGCGGGCAGCGGTCGAGCCGCCCCCACACGCCCTTCAGCGCCTCCAGCTCCTCCAGCAGCCCTTCGGCGAACGCCATGCCCCACAGGCCGAAGGTGGACGGCATCGCGCGGCGCAGGTGCGTGTAGCCGGGCAGGGGCAGGTCCGCATGCGCCTGCGCGAAGTCGAGGAACGTGCCGGCCAGCTCCGCCGTGCGCGCACCCAGCGCGAGCAGTTCCTCGCGCATGAAGAGGCGCAGGGCGAGCAGCACCTGGTCGTTGCGCGAGCGCGCCAGGTGGATGCGCTTGCCCGCCTCGCCGGTGCGCTCCACGAGCGCGGCCTCCAGCGCGGTGTGGCCGTCCTCCTGCTCCGGGCGGATGGTGAAGCGGCCCGCTCGGGCCTCGTCGTGCAGCGCGTGCAGGGCGCTCACGAGCGACGCGGCGGCGTCAGGCGCGAGCAGCCCCACGTGCGCGAGCATGCGGGCGTGCGCGGCGCTGCCCAGCGCGTCGTGCGGGACGAGCGACAGGTCCACCACCGGGTCATCGCCCACGGTGAAGGCGTGGATGGCCGCGTCCAGCGGCTGGCCCTTGCCCCACAATGTCTCAGCCACGCGACACCTCCCCGGCATAGCCGTGCAGCAGTCGTCGATAGAACGCGAGCCCCGCCTCCAGCTCCGCGCGCGTGAGGTACTCGTTCGCCTGGTGGCTCCGGAGCGTGTCGCCCGGACCCACCTTCACCGCGGGCAGGTCGCCCAGGAACGCCCAGTCGGACGTGGTGCTGGAGCCCACGGTCGCCTGTCCCGACGCCGCCACCGCCGCGCGCACCAGCGGGTGCGACGCGTCCGTGCCCTTGGGCAGGTAGCGCGCGGAGTGCACCACCACCTCGCTCTCCAGCGCACGGCCCACGTCCTCCGCCACCTTCGCGTGGTCCATGCCCGGCGTGGTGCGCAGGTCCACGAAGAACTCGCACCGGTCCGGCACCTGGTTGCGCGCGAGGCCCCCGGACACCTGCGTCACCTGCGCTCGCGCCTCACCCAACAGCGGGTGCGCGGGGAAGCGCAACGCGGACACGGCCTGGATGTCCCGGGCCGCCTTGAGGATGGCGTTGGATTCCGAGCCCAGGCCACCCGTGTGCGCGTGCGCGACGTGGCCGCTCTTGCCGTGCGCCACGCAGCGCAGGAGCAGCATGCCCCGCTGCGCCGTGCAGGGCTTGAGCGACGTGGGCTCTCCCACGATGGCGGCGTCCAGCGGCCCCAGCGCGGGCAACAGTGGCCCCAGCCCCTTGCCGCCCGTCTCCTCCTCGGCGGTGAGCGCGAAGACGCACTCCACACCGGAAGGCGCGCCTTCTTCGAGGAGCGCCTTCGCGGTGAGGAGCATGGCGGTGACGCAGCCCTTGGCGTCGTTGGCGCCCAGGCCGTAGAGCGTGTCGTCCTTCCACACGGCCTCGTGCGGCTCGGTGTTCCACCCGGCGCACGGCTTCACCGTGTCCAGGTGCGAGTTGACGAGCAGGCGCTTCGGCCCGCTGCCCACGCTGAACCACACGTTGTGGCCCTGGCGGTGCACGCGGGCACCCCAGGACTCCGCATGGCCCGCGACGAGGTCCGCGATGCGGGCCTCGTCGCCGGAGACGCTGGGCGTGGCGACCAGCGCGGTGAGCAGCTCGGCGGGGTTCAACCCTTGGCCTCGCCGTGCTTCACCGGGTGCTCGCGCACGACCATGGTGCCGCTGCCCTCGTTGGTGAAGACCTCCTCCAACAGGGCGTCGGACTGCTTGCCGCTCACCAGGTGCACGCTGCCCACGCCGCCCACGAGCGCGTGGCGCATGGCGTGCGCCTTCGGACGCATGCCGCCCGTGAGCCGCCCTTCCGCCTCCAGGGACGCCAGGTCCGACAGCGTGGCCAGCGAGATGAGCGACGACGGGTCGGAGACGTCCTTGAGGAGCCCCGGCACCTCCACCATGAAGAACAGCTTTTCGGCATGCAGCGCCGCCGCCAGGGCCGCCGCCACCGTGTCCGCGTTGGTGTTGTACACGGCGCCGTCCTGGCCACCCGACAGCGGGGCGATGACGGGCACGTAGTCCGCGCTGCGCAGATGCTCCACGACGCGCGTGTCCACGGACTCGATGTCGCCCACGAGGCCGTAGTCCACCATGCGGCCCTGGGTTTCACCGGGCTCCGTCACCAGCACGGGCGGGCGCTTGCGCGCCTTGATGAGGCCCGCGTCCACGCCGGACAGGCCCACCGCGGGCACGCCCGCGGCCTGGAGGTCCGCTAGCAGGTCCGTGTGCAGCTTGCCCGCGAGCACCATCTTCGCCGCGTCCAGCACGGGCGCGGAGGTGATGCGGCGGCCCGCCACCTTCTCGATGGGCAGGTGCAGGGCGTCACAGAGCGAGTCCAGCTCCGGACCGCCGCCGTGCACCACGACGGGGCGGATGGAGAAGGCCCACAGCAGGGCGATCTGCTCGCACGCCGTCTTGCGCGTGCGCGGATCCGTCAGCACGGCGCCGCCCAGCTTCACCACGAAGGTCTTGCTGCGGAACTGCTTCACGTACTTCGCCGCGTTGCGGAGTGCGGCGTACGGGTCGGGAGACAAAGGCACGGTGGACCTCTGGAAATTCAAAAGGGGACGAAGAAGGGTGGGGCGGCGGGCTGTGACGGCTCAGCCGCCGCGCATCCAGGCCAGGAGGGCGCGCTGCACGTGGTAGCGGTTGCCCGCCTCGTCCACGACGCGGCTGCTCGCGTGGTCCAGCACCTCGTCGGCGACCTCCACGTTGCGGCGCACGGGCAGGCAGTGCAGGAACGCCGCGTCCTTCGCGGCCTTCGCCATGTGCCGGCGCGTGGGCATCCAGCCCGAGTACGACGCGAGCAGCGCCGCCACGTCCGTGGGCGTGCTGGCCGTCTGAGCCGTGGGGCCCCAGGACTTGGCGTACACGGCGCGGCTGCCCACCAGCGCCTCGTCCTGGTCGTGCGTGTACGTGATGCTGCCGCCGGTGGCCTTGGCGTACGCCTCGGCTTCCGCGCGCACGGCCGGGTGCAGGTCGAAGCCCGGCGGATGCGCCACGCGCACCTCGCAGCCCGCGGCTGCCGCGGACAAGAGGAACGAGTTGGGAACGGCCTTGGGCAGCGGCTTGATGTGCGGCGCCCAGGTGAGCGTCACCGGCAGCTTCTTCGTGGTGCCGAACGTCTCGCGCAGCGTGAGCGCGTCCGCCAGGCCCTGGCAGGGGTGCTCGCGCGCGGACTCCATGCTCACCACCGGCACGGTGGCCCACTTGCGGAAGGCGTTGATGACGGGGTCGGCCTCGTCCTCCTCGTCACCGCCGCCCTGGGAGAAGGTGCGGATGCCGAGCATGTCCACGAAGCGCGACAGGACGGGCGACGCCTCCTTGATGTGCTCCGCGCGGTCCGCGTTCATCACCGCGCCGGGACGGTCCTCCAGCTTCCACACGCCAGAGCCCACGTCGAGCACGATGGCGTGCCCGCCCGCGCGCAGCATCACCGCCTCGAAGGAGGTGCGCGTGCGCAGCGACGGATTGAAGAACACCATGCCCAGGATCTTCCCGGGGAACAGCGCCCCAGGGTCCTTCTGCTTCCACGCGGCCGCCTGCGAGAGGACCGCCTCGACGCCTTCCGGGCCCAGGTCCTGGATGCGGGTGACATGCTTCATGGGCTTCGTGCTCCCCCGGCCGCGCCGGATGGATGGGGTACTGCTGAATATGCACTCGAATTCATGCATATTCGCTGAGGAGGCGCGGATATTATGCAGAACGGCGCAGCGCGCAAGAACATTCACTGGGATTTTTCATCCGCCTTGCGTGCGTATTCAGCCGCATGCATGGTGAACGTGAATGAACCTGGACGACGCCATCCTTCAGCTCATCTCCCGGCAGGACGTTCCGGATCAGGCGGTGCTCCAGGAGCTGCTGGAGCAGGCGGGGCACGCGCCCAGCCAGTCCACGCTGTCGCGGCGGCTGAAGAAGCTGCACGTGCAGAAGGTGAACGGGCGCTACCAGCGCACGGAGCCGCCGGTGGCGCCGGTGCCGCTCGCGCCGAGCGTCACCATCATCGAGGCGCCACCCAACATGCTGGTGCTGAAGACGGCGCCCGGCTACGCGCAGATCTTCGGGCTGGCGCTGGACCGCGAGGAGGTGGAGGGCCTGGCGGGCACGGTGGCGGGCGACGACACCATCTTCATCGCGGTGAGGGATCCGTCGCTGTTGCAGGACGTGCGCGAAGCGGTGGAGCAGCTCATCCAGCGCGGCCCGTGAACGGGAAGCGGCGCACGAGCTCCCACGGGCCTCCGAGGTAGCGCCAGAGCAGCAGCGCTGGAGCCGTGGACTCGAAGGCGGCCCAGTCCGCGCCCAGCTCCGCGAGCGCGGCCTTCGCTTCCTCGGGAGTGGTCTTGTTCATCAGCGTGACGTGGGGCCGGAAGGGCTGACGGTCCTGCGGCGTGATCCACTCCGCGAACGCGCGGGACAGCTCGCGGTGCACCGGGACCAGTTCCTGGGCCTCCACGTCCACGGCCATGCCGCGTCCCAGGCTTCGCAGCCTTCCGAAGCGCAGCGTGGGGGCGGGACGCTCGGTGACGACCTCGAGCGCGGCCTCCACGGCGTCCTGTTCTGATGCGGGCAGGTGGTGGAAGAGGGAGACGTGCGCGGGGATGACGTTGCGCTCGGGCGGGAAGTAGCGGCGGCGAAGCCCGTCCAGGCGCGCGAAGGTCTCCGGCTCCATCTCGGCGGTGACGAGCAGCGGGGCTTCGGAGGAGGAGGTCATGAGTGCTCGCGCACTCTACGCGACGACCCGCGGCGGCGGCGGGAGGGGCCCCCCGCCGCGCCGTCCGACTCCGCTGGGCTCACTTCTGTGATTCGAGGAAGTTCTTCAGCCAGGTGTTGGAGGCGTTGCGGTACTCCGGAATGCGCGAGCGCTCGGCCGCGGCCAGGGCCTTCTTCACGCCCGCGGCGTCGAGGTCGTGGGTGTAGACCGGGGTGCCGGGCTGCTGGCGCCAGGAGTCGGCGAGGCTGCCCGCGTCGATGCCGTCGAAGCCCAGCTCCTCCACGAGCTTGAGCACCTTCGCGCGGTGCTCGGGCGGGTCTCCCGCGATGGGCAGCGCGACGCGGCCGGGCGTGCCCTTCGGGGTGCCCTTGTCCAGCAGGCTCTGGAAGAAGATGTTGTTGAAGGCCTTGATGACCGGGCGGCCGATGAGCTTCGCGACCCACTCGCTCTCCACCGTGCCGGCTTCGAGCTCCGCGATGTTTCCGTCGCGCACGGGGTAGTAGTTGCCCGTGTCGATGACGACGACGTCCTTCGGCACGTTCGCGAAGAGGCCCTTCGGCAGGTCGGGGACCGCCTTCTGGGGAATGGTCACGACGACGACCTCGCCGGCGTTCGCCGCCTCCTGGACGGTGACGGCCTTCGCGCCCGTCTCCTTCGCCAGGTCGCGCAGGGTGTCCGGCCCGCGGGAGTTCGCGATGGACACCTCATGCCCCAGCTTCGTCCACCTGCGAGCCAGGGTTCCGCCGATCAGCCCCGCGCCAATGATTCCGATCTTCATGTCGTCCTCCGGGTAGTGGGTCCCACGACTTCAAGCGCCGGTCGGATGCACGACCCGCGACCGCGATGCGCGGCCGGGTTGGATTTCCGCGCGAGCACGGCCTACCAGGAGGGGCGCCGGCGCCAACGCCGTGGGTTGGCCGCTGACCGGGGCGCCTTCCAAGCGCAGGGGGCTCTTCCGCATTGCCCGGGCCTTTCGCTAACGTCCTGGATTCACCGGTCCTTTGGGGGCCCGGCCTCGCTGCCATGGCGAACCTTCCATCCGAGCTGGTCGCGGCATTCCGGGGGGCCGCGCGACCCCTGACTCCCGAGGAGGAGGCGGGGCTCGAGCCCGTGCTGACCGCCATCGTGGAGCGCTGCGAGGCGGCGTGGCCGGGCGGGTGGCTTGCTCCCAAGGCGTTCGTCGCGCACCTGGGCCTGCACACGCCCCCGGGCGAGCCCCCCACGCAGGCCCTCGCCGCGCTGCACTGCGAGGACCTGTACCTGGCGCTGGCGGCGGTGGAGGGCCAGCGGGCCGCGCTGGATGCGCTGGACGCGACGGTGCTGGTGCCCGCGGGACGCGCGGTGCGGCGCGTGGAGGACTCGGGGGCCTTCGTGGACGAGGTGCTCCAGCTCACGCGCCTGCGGCTGCTGGTGGAGGAGGGTGGCCGTGCGCCGCGCCTCACGGAGTACGCGGGCCGGGGACCGCTGCGGCGGTGGGCGGAGGCCGTGGCGCTGGGCGTCGCGCTGGCGCTCAAGCGCAGGCCGGAGCGCAGCACGCCGCTGGATGACGCGCTCATCGCGGCGGACCTGGGCGCGGCGGATCCGGAGCTGGAGCACATCCGCCACCGCTACCGTCCCGCCTTCCGCGCTGCCTTCGCGGAGGCCCTGGCCGCGCTCTCCGCGCGGGACCGCAACCTGCTGCGCATGGGGCTGGTGCAGGGCCTGGGCGTGGAGTCGCTGGGCGCGCTGCACCAGGTGCACGCCTCCACGGTGTCGCGGTGGATGGCGAAGGCGCGCGAGGCGCTCCTGGAGAACACGCGGGCGGGCCTGGCCCGGAGGCTCGCGCTCAACACGTCCCAGCTCGACAGCCTGCTGCGCGTCCTCGACGGCAGCCTGGAGCTCAGCCTCGCGTCCCTCTTGAAGAAAGGGTGAGCCCACCCATGTCCGAGTCCTCCGCCCATCTCGTGGAGGTCGAGCTGCTCGACCTCGCGGATGGCATTCCGTCGCAGTCCCTGCGCGAGCGCGCCGAGACCCACCTGGATGCCTGCGCGGTCTGCCGGGAGGCCCTGGCGGACTTCCTGCGGGTGCGCGCCGCTTCCGCGCCCGACGTGCACGCCGCGCCCACGGCCGTGGTGCTGTCGGAGGCGCCGCGCACGCGGGCTTCGAGGACGGGCTATCCGCAGGTGGCGCAGGGCACGCTGCTGGGGCGCTACGTGGTGCTGGAGCGGCTGGGCGCGGGCGGGATGGGCGTCGTCCACGCGGCGTATGATCCGAGCCTCGACCGGCGCATCGGCCTGAAGCTGCTGCGCACGCTGTCCTCGACGGGCGGTGCCGCGGGGCTGACGGAGCAGCTGCTTCGTGAGGCCCAGGCCGCCGCGCGCACCCGCCACCCGCATGTCGTCACGGTGCACGACGTGGGGACGTTCGGGGACGTGGTCTTCATCGCGATGGAGCTGGTGGACGGGGGCACGCTGCGCCAGCACCTGAAGGCGTCCGCGAGGCCGTGGCGCGACGTGGTGCGGTTGTATCTGCAGGCGGGCCGGGGGCTCGCGGCGGCGCACGCGGCGGGCGTGGTGCACCGGGACTTCAAGCCGGACAACGTCCTCGTGGACAAGGAGGGCCGCGCCCGCGTGACGGACTTCGGGCTGGCGCGCCTGGAGTCCACCGAAGGCATGGACGCCCCTTCGCTGGCCTCGGGTGAGGCCGTGCCTCCGGCGGCGGGCCCCGCGCGGGCTCCGGCCGAGGCCGCGTCCCTGAAGAAGGCCCCGCTGGTCACCAGCGTCGCCGGCACTCCCGGATACATCGCGCCGGAGGTGCTCACGGGCGCTCCGGCCGATGCCCGGTCGGATCAGTACGCGTTCTGCGTGTCGCTGTACGAAGGGCTGCACGGCCAGAGGCCCTCCTCCGCCGAAGCGGGCGGCCTCGCGAACCGGAGCAACATCCCTCGCGCCGTGCACGCGCTCATCGTGCGCGGACTGTCGCGTGCGCCCTCGGAGCGCCATCCCTCCATGACGGTCCTGCTCGACGCGTTGGAGCGGGCGGCGTTCCCGCGCACCGGCGCGAAGATGGCGGCGGCGGGCGTGGGCGCGGGCCTGCTCGCCATCGTGGCAGCGTTGGTGGTCGCACGCGGCCCTTCGCCCTGCGCGGAGGACCCTTCGCGCTTCCAGGGCGTCTGGGACGCGGACCGCAAGGCGGCGCTGCTCAAGGCCTTCCAGGCCACGGGCGCACCGGACGCCGTCGCGGCCTACGAGACCACGGCCCGCGCGCTGGATGCCTATGTCTCCGGCTGGAGCGACAGCCGGCGCGATGCGTGCCTCGCCACGCACGAACACGGCACCCAGTCCACCGCGGTGCTGGACCTGCGCACGAACTGCCTGGAGCGCCGCCGCCGGGAGCTGACCTCGCTGACCGAGGTGCTCCTCTCCGCGGACCGGGCGGGCGTCGCAACCGCGCCGGAAGCCGCGCAGGCGTTGAGCCCGCTCTCGCGCTGCGCGGACGTGGAGGCCCTGTCCCAGCCCGTGCCTCCGCCGGAGCGCCCCGAGGTCGCCGCTCGCGTGAAGGCCGCGTACGCGAAGCTGGACGACGCGCGGGCCCGCCTGGGCGCGGACCGGTGGCAGGACGCCGTGGACCGCGTCGCTCCCATCATCAAAGAGGCCGAGGCGCTGGGCTACCAGCCGCTCCTCGGCGAAGCCCTGCTCATCGAAGGCGAAGCCCGCGCCTTCCTGCGCGACGAGGCCGCGGAACCCGCGCTGCGCCGCGCGATGCTCGCGTCCCTGTCCGGGCGCGACGATCTGCGCGCCGCGGAGGCCGCCGTCCATCAGGTCTTCGTCGACGGCGAAGTGACCCAGCGCCCGGAGCAGGCGAAGGCCCACGCCGACGAGGCCCGGGCGCTCCTGGCGCGCTCCGGCGGCAACCCGGAGCTGGAGTCGCAGTTGCTCGTGTACGAAGGCAACTCGCTGGAACAGCAGTCGCGTTCCTCGGAAGCACTGCCGCTCATCCAGCAGGGGCTGGCGCTCCAGGAGCGGCTGCATGGCCGAGACTCACCCCGGCTTGCCCGCGGGCTGCTCACCCTGGCCTCCACCCAGCGGTCCATGGGGCGCAAGGAGGATGCGCTCGCGACCGTCCAGCGCGCCCGGAATATCCTGGAGGCCGCCTACGGCCCGGACCACCCGAAGGTCGCCATCACCCTCAACAACATTGGCGGCACCCTGGTGGAACTGCAGCGCTACCAGGAGGGCCAGGAGGCCTTCCTGGAGGTCCTGCGCCGCTATGAGCGCATCTACGGTCCGGATCACCAGCCCCTGCGCTACGTCGCCGGTCTGCGAGGGAACCTGAGCGCGGCGGCCTACCGCATGGGGCGCTACGACGAGGCCGAGCGCCACATGCACGAGGCCCGGGCCATCTACAACCAGCTGTTCCCCAAGGGCTCCGTCTTCCGCATCCGCACGGGCACCAACCTGTCCCAGATCCTCATGAACCAGAGCCGGATGGCCGAGGCCCAGGCGCTGCTCCAGCAGATGGAGGAGGAGGCGATGGTGGGCCGGGCCGATGGCCGCAAGGACCCCATCTTCGCGGCGCCAGCACGCTGCATGGCGGAGGCCTGGATGCGGCTGGATCAGCCCGCGCGCGCCGTCGCGGAGGCGAAGCGCGCCGTGGCCATCGTGCGGGAGCTGGAGGCGGAGAGCGAACTGGGCGAGGTGCTGCGCGTCCTGACCCTGGCCCTCATCCAGGCGAAGCAGCTCAACGAGGCCCGGGACGCGGCGCGCGAGCTCCTGGCCCTGCACCACAAGCTCGCGGGCGCGGAGGCCCGGCCTCCCATGGAGGTGGCGGAGATGCTGGCCGAACTTGCCCTGGCAAGGGGCGAGGTGGAGCAGGCCCTCCCGTGGGCGGAGCAGGCCCTGGAGGCCTGGAACCAGACGGCGGCCTCCCCCCTGGAGATGGCCAACATCCGCTTCGTCCTGGCCCGCGCGCTGCGCCGCGCCCACCGCGAGCCGGAGCGGGCCCGCGCGCTGGCCGCCGCGGCCCGCGACGCCGTGCTCCCCACCCCCGAGCCCCGGATGCTCAAGCTCTCCGAGCTGGACGCGTTCCTGAGCGCGCCCTGATAGGGTCCCGCCCCCTATGCGAACCCTCGTCGGACTGACCTCTTCGGGCTGGACGGAGAAGGCCCGGTGGGCGTTGGACCACCACCGCGTCACCTACCGCTACCAGGACTACGTCCCCCTCATCCAGGAGCGCTGGCTGCGCAAGCAGGTGGCGCCCGGCGTGAAGCCCTCCGTGCCGCTGCTCGTGGATCCGCCCCAGGCCGCGACGCACGGCTCGTTCGCCATCGCGAAGCGCGCGGAGGAGCTGGGGCAGGGGAGCCCGCTGTTCCCGGCCGCGCACCTGGACGCCATCACCGCGTGGAACGACACCAGCGAAGAGGTGCTGGACCTGGCGCGCGCCTACGCCATGCCGCGCATGCTGACGATCTCCCGCGCCCAGGCGGAGGCCCTGCCGAAGTTCGTCCCCGGCTTCCTGCGCCCGCTGTTCGCGCCCTCCGCGCGCCTGGGCATGCGCTACGTGGTGAAGAAGCACCAGGTGGCGGATGGCACGCCGGAGGTCATCGAGGCCAAGGTCGCCCCCGCCTACGACAAGCTGCGCGCGGCGCTGGGCGGCCGGCCCTACCTGCTGGCGGCGGGCTTCACCTACGCGGACATCACCACCGCGGCGATGCTCGTGCTCCTGGGGCCGCCGGCGGACCGGCACCTGCCCATGGGGCCGGGCACGCGCGAGGTGTGGACCCATCCAGGGCTCGCCGCGCGCTTCCCGGACCTGCTCGCGTGGCGCGACGCGCTCTACGACAAGCACCGCCGCACCTGATGAAGACAACGGGCCGCCTCCCCGTGAGGGAAGGCGGCCCGCCTTGAAGCGAAGCCCCGGTGCGTGAAGCGGACTACGCCGTCTTCTTCACGCCCTTGGAGTTGTCCACCAGCACCTTGGCGAAGGTGAGCCCGTCGGGGCCCGCGTCCGCCTGGATGTGCTCGCCCGGCGCGAACTCGCCGTTGAGCACCTGGAGCGCGAGCGGATCCAGCAGGTACTTCTGCACGGCCCGCTTCAGCGGCCGGGCGCCGTACGTCGGGTCGTAGCCGCGCTCCGCCAGGAGCTCCCGCGCGCTGTCCGTGAGGTCCAGCGTCAGGCGCTTGGCCTGGAGCAGCTTCTGCAGCTTGCCCAGCTGGATGTCGACGATGCGGTAGATGTCCTTCTTGCGCAGCGGCTCGAAGACGACGATCTCGTCCACGCGGTTGAGGAACTCCGGCCGGAAGTGGCCGCGCAGCGCCTCCATCACCTCGCCGCGCGTCTTCTCGTTGAGCGTGTCCGTGCCCGCCATGCCCTCCTGGATGGCCTGCGAGCCGATGTTGGACGTGAGGATGAGCACCGTGTTGCGGAAGTCCACCGTGCGGCCCTGGCTGTCCGTCACCCGGCCTTCGTCCAGGATCTGCAGCAGGATGTTGAACACGTCGTGGTGTGCCTTCTCGATCTCATCGAAGAGCACCACCGTGTACGGCCTGCGGCGCACGGCCTCCGTGAGCTGGCCGCCCTCCTCGTAGCCGACGTAGCCCGGGGGCGCGCCCACGAGCCGCGACACCGCGTGCTTCTCCATGTACTCGGACATGTCGATGCGGACCATGGCCGTGTCGTCGTCGAAGAGGAACTCCGCCAGCGCCTTCGCCGTCTCCGTCTTGCCCACGCCCGTGGGGCCCAGGAAGATGAACGAGCCGATGGGACGGTTCGGGTCCTGCAGCCCGCTGCGCGCGCGGCGCACGGCGTTGGACACGGCTTCAATCGCGCTGCGCTGACCGATGACGCGCTCGGCGAGCCGGTCCTCCATCTTGACCAGCTTCTGCATCTCGCCCTCCATCAGCTTGGAGACCGGGATGCCCGTCCACTTGGCCACGACCGACGCGATGTCCTCGGAGTCCACCTCCTCCTTGAGGAACTTCTGGTGCTTCTGCAGCTCCGCCAGCTTCTCGTTCTGCGCCGTGACTTCCTTCTCCAGGCCCGGGATGACGCCGAACTTCAGCTCGGCGGCGCGGTTCAGGTCGCCCTGGCGCTCGGCGGCGGCCTGGTCGTTGCGCGCCTTCTCCTGCTTCTCCTTGAGCGTGCGCAGCGCCGCGATGGCCTTCTTCTCCTCGTCCCAGTGCGCCTTGAGCGAGTTGAACTTCTCGTTGAGGTTCGCGAGCTCCTTCTCGATGGTGGCCAGGCGCTCGCGCGAGTGCGGGTCCGTCTCCTTGCGCAGGCCCTCGCGCTCGATTTCGAGCTGCGTCACCTTGCGGCGGATGTCGTCGATCTCCGTGGGCATGGAGTCGATCTCGATGCGCAGGCGGCTGGAGGCCTCGTCGACCAGGTCGATGGCCTTGTCCGGCAGGAAGCGGTCCGCGATGTACCGGTGGCTGAGCGTGGCCGCCGCGACGAGCGCGGAGTCCTGGATGCGCACGCCGTGGTGGACCTCGTAGCGCTCCTTGAGGCCACGCAGGATGCTGATGGTGTCGTGCACCGTGGGCTCGCCCACGAACACCGGCTGGAAGCGGCGCTCCAGCGCGGCGTCCTTCTCGATGTGCTTGCGGTACTCATCCAGCGTCGTCGCGCCAATGCAGTGCAGCTCGCCGCGCGCGAGCGCCGGCTTGAGCATGTTGCCCGCGTCCATGGCGCCTTCCGCCTTCCCGGCGCCCACGAGCGTGTGCATCTCGTCGATGAAGAGGATGATTTCGCCGGCCGCGTCCGCGACCTCCTTGAGGACCGCCTTGAGGCGCTCCTCGAACTCGCCGCGGTACTTCGCGCCGGCCACCATCGCCCCCAGGTCCAGGGTGATGAGGCGCTTGTTCTTCAGGCCCTCCGGCACGTCGCCGTCCACGATGCGGCGCGCGAGCCCTTCGGCGATGGCCGTCTTGCCCACGCCCGGCTCACCGATGAGGACGGGGTTGTTCTTGGTGCGGCGGCTGAGCACTTGGATGCAGCGGCGGATCTCCTCGTCGCGTCCGATGACGGGGTCCAGCTTGCCGCTGCGCGCGGCCTCCGTGAGGTCGCGGCCGTACTTCTCCAGCGCCTGGTAGGTGGACTCCGCGTCGGCGCTCGTCACGCGCGCGGAACCGCGGACCTCCTTGAGGCCCGCCTGCACGCGCTCGCGCGTCACGCCGGAGGACTTCATGGCCTCGCCGACGGCGCCCTTGTCCTGGGTCAGCGCGAGCAGCAGGTGCTCGGAGGACGTGAAGTCGTCCTTCAGCGCCTTGGCCTCGTCCTCCGCCTTGTCGAAGGTCTTCATCAGGCGCTGGCTGAGCATGGCGCTCTCGCCGCCCTGGATGCGCGGGAGCTTCTGGAGCGCTTCGCCCAGCCGGCCCGCGAACAGCTTCACGTCCACGCCAATCTTGCGCAGCAGGGGGTCGACGATGCCGTCCTTCTGCCCCAGCAGCGCCGTGGCCAGGTGCTCCGGCTCGTAGTGGGGATTGTCGGCCCGGCGGGCCAGGGACTGACCCTCCTGGATCGCCTCCTGCGCCTTCACCGTGTATTTGTCGAGTCGCATGAACTCAACGTAAGGGCCAGGGACCCCTTGGCAAGGCGACACTGCCGGTGCGCCCTGCGATTTCCCCGGAATACTTTGAGCCGCTGGAAGCAGCCGGGAAAGCGTGGAGGCGAAGTTGCCAGGGGGTAGGGGGGTCGGTTATAGGCGGCGCCCATCCTTGGGGGCTTCACTCTGGACGCACACGGCGGCTATCTCGTTCGACTCGACACCTTTTCCGGGTTGGCGCTGGTGCGTCTGGCCCGGGAGGCCCTGTCGATGGACAGCGTCCCGGCCGCCACGGCGCTGCGCGTCACCATCAACCGCCGCCGCAAGGTGGTGCGCTTGGCCTTCCTGGGGCCCTTCTCCCAGGGCCGGCAGGGCGCCCACTGGTACGCCGCCCACCACGCCCTGGCCCGCCTGCTGTCCGCCGCCGCCAACGCCACCGTGCACGCCTACGTGTACGACGCCGACGAGGGCGAGGAAGTCATCGCCTACGGCAATGGCCGCCGGGTGGGTGGGGAGAAGGTGGTGTACGAGGACGCCGAGCTGCCGTGCCCCCTGGAGGAGCTGGATGACGCGGCGTTCGCCCGGCTCCAGTCCCGCTGGCCCATGGGGCACCTGGCCTACGTCTACGGGCTGACCCGGGACGAGCTCTTGCGCATCCCCAAGGCCCCGCTGGCCCGCGTGCTGCCCCTGGAGGGCACGGCCGCCGGCTCCGAAGCGGACGCGATGGCCGCCCTGGAAGCGCTGCTCCTGGGGCCGGCGCAGCCCCGAGCCGAGTCGGACGTCGGCTGACGCAGGCGGGACGGCTGCTTTCGCCGCGCTGCGTCAGTCCCGTGCGACGACTTCAGGGGTCTTCGGTGGGCCCGTCGAGCGTGTGGATGGCCTCGCGCACGCCCTCGCTGCGGAAGTACTGGGCAATCAGGGCGAAGCCGCCGGCGACGAGCACCGTGGGCAGCACCGCGCTGAGGGTCATCAGGGAGGGCACGAGCGCGTAGAGCTGCTGCGCGGCGGCCGGGTCCTGGAACTCCGGCAGGCCCTTGAGCCCCTGCACCATGGCCTGGCTGGTGTGCCGGGCCACGACGGTCCACTGGGCCCCGTCGATGGTGCGCATCAGCGCGGCGAAGATGCCCGCGCCGCCCAACAGCTGCCGGAAGCCGTCCCGGGGCATGCCCTCCGGGGAGCGCAGCATGCGGCTGGAGGCGAAGAAGAGCAGGGTGCAGGCCACCGTCAGGCCGGTCAGCACCAGGGCGCGGGACTCGCGCATGGGGGAGAGCGCGGACAGCTGCGCCTCCATGATGGCCTGGGTGACGGCGGGGTCCTTGCCCAGCAGGGACAGGGTGGGGGTGTGCTCCCGCTGCGCTTCGCGGTGGGCCTCGAAGTTCATCATGACGGAGGCCTCGCTGCAGGCGAGGAACCCCGTCAGGGTGGAGAGCGCCAGGCACAGCGCGGCGGCGATGCGGACGCCCCGGGGCAGCGCCCCCGGGCGGGTGACTTCAGGAGGCTTCACTTCCGGCTCGCCTCCACGTAGCGCAGGCGCAGGTCGGACAGGAGGTTGTCCACGAGCTTCTCCTCCTCGGCGGTGAGGTTGCCGCGCGTCTTCTCGCGGAGCATCGCCAGGAGGTCCAGGTTCTGCCGGGCCGAGGGCAGGTCCTTCTCCATGCGGCCCGTCTCCGGGTTCGGCGCGCCCCCCAGGTGGATGAGGACGGCGGAACCCAGCCCGACGACGAAGGTGCTGAACGACAGGGACTCCTCGGAGGCGGGGCTCGCTTCCCCCGTCATCACGAAGGTCTCACCCCGCTTCTCCGAAGGGCTCATTCGGACGCCTTGTCCTCGTCGTCGGCCGACTCGTCGGCGTCGTCCTCGTCGGAGGCGTCGTCGTCCGTGTCGTCCTCGTCCTCGTCATCGAAGTCGTCGTCGAGGTCGCCATCCATCAGCGTCTCGATGGGGACGGCCTTGTCAGCCACGTCCGGCAGCTCCTCGAGGTGCTTCTTGTACGCGTCCTCGTCCACCTGGCCGCTGCGCTGGTAGCGCTCGGCGGTGCGCTTGTCGAGGTGCTTCGGGTTGATGCCTTCGGCCATGATTCAAATCCTCGGAATTGCTTGGAAAACAGCGCGGCACCTTATAGCAGGAGGGACGCCTGTCAACGCCGCTGTCCCCAGGCCCGGAATCCGATGAACGTCTCGCCCCGCCCCCCGCTTCCCCAAGGCCCGTACCTGTTGGTCGACGACAGCGTCCGTCCGGAGCTGTCCCTGGTGGACAAGGCCACGTGCCTGCTCGCTGGCGGCGCCCGCGTCCTCCAGCTGCGCATGAAGCGCACCCCGCCCCGGGAGGCGCTGGCCGCGGCCCGGGCGGTGGTGGCCCGCTGCCGGGAGGCGGGCGCGGTGTGCCTCCTCAACGACCGGGTGGACCTGGCGCTCCTGTCGGACGCGCACGGGGTGCACGTGGGGGACGAGGACCTGCCCCCGGAGGCCGCGCGGGAGCTCTTGGGCCCGGGCCGGTACGTGGGCGTCACGGCGCGGGGGACGGAAGGGGCCCGGACGGCGCTGGCGGCGGGGGCGGACTACGTGGGCGTGGGGCCGCTCTTCGGCACCACCACGAAGGTGGTGCAGGCGCCGGTGCTGGGGCTGGAGGCCTTCCGGCGGGTGGTGGCGGAGAGCCCGCTGCCGGTGGTGGGCATTGGCGGGGTGGGCCTGGCGAACATCGCCCAGGTGGCGGCGACGGGGGCGCACGGCGCGGCCGTGGTGTCCGACGTCCTGCTCGCCCAGGACATCGCCGAGCGGGTGCGCCAGCTCTCCGCCGCGTTTGACAGCGCGCGGGGGACTGGCCTCTAACCGGGAGCCAGCGCCCCCACCATGAACCATCCACCACCGCGTCATCACGGGACGACCCCGCGTCGTCCCAACATCGGCCTGAGCCCGGACTGGGTCCAGCCGGCCGACTCCGCCTTCCCCCGCTACGAGCTGAAGGTGCCCTACGCGGAGGCGGTGCTGCGCGCGGGGGGCCTGCCCTTCGTGCTGCCGTACACCGACGACGCGTCCTGCGTGGACGCCTACCTGGAGCGGGTGTCCGGGCTGGTGGTGACGGGCGGCGCGTTCGACATCCCCCCGTCCGCGTACGGCGAGGAGGCCCGTGAAGGGATGGGCCCGCTGAAGGAGGGCCGCACGGCCTTCGAGGCGCAGCTCATCCGCGGCGCGCTCAAGCGCAACCTGCCGGTGCTGGGCGTCTGCGGCGGCATGCAGCTCTTGGCCGTGGTGCTGGGCGGCACGCTGTTCCAGGACATCCTGCGCGAGGTGCCGGGCGCGCGCGACCACGAGCAGAAGCACGACCGCACCCAGCCGCAGCACCCGGTGGAGGTGAAGAACGGCACGCTCCTGGCGGAGGCCGTGGGGCACGGGCAGCTGATGGTGAACTCCACGCACCACCAGGCGGTGAGCAAGCCGGGCACGGACGTGACGGTGAGCGCGGTGTCGCCGGACGGCGTGGTGGAGGCCATCGAGTCCACCGCGCACGCGTTCGCGCTGGGCGTGCAGTGGCACCCGGAGCTGATGCTGGGGACCATCCCGGTGCACCTGGGCGTCTACAAGTCGCTGGTGCAGAAGGCGCGAGAGCACCGCCGGTGAGGCCTCGCGTCCTGCTCCTGGCGGGACTGGAGCCCACGGGCCGGGCCGGGCTGCTCGCGGACGTGGCCGCGGTGCGCGCGCGGGGCGGCGACGCGGTGGCGGTGCCCACGGCCCAGACGGCGCAGGGCGCGCACACGTTCGCGGTGGTGCCTGCCTCTCCGCGCATGCTGGCCGCGCAGGTGACGGCCGCGCGCGAGTGGGGCCCCCTGCATGCGGTGAAGTGGGGCGTGGTGCCCGGGCCGTCGCAGCTGGCCACCGCGAAGGCGGCGCTCAAGGACTCGGACGTGTGGTGGGTGGTGGATCCGGTGGTGCGCTCGTCGCGGGGGCAGGTGCTGTCGAGGCTGACGGCCCGGCACTACCTGGCGCTGGCGGGCCCGCGCGTGCTGGTGACGCCGAACCTGGAGGAGGCCGCGTGGCTGCTGGGCCGGCCCGCGCTGGGCACGGTGGAGGACGCCCAGGAGGCCGCGGAGGCGCTGTGCCAGCGCGGCTTCGGCGCGGTGCTGGTGAAGGGCGGGCACCTGCCGGAAGGGCAGGGCCTGGCGGACGTGCTCGCGTCCGCCGGCCGCACCGTGGTGATGCGGGGACGGAGGCTGAAGCGGCCCCCTGAGCGCCGGGGCACCGGCTGCCGGCTGGCGTCCGCGCTGGCCGCGGAGCTGGGCCGGGGCACAGGCCCGGAAGCCGCGGTGCGAGCGGCCCGCGAGCATGTCACGGGCTACCTGCGCACCGGCCGGGACTGACGCGCGGCCATCGCCTCCGGCAGAGCGTGCGGCTCGGCGCCGCGCACGAGCCGGGACTGACGCGCGGCCACCGCTCCCGGTAGGGCGTGTGGCTCGGCGCCGCGCGCACCGGCCGGGACTGACGCGTGGCCATCGCCTCCGGCAGAGCGTGCGGCTCGGCGCCGCGCACCGGCCGGGACTGACGCGCGGCCATCGCCTCCGGCAGAGCGTGCGGCTCGGCGCCGCGCACGAGCCGGGACTGACGCGTGGCCACCGCTCCCGGTAGGGCGTGTGGCTCGGCGCCGCGCGCACCGGCCGGGACTGACGCGCGGCCACCACTTCGGCAGGGCGTGCGGCTCGGCGCCGCGCGCACGGGCCGGGACCGACGCGAGCGGACCGGCTTCGGTCCGGGCAGACGGCGCTGGGCTCGGAGCCCCTGCGCGCGGATCAGGACCGGCGCGGCTACTCGGTCCGGGCGCGGCTTTCGAAGCGCGTGTACTCCGCGAGGAACACCAGGTCGATGGAGCCGATGGGGCCGTTACGCTGCTTGGCGACGATGAGCTCCACGGGGATGACCGTGCTGCTCTGGCCCCCGCCACCACCGCCACCGCCACCTCCACCGCCTCCTCCGCCCTCGCCGCCTTCCTCTTCCGTCTCGCGGTGGATGAACATCACCACGTCGGCGTCCTGCTCGATGGAGCCGGACTCACGCAGGTCCGACAGCATGGGCTTGCCGCCCTTGCGCTCCTCCACCTTACGGCTGAGCTGGCTGAGCGCGATGATGGGCACTTCCAGCTCCTTGGCCAGTTGCTTGAGCGCGCGGGAGATTTCCGCCACTTCCAGCTGGCGGCTCTCCACCTTGCCCTTCTGGTGCATCAGCTGGAGGTAGTCGATGACGAGCAGCGACAGGCGCGGGTCCTTCTGCTTCACACGCCGCGCCTTCGCGCGCAGGTCGAACGGGGACAGACCGCCCGAGTCGTCGATGTAGATGGGCGCGTTGTAGAGCGCGCCCGCCATCTCCTGGAACTTCTCCTCGTCGTGCGGGGACAGCCGGCCGCCACGCAGCTTCTTCATGTCCACGCGCGCGGTGGACGCGAGCAGACGCATGAGCAGCTGATCCGCGGGCATTTCCAGGCTGAAGATGCCGACGGCCTTGTTCTCCTTCAGCGCCGCGTGCACCGCGATGTTCATGGCGAAGGACGTCTTGCCCACGCCGGGACGCGCCGCGAGGATGATGAGCTCACCGGCGTGCAGCCCCGTCAGCTGGTTGTCCAGGTCGATGTAGCCCGTGGACAGGCCCGTCACGCCCGTCGCCGCGGTCTTCATCTTGTCCAGCAGGTCGAGCGTCTGCTCCATCAGCTCGCTGACCGGACGCAGGTCGCCTTCGCGCTTCTTCTCCGCGAGGAGGAAGACCTTGCGCTCGGCCTCATCGAGCAGGACGTCCAGCTCGCCCGTCTCCTGGCTGGCGAGTTCCTGGATCTCCCGGCCCGCGTTGGCCAGGCGCCGGCGCAGCGCCTGGTCCTTGACGATGTGGGCGTACTGCACGGCGTTGGCCGCCAGCGGGACGACCTGGTCCAGGCCCATCAGGTACGCGGGGCCGCCCACCGCCACGAGCTGGCCGAGGACCTTGAGCTCCTCCGCGAGCGTCAGGTGGTCCACCTGCTTGCTCTGCTGATCCAGCCGCATCATCGCGGCGAAGATCTGCGCGTGCGAAGGGCTGGCGAAGTCGTCCGCGTGGACGACCTCCGCCACGGGCGTGATGAGCCCGTTGTCCGCCAGCACGGCGCCCAGCACCGCACGCTCCGCGGCGAGATCCTCGTGGACCCGCCGTCCTTCCCTACCGTCCAGGACGTTCTGCATGGCTGCTTGGAACCTCTACAGGCAGCGTCTGACACGTTCCAGCGGACGTCCAGTTTCCTGGCAACAGACCTGTAGCACCCGGTAGGTCCTGGGGAGACGCCCTGACGCACCGTGACACCCGCGCCCCGTCTCCGGGTGAACCGACCCGGCGCGTCGGGCTATTCGGCGGCGCCCCACTGCTGGAGGAAGGCCTCCCGGTAGGTGCGACTGAGGATCACCGTGGAGCCGTCCTTGAGGACGAGGATGCCGTCCCCGTGCGTCCACGGCTCCAGACGGGCCACGGCCTCCAGGTTCACCAGGTCGCTGCGGTGCACGCGCACGAAGCGGGTGGGGTCCAGGCGCTCCTCCAGGGCGCGCAGCGTCTGGCGCACCAGGTGTTCGCCCTGGGCGGTGTACAGCCGCACGTACTTGTCCTCCGAGGACAGGCGCCACACGGTGTCCAGGCGCAGCGGGACCCAGCCCTCGCCCACCTTCACCACCAGCCGCTCCAGGGGGCGCTCCGGGCGGGCGCGGGCCACCGTGGCGAGCAGGGCGTCCAGCGCGGCCGTGCTTTGCGTGCCCGCGCTCAGGAGCGCATGGGCCTTGTCGAGTGCCCGGGAGAAGCGGCCGGCGTCGTAGGGCTTGAGGAGGTAGTCCGCCGCGTGGGCCTCGAAGGCCTGGAGCGCGAAGCGCTCATACGCGGTGGAGAAGATGACGGCGGGGCAGGCGTCCGGCCCGAGCGCCTCCAGGACCTCGAAGCCGGTGAGGCCGGGCATCTGCACGTCGAGCACCACCAGGTCCGGCCGCAGCGCCTCGATGCGCGCCAGCGCCTCCGTCCCGTCCGAGGCCTCGCCCACGCAGGTGAAGCGCGCGTCGGCCTCCAGCAGGCGCTTCACCTTCGCGCGCGCGGGCGCCTCGTCGTCCACCACCAGCACGCGGAACACCGTCATGACGTGGCCTCCCTTCGGGGCAGCCACACCGTCACGCGCGCGCCGCCCTCCGGTCCCGCGCCGCGCTCCAACCGTGCCCGGTCACCGTGCAGGAGCGTGAGCACGCGCTCCAGCTGCGTCAGCCCCACGCCGGGTCCGGAGGCAGGGGAGGGCGCTCCGAAGCCTCGCCCGGTGTCCTCCACCTCCAGCGCCCAGCGGTCGGCCTCGGCGCGCGCGCGGATGCGGACCTCCAGCGTCCCCACCCGGTCCTGGTTGTGCTTCACCGCGTTCTCCACCAGCGTCTGCAGCGCGAAGCACGGCACCCGCTGGGACTCCAGGCCCGGCGCCACGTCCCAGCGCACCTCCAGCCGGTCGCCGAAGCGCGCCGCGAGCAGCGCGACGAAGCGCTCGGTGTGCCCTCGCTCCTCG
Organism: Corallococcus macrosporus; assembly: GCF_017302985.1. Taxonomy (NCBI): domain Bacteria; kingdom Pseudomonadati; phylum Myxococcota; class Myxococcia; order Myxococcales; family Myxococcaceae; genus Corallococcus; species Corallococcus macrosporus. The sequence continues at coordinate 234,574 of NZ_JAFIMU010000004.1, forward strand.
GCCAGCGTCCAGGTGGGCTCGGTGCGCTCCAGGCTCGCACGCAGCAACTGGCCCAGGTCGCTCAACAGCCGGTCCGTGCGCGACAGGTCCTCGTACATCACCGACCCGATGGTGTGCAGCGCGTTGAAGAGGAAGTGCGGGTGCAACTGGCCCGTGAGCGCCTGGAGCTGCGCGGCCCGCAGTTCACCCTCCAGCTCCGCGGACCGCAGCGCTCGCGCCTGCCGCTCCCGCCACTCGTACACGAGCGAGATGACCGCGCAGCCCAGGCCATAGGAGATGAGGTCCTTCTGGGCCTCCATCGGCAGCGCGTAGACGGGAGGCCCCAGGTCGTACGTCCCCAGCTCCAGCAGCGCGTAGACCACGTGCCGCGTTCCCGCCATCCCCGCGATGTGCAGCGACGTGAAGAGGAGGAACGCCGCGGCGTGGATGCCCAGGAAGCGCGTCCAGCCCGCGCGCGGCGACGGCGCGTTGAGCACCGCCGTCATCAGGATGGGCAGGAGCACCGTGACGACCAGCGCGCTCGTCACCTCCCAGATGAAGGCCGGCGCCCAGTGGCCGGGATGCCGCTGCATGAGCTGCGTCAGCCGCACCGCGCTGCCCTGCCACAGCCCCAGGGCCAGCCCGAACGCCAGGAGCTTGAGCGCCGTGCGCAGCCGCAGCGGGGGCCAGCGCCACGGCCTGGCAGGCATCTGCTCCCGGTCCCTCACCCCACCGCCTCCGGAGCGAGGACGGCCGTCCGCGCCGCGCGGGGCTTCATGCCGAAGAGCGGCCGCAGCCACGACACGCGGGACACGCCCTCGCACAGCGCCAGCGTGAGCGCGAAGGACACCGTGAGCACCACGAACAGCATGGCCCACGGCCCCACCGGCAGCCGCAGGCACAGGTAGCCCACGCACACGATGACCGTCTGGTGGAAGATGTAGAACGGATACGACAGCGCCTGCGCGTGCGGCAGCCACGCGGGGGACACGCGGATGTGCCGCCGCGCGTAGGCCAGCGCCACCAGCAGCCCGCTCCAGATGAGGACGGAGCCCCCCACGATGGCGGGCACCACCGGCATCACCGGCCACGGCCAGACCAGCTCCACGATGAGCGCCACCCCCCACAGGGCCAAAAGCCCGTGGCGCAGCGCCACCAGCCGGCCCCACACGCCCGGGCAGCGGCCCAGCAGGTGGCCGTACAGGAAGAGCAGCCCGTAGAGCAGGAAGGTGCGCGGATCATCGAACAGCGCGTGCGTCTCCGGGTAGTCGCGCAAGAGCACCCGGACGAGCGCCAGCGGCACCCCGAGCCACAGCACGTTGATTCCCCGCGACAGCCACGCGTCCACCCACGCGAGGACCCTTCCACCACGCTCCGTGCGCAGCGCCGCGAAGAGGGGCAGGGCCAGGAGGCAGTAGTGGAACAGGTAGGCCACGAACCACAGATGGTGCCAGCTGAAGCTGCCCGCCGGATAGGACACGAACTCGAACACCGTCGGGTAGAACGCGGCGTAGCTGCCCTGGAACTGCCCCCGGAACAGCCGCTCCACGTAGATCTGCGGCGGCACCACCACGAACATGCCGAACACCAGTGGCAGCAGCAGCCGCTTCGTCCGGTCCTTCGTGAACGCCCCCAGCGAGCGCCGCCGGAGCGCGAACGCCGTGCCCGCGCCGGAGATGACCATCAACAGCGGCATGCGCACCAGGTGCAGCACCGACATCACGGGCTCCAGCTGGGGCAGCGCCTGGGGGCTCTTGATGTGCCAGTCCCAGGTGTTGAACAGCATCCCGGTGTGGAACAGGTGCAGCACCACGATGGCCAGCACCCGGAGCCAGTCCAGGTCGGGGTGGTGCACGGCGGCGGGGCGGGTGGGGGCGTTCATGGGGCGGGGACCTCCAGGCGGTATCCACCGCTGAAGTACCCACGCCGTGGCCCAGGCCTCCACGCGGATGCCGTGGAACGGACCCGGCGCGGCGCCAGCCGGACTGGAGACGCGAAAAGGGCCGCCCGGTTGCCCGGACGGCCCTTCCCTTGAAGCGTTGGAGCCGTGGAGCGCTCCAGGTGATGCGGTGGACTACTCGGCCACCACGTCGACCTTGATCTTCGCCGTCACCTCGCGGTGCAGGCGCAGCTCCACGTCGTAGCTGCCCAGCGACTTGATGGGCTCGGCCAGGTGCAGCTGGCGGCGATCCACCTGCTGGCCCTGGGCCGCGAGCGCCTCGGCGATGTCCAGCACCGTCACGGAGCCGAACAGCTTGTCCTGCTCGCCCACCTTGCGCTTGATGGTGACCTTGACGTTGCCCAGCTTCTTGGCCTGCTCGTCGGCGGCGCCCTTCAGCTTGGCGCTGCGAGCGGTCTGCACGGACTTCTCGTGCTCCAGCTGGCGCAGGTTCTGCTCGCTGGCCAGGACCGCCTTCTTGCGCGGCAGAAGGAAGTTGCGGCCGAAGCCGTCCTTCACCGTGACGAGCTCGCCGGACTTGCCGAGGTTGTCGATGTCCTCACGCAGAATGACCTTCATGTTCCTGTCTCCTGTGTTGCGGACCGGCGGCTAGCCGACCACCGCGTTGTAGGGGAGGAGCGCGATGCCGCGGGCGCGCTTGATGGCGACCGCCACCTCACGCTGGTGCTTCGCGCAGTTGCCGGAGATGCGGCGGGGGATGATCTTGCCGCGCTCGGTGACGAAGTACTTCAGCGTCGCCTGGTCCTTGAAGTCCACCGACGCGTTCTTCTCCGCGCAGAACCGGCAGACCTTCTTGCGGCCGAAGCCACGACCACCGCGCTTGTCGTCGTCGCCGCCCATGCCGCCGCGGTCGCCGCGATCACCACCACGGTCGCGGTCACCGCCGCGATCACCACCACGGTCGCCACCGCGCGAACCGCCGCCGTAGCCGCCACCGCCACCACCGGGGCCGCGGGAAGCGCCCGCGCCCTGCTTGCTATCCATGCCGTTGCTCATGAATGTTCTCGTTTCCTGGAAGGTTGGGGGAAGGTCCCGTCAGACGAGGCTTTAAGCCTCCTCCGCGGACTCCTCTTCCGAATCGCCACCCGCGAACTCCGGGGACTCGCCACGGAAGCCACCCTCGCGCTCGGCGGGGGCGCCCGGACGGGTCTCCTCGACGTCGCCGGCCAGCTTCAGGTCCTCGAGGACCGGACGGGACTCGGGGTCCACTTCGTCCGCGATCTTCACGGAGATGTAGCGGGTGACCTCGTCGAGGTTGCGCAGGTTGCGCTCGATCTCCGCCACCAGCTTGCCGTCACCCAGGAAGCTCGTGTGGACGTAGATGGCGCGCGGCTGCTTGGCCACGGGGAACAGCGTCTTCTTCTTCCCCCACACCGTGAAGCGGAGGACCTTGCCGCCCTCGCGCGAAACGATGCCGCGGACGCGCTCCTTGAGCTTGTCCACGTTGTCGTCGGTGAGGTCCGGCTTGACCAGGAAGATGGTCTCGTACTCACGAAGCCGCTTGGCGGCCTGCGTCTCTGCCATGTTTCTCTCCCCTTGGGGTCGAGTGCCCCCCGGACCATCCGGGGAGCGGGGAAACGGCCGGTGACCCTCGAAGGTCACCACCGGGGACGGGAAATCCTCTCGCGCGCCCGTCACCATCGCGCCTTGGCCCGTGCCTGAACACGGGAAGCTTTGAAAGAACATCCCCCTTGCGAATGCGTGGGACGCACTCCGGGGGAAGGGGCTTCTAAGAGGACCCCTCCTGGAAAGTCAAGCGGAGGGAAGGGGGCAGGCGGCCGGGCGCCGGCGGTCCGGGCGCTTCAGGCCCGGCGGTTGTGGCGGTTCATGGCGGTGGCCAGCCCGTCGCGCACCCAGCTCTCCGCCATGTCCGCCGCCTTGCCGATGAGCTCCTCCAGCCCGCGGCGCTCGCCGTCGTCGAAGTTGGACAGCACGTAGCCCGCCACGCGCTCCTTGGCGTTGGGGCCTTCTGGCTTGCCAATGCCCACCCGCACGCGGATGAAGGCGTCCTCGCCCAGGCACTGCACCATGCTCTTGAGGCCGTTGTGCCCGCCCGCGCCGCCGCCCGCCTTGAGCTGCAGCCGGCCGAAGGGCAGGTCCAGCTCGTCGTGCACCACGAGCACGTCCTGGACGGCGACCTTGTAGAAGCGCGCGGCCTCCGCCACGGAGCGGCCGGACAGGTTCATGTACGTCTGCGGCTCCACGAAGAGGATGCGCTCGCCGCCCAGGCTTCCCTGGCCCACCCGCGCCTGGAACTTGTCCTGGGTGAGCTCCGCGCGGGCGCGCGCGAGCAGCGCGTCCACCACCATGAACCCGACGTTGTGGCGGTGGCGCTCGTACTCGCGCCCGGGGTTGCCCAGCCCGCAGATGAGCTTCATGGACGGCTCCGGAAGGAGGGCGGGGCGCAAGGGGCCCACGCCCGGGAAAAAGACAGCGGGGCAGGCCCTGGAAGAGGCCCGCCCCGCGAGGAGACACCAGACGGCGGAAGAGGACTACTTCTTCGCCGGGGCCTTGGCCGCGGCCGCCGCGGGGGCCTTCGCGTCGCCCGCCTTCGCGTCGCCCGCCTTCGCCGCCGCCGCGGGAGCCGCCGCCGCCGCAGCAGCCGCCGCCGGAGCCGCCTCCGCCGCTTCCGGCGCGGAGAGGACCGCGATGGTGTAGTTGACGTGCGTCTTCACGGACACGCCCTCGGGGAGCTTCACGTCGTTCACGTGGATGGCTTCCGCGATCTTCAGGTTGGTGACGTCCACCTCGATCTGGAGCGGGATGGCGCCGGGGAGCGCCCAGACCTCCAGGTTGCGGCGGATCTGCGTGAGCAGACCGCCGTCCGCCACGCCCGCCGCCTTGCCGGTCAGCACGACGGGCAGGTTCACCTTGACCTGCTCCTTCTCGTTCACGGCGATGAAGTCCGCGTGCAGGATGTCGCGGGTCAGCGGGTCCATCTGGTAGTCCTTCAGGAGGACCTGCTGATCATTGCCCGCCAGCTTCAGCGAGATGAGCGTGTTCAGCTTGTGCGGCGTGTTGATGGCCGTGCGGATGGCCTTCGGGTCCACGGAGATGTGCAGCGGCGCCTTCAGGTGCTTGCCGTAGACGACGGCGGGAACGCGGCCGGCGGCGCGCAGGCGGCGGGCAACGCCCTTGCCGGAGTTGTCACGGGCCTGGGCTTCGAGGGTGCTCTTGTCGGTGGCCATGGAAAGGCTCTCTTTTCGGTGGGGTACCGCGGATGTCACCGGTCCGTCGGGCGCCCTCGGCATCCCACCCCCATGGTGGGCCCCGAAGACGGCGCCCGGGCCGTTTTGCTGGCCCGTTGAACCGGTGGAGGGGGCCGGACATGCCAGCCCCCGGGGTCCTTCGTCAAGCCGCCCGGCTTCCAGGCGGCCCGCAAGCTCGCAAGCTCGCAAGCTCGGAAGACTGGAAGCAGGCTCAGACGAACAGCGAGCTGAGCGAGTCCGCGCGATGGATGCGCGCGATGGCCTCTCCGAAGAGGGCGTCGGTGTGCAGGGCGCGGATCTTCGGGCAGGCCTTGGCGGTGGCGGCCAGCGGCACCGTGTCCGTGAAGACGACCTCCTCCAGGACGGAGTCGGTGATGCGCTGGATGGCGGGGCCGGACAGGATGGGGTGCACCGCGTACGCGACCACGCGGCGCGCGCCCTTGTCCTTCAGCGCCAGGGCCGCCTGCGCGAGCGTGCCCGCGGTGTCCACCATGTCGTCCACGAGGATGGCGTCCTTGCCCTTCACGTCGCCAATGAGGTTCATCACCTCCGAGGCGTTGGGGCGCGGACGGCGCTTGTCGATGATGGCCAGGCCCGTGTTCAGTCGCTTGGAGTAGGCGCGCGCGCGCTCCACGCCGCCGGCGTCCGGGCTGACGATGACCAGCTCGCTGGACTCCGGGAAGCGCTTGCGGATGTCCTCCAGGAACACCGGCGAGCCGTAGAGGTGGTCCGAGGGCATGTTGAAGAAGCCCTGGATCTGCCCGGCGTGCATGTCCATGGACACCACCCGGTTGACCCCCGCGACCTCCAGCATGTCCGCCACCAGCTTGGCGGTGATGGGCGTGCGGGCCGCCACCTTCCGGTCCTGCCGCGCGTAGCCGTAGTACGGCATCACGGCCGTGATGGAGCCGGCGCTCGCCCGCTTGAGGGCGTCGCACATGATGAGCAGCTCCATCAGGTGGTGGTTCGTGGGCGGGCACGTGGACTGGACGATGAACACGTCCTGTCCGCGCACGTTCTCGCCGATCTCGACGTGGATCTCCCCGTCGGAGAACGTGTCCACCGTCGCCTGGCCCAGGGGACGCTGGAGGTACTGGCAGATGCGCTGCGCCAACGCCGGGTTGGAGTTCCCGGCGAACACCTTGAAGTCACGCGACGGCTGCATGGGGGCGCTGACTAACCCGTGAGCGCCCCGAAGGGAAGTTCGTTAGTCGAGTTCCGCGGCCACGGGACCGAGCGTCCCGTTCTGCGCCTGGTGAAGGTGTTTCTCGTACTCAATGAGGATGACCCGCTCCATCTGGCTGCGCGTGTCCGCGTTCAACGGATGGGCGATGTCCTTGTAGGTCCCGTCCTTCCGTTTTTTCGCGGGCATCGCGATGAAGAGCCCGGTGGAGCCGTGGATCACCTTCAAGTCGCGCACGACGAAGCAGTGATCCAGGGTGATGGTGACGTACGCCTTGAGCTTGTCCTCTTCGACCGGAAACACCCGGACGTCGGTGATGTTCATGTCCCCCCCCGAACACTGGAAGATCGGAGCTACGGGGAAGCCTGGGACAGACCGGAGGTGAAAAGCAAGCACCTCCTACCCGTCACACCGGGGACCGTTCACTGCCCCGTCAGCCGCTATGCCCCGAAGGGCCAGTGACTCAGCAGGTGGGCGAGGAAGGCCAGGTGGTAGACGACGATGATGGCGTAGACGACGGCGCCCGCGCGGATGGCGAAGCGGCTGGCCTTGAGCCGGCGGTGCAGGCACAGCAGGCACAGCCCCGCGTTCACGATGAGCAGCTTGCTGAACATGAAGAGCAGCGGGGACTGCTCGTACGCCACGCGCATCACGGGGTTGAGCTCCTCCGCCACCCCCAGCTGCAGGAAGAGCAGGGTGAAGAGCCCGTCCAGCAGGTTCAGCATGAGCAGCGCCACCGACGCCGGCGACATGTAGAAAGAAGCCTGCTGCGCCCAACCCCCGCCCTGCACCTCGTTCGCCGTCGCCGCCACTCGCCACCCCCGAAGGTTCCCGTCCGTGCTACCCGGGGGAAGGGCTATTCAAATCCCTTGCCAGGGGTTTCCCGGGCTTCCCGGAAGCAGCCGGGCAGGCGGCGCGGGTGGGGGCTTGCCTGTCCGGAAACGAAATTGACGGGAAGGGGTGGCCAGCGGAGATTGGCGCCGCTTCCGCCCTTCCCGACGAGTGCCCCTTGCATCAATTCCCCAAAGATATCGGGTGGATAGAGGTCATCTGCGGCTCGATGTTCTCCGGCAAGACGGAGGAGTTGATCCGCCGCGTCAAGCGCGCGCTGTACGGCCGGCAGAAGGTGCGGGTGTTCAAGCCGCGCATCGACACCCGCTATGACGACACGCAGGTGGTGAGCCATTCCCAGTTGAAATTGACGTCCCTCCCCATCGAGAGGGCTGAAGAAATTTTCCGGCACCTGTCCCCCGACACGCAGGTGGTGGGCATCGACGAGGTGCAGTTCCTGGGCGGAGAAGTCGTGCAGGTGTGCGAGGCGCTCGCCCAGAGGGGCATCCGCGTCATCTGCGCCGGGCTGGACCAGGACTACCAGGGGCGCCCCTTCGAGCCGATGCCCCAGCTGATGGCGGTGGCGGAGTACGTCACGAAGGAGCTGGCCATCTGCGCGGTGTGCGGAAACCCGGCCAACCGTTCGCAGCGCATCATTGGCAGCGAGGAGCGGGTGGTGGTGGGCGCGGCGGGGGCCTACGAGCCGCGCTGCCGCAAGTGTCACGTGGCGGAACCCGCGGAGGCCAGCCCTCCGCAGACGCTGAAGCTGTTCGACTGAAGAGCCGCCCAGGAGCGGCGCGGGAGCCCCATCCGATGCGTGACACCCTGTACGCGAACGTCCCGTTCAAGTTGAACGAGATGACCCACCACTATGGGCCCAACGTCCACCTGGTGGGTAATCCGTTTCTCCTCTCCCAACTGGCCACGCTGTGCGCCAAGGGGACGCTCCAGCCGCAGATCAACCGGCTGGTGGAGCAGCTCTACGCGGACCTGGTGAAGACGGTCATCAACGCGGAGTTCCCGCGCAAGATGGTGACCCTCCCCACGCGCATGATCGACTCCACGCCCCTGGGCATCTACCAGGGCGAGGTGGTGGACCCGCAGCTGCGCGTGGTGACGGTGAACATCGCGCGGGCGGGCACGCTGCCGTCGCAGGTGACGTACGACCTGCTCAACTTCACGGTGGATCCGTCCCTGGTGCGCCAGGACCACATCATCATGAGCCGGATGATCGACGCGGCCCAGGCGGTGGTGGGCTCGGAGATTGGCGGCGCGAAGATTGGCGGGGACGTGGATGACGCGTTCGTGCTGTTCCCGGACCCCATGGGGGCCACGGGCGGCAGCCTGTCCACGGCCATCACCCTGTACAAGACGAAGGTGCCCGGGCGGGCGCGGCGCATCATCACGCTCAACCTCATCGTCACGCCGGAGTACCTGCGGCGGATGACGACGGAGCACCCGGACGTCATCATCTACGCGCTCCGTCTGGACCGCGGCCTGTCCCCGCCGGAGGTGTTTGGCACCGCGCCGGGCCTGCTGTGGGAAAAGGAGCGGGGCCTGGATGACCGGCAGTACATTGTCCCCGGCGGCGGCGGCTTCGGGGAGATCATGAACAACGCCTATGTGTAGAGGGAGCACCCGGTGACGACGTTCCACGAGAAGGATGTCGGCGTCCTCATCTCCGAGGAGGCCGTGCAGGCGCGCGTGAAGGAGCTGGGCGCGGAGATCACCCGCGACTACCAGGGCAAGGAGCTCACGCTCATCTGCGTGCTCAAGGGCTCGGCGTTCTTCGCCATCGACCTGGCGCGCGCCATCGACCTGCCGCTCACGCTCGAGTTCCTGGGCGTGTCCAGCTACCACGGCGGCACGGAGTCCACGGGCGAGGTGCGCATCACCACGGACGTGTCCAAGCCGATGGCGGGCAAGCACCTGCTCATCATCGAGGACATCATCGACACGGGGCTCACCATGAGCTTCCTCCTGGAGAACCTCCGGGCGCGCCACCCCGCGTCGGTGAAGATCTGCTCGCTGCTGGAGAAGCCCGCGCGGGCCAAGACGAAGGTGAACATCGACTACAAGGGCTTCGTCATCGAGGACAAGTTCGTCGTCGGGTACGGCCTGGACTACGGCGAGAAGTACCGGAACCTGCCGTTCATCGGCATCTGGAAGCACGTCTGAGTGCCCGGGCGTCCCACCCCGCGGGGTGGGGGCCTTGAGTCTGCGAGGGCCCTGTCCACGCGCCGCAAGGCGGCCGTGTGCAGGGCCTTCGTGCGTCACGGGGTGCGTGCATGCACAGCCTCCTCTGAACACGGAGGAGGCGTGGGCATGCGAGACGGGAACGTGAGGCCCGCCCGGGCGACGACGACCACGGGTGGGGAGGCGATGCGGAAGTACCTGGCGGAGGCCATCGGCACGTTCGTGCTGGTGCTCGGTGGCGTGGGGACGGCGGTGCTGGCGGGCGAGCGCGTCGGCTTCCTCGGCGTGGCGTTCGCCTTCGGGCTGTCGCTGCTGGCCATGGTCTACACGGTGGGCCCCATCTCCGGCTGCCACGTGAACCCGGCCGTGACGGTGGGCCTGCTGATGGCGGGCAAGTTCGACAAGCGCCACGTGGCTGGCTACGTCGTCGCGCAGTGCGTGGGCGCCATCGTGGCGGCGGGCGTGGTGCTGCTCATCGCCAGGGGCGCGCCGGGTGGGTACTCGGCGGGCGCGGAGGGGCTGGGCAGCAACGGCTACGGGGCCTCGTCCCCGGAGGGCTACGGCGGCGGGGCGGCCTTCCTCACGGAGGTGGCGCTCAGCTTCCTGCTGGTGCTGACGGTGCTGGGGGCCACGGACGCGCGAGCGCCGGTGGGCTTCGCGGGCGTGGCCATCGGCCTGGTGCTGACGCTCATCCACCTGGTGGGCATCCCCATCACCAACACGTCGGTGAACCCGGCGCGCAGCCTGGGGCCGGCGCTGTTCGCGGGAGGGGATGCCCTGCGGCAGTTGTGGATGTTCATCATCGCGCCGCTCCTGGGCGCGGCCTTCGCGTCCGCCGTGTACCGGCTGGTGAACCGGCCGGCGGTGCAGATTTCCGCCACGCGCGCGGAGCAGGCCACGGACGAGGAGCGCCGCGAGCGCGTCATGGGCCGGCGCGACGCGGAGCACCCCGTCTAGAGGGTGGGGCGCTAGAAGGCGGCGTCGAAGACGACGTCGTTGGCGGCGCCCACGCCCACGGCCACCTGGTAGGACGACACGCGGCGCTCGAAGAAGTTGGTGAGCTCCTGCACGTCCTGCAGGTCCATGAAGTGCAGCGGGTTCTTCGTGTGGAAGATGGGGGCCATGCCCAGCATCTGGAGGCGCTGGTCGGCCACGTACTCCAGGTAGCCGCGCATCTCCTGCACGGACAGGCCCATCACGCCGCCGCTCAGCAGGTCCTGGGCGAACTGCGTCTCGCACTCCACCGCGTCGCGCATCATCTGCACGACGTCCTTCTCCAGGCTCGCGTCGAAGAGGTCCGGCTCCTCCTTGCGCGCCGTCTTGATGGCCTCGAAGGCGAAGGCCATGTGGGCGGACTCGTCACGGAACACCCAGTTGGTGCCCGCGGCCAGGCCGTTGAGCAGCCCCTTGCTGCGCAGGAAGTACACGTACGCGAAGGCCGCGAAGAAGAAGAGGCCTTCGATGCAGCCCGCGAAGCAGATGAGGTTGAGCAGGAACTGGCGGCGGTCCGACTTGGAGCGGACCTGGTCCACCGCCTGGATGCTGTCCATCCACTTCATGCAGAAGCGCGCCTTGCGCTGGATGGACGGGATGTTGTCCACCGCCGCGAAGGCCTTGGCGCGCTCGGCCGGGTCCGGCACGTAGGTGTCCAGCAGCGTCAGGTAGAACTGGACGTGCAGGGCCTCCTCATAGAGCTGGCGCGACAGGTACATGCGCGCTTCCGGCGCGTTCAGGTGCTTGTAGAGGTTGAGCACCAGGTTGTTGCCGACGATGGAGTCGCCCGTGGCGAAGAAGGCCACCAGCCGGTGGATGAGGTGACGCTCCGCGTCCGTCATCTTCGAGCGCAGGTCCACCAGGTCCGTGGAGAAGTCGATCTCCTCCACCGTCCAGGTGTTCTTGATGGCGTTGCGGTACATCTCGAAGAAGACGGGATACGCCATGGGGCGCAGCGTCAGGTTCATTCCCGGATCGAGCAGCATTTCTTCAGCACTCCCTTACAGACGAAGGACGGGTGGGGGAGACGGCCAGGGCTACTGGCACGCCTCGCACGCCTCGGGGTTCTCCAGCGAGCACGCCACCGCTTCAGCCTCCGCGGTGACCACCTGCGACACCGGCGCGGGCGCGGCGGAAATCGTCGGGCCGCCCTGGCCCACGGTGGCCTTGGCGATGCGGGTCGCCGGGCGCGAGCGCAGGTAGTACGTCGTCTTCAGCCCCTTCTGCCATGCGTAGAAGTACATCGAGGACAGCTTCCCGATGTTGGGCGTCTCCACGAAGAGGTTGAGCGACTGGCTCTGGTCGATGAAGGCGCCGCGGTCCGCGCCCATGTCGATGAGGGCGCGCATGGGGACCTCCCACGCGGTGCGGTAGATGGCGCGCAGCTCCTCCGGCAGCTCCGTGAGGTCCTGCACGCTGCCTTCGGCCAGCTTGATGCGGTTGCGGGTGTTCTCGTTCCAGAGCCCCAGCTGCTGCAGGTCGCGCACCAGGTAGCGGTTCACCTGGAGGAAGTCACCGGACAGCGTCTCGCGCTTGAAGAGGTTGGACACCTGCGGCTCGATGCACTCGTAGCAGCCCGCGATGGACGCGATGGTGGCCGTGGGCGCGATGGCGATCATCAGCGAGTTGCGCAGGCCCACCTTCATGATGCGCGAGCGCAGCGCGTCCCAGCGCAGCGTGTCCTCCGGGACGATGCCCCAGCTGTCGAACTGCAGCTCGCCCTTGGCCGCGCGCGTCTCCGGGAAGGACGGGTGCGCGCCGAACTGCTCCGCCAGGTCGGAGGAGGTGACGAGCGCCGCGTAGTAGATCTCCTCGGAGATCTTCTTGGACAGGTTGCGCGCCTCCACGGAATCGAAGGGCATGCGCAGCTGGAAGAAGACGTCCTGGAGGCCCATCAGGCCCAGGCCCACCGGGCGCCAGCGGCGGTTGGAGTCCGCGGCGGTGGGGATGGGGTAGTAGTTGAGGTCGATGACGCGATCCAACTGCTTGAGCGCGAGCATCGCGTTGGAGCGCAGCAGGTCGAAGTCGAACTTCCCGTCCTTCACCATGCGGCCCAGGTTGAGCGAGCCCAGGTTGCACACCGCCGTCTCACCCTGGCTCGTGACCTCCAGGATTTCGGTGCAGAGGTTGGACAGGTGGATGACGTTGCCCGGCTGGCCCGTCTGGTTGCTCTTGCGGTTGCAGATGTCCTTGAAGGTCATCCAGCCGTTGCCCGTCTGGGCCAGCACCTTCATCATCCGGGCGTACAGGTCGCGCGCCTTCACCTTGCGCACGGCCTGGCCCTGGGCCTCGGCCTCCACGTAGGCCTTCTCGAAGGCCTCGCCGAAGAGGTCGGTGAGGTGGGGCGTGGCCTTCGGGTCGAAGAGGCTCCACTCCTGGTCCGCCTCCACGCGGCGCATGAAGAGGTCCGGCACCCAGTTGGCCAGGTTGAGGTTGTGCGCGCGGCGGGCCTCGTCGCCGGTGTTGTCACGCAGCTCGAGGAAGTCCTCGATGTCCGCGTGCCACGTCTCCAGGTACACGCAGCACGCGCCCTTGCGCTTGCCGCCCTGGTTCACCGCCGCCACGGACGCGTCCAGCGTCTTGAGCCACGGGACGATGCCGTTGGAGTGGCCGTTGGTGGACTTGATCAGCGACCCGCGAGCGCGCACGCGGTGGTACGCCACGCCGATGCCGCCGCTGAACTTCGACAGCATCGCGATGTCCGAGTACTTCTTGTAGATGGCGTCCAGCTCGTCCGCCGGCGAGTCCAGCAGGAAGCAGCTGGAGAGCTGCTCGTGGCGGGTGCCGGAGTTGAACAGGGTGGGGGAGCTGGGCAGGTACTCCAGCGAGCTGAACAGGCGGTAGAGCTCGATGGCCTCGCGCGCGTTGTCGCCGGACAGGGCGCACGCCACGCGCAGGAAGAAGTCCTGCGGCGTCTCGATGACTTCGCGCGTCTGCGGGTTCTTGAGGAGGTAGCGGTCGTAGACGGTGCGCAGGCCGAAGTACTCGAACAGGTCGTTGCGGACCGGGTCGATGGCGGCGTTGAGCTTGCGCGCGTTGGCCTGGACGAAGGTGAGCAGGCGGTCCGCGATGAGGCCGTGCTTGTGGCCGGCGGCGACGGACTGGCTGAAGGACTGGATGTCCTGGTTGCTGACCTCCTTCTGGATGAAGGTGGAGAGCAGGCGCGCGGAGAGCCGGGCGTACTCGGGCTCCTCCACGATGAGCGCCGCGGCGGTCTGGATGGACAGGCTGTCCAGCTCGCGCGTGGTGGCGCCGTCGTACAGGCCGCTGATGGTCTTGGTGGCCACGCGCATCACGTCCACGCGTGACAGGCCCACGCAGGACTTGCCCACCGCGCGGACGATCTTGTTGAGGTCCACCGGCTCCGCCGTGCCGTTGCGCTTCTTCACCCGCATCGTGGTGGCGAAATCACCGGGCGCCGACGAGGCCTGCGTGGCGGGCGCCACGGTGGCGGAGTCAGGGGGCGGAGAGGCGACGACGTTCGGCTTCAGGGGCGTCTGGACGGTCACGGGCGTCTCACTTCCGGGCAAGGCAATGGCGTAGCCACCAGGGCGGACTGACCCCGTGGGTGACGGCTTCGGAGATGACAGGGAGGGACTACTTCCGATCAGGACCCGCGGGCTTGGCGGCAACAACCCGACATGTAGCGAATTGTGAGGCGAATGTGTGTGTCAGGCAAGAAAACCACACGAGCCTCCGGGTTTCGGGAACGTGCCCCCGGGGTGGCGGGCGAGCAACAGAGGAGACCCAAGCTATGGGGGGTCCCCTGGTGTGTCAACGCTAGATCCTGTGTAAACCTGCCCCCAGGGTCGGATCGATCATTGCAATCTATGATCACTCACCGACACTTTTCGGGCCGTCCTCCGGCGGACATTTACACGGCCGGAAAAGGCCGCCCGTGACCGTCTTTTTCATGGGGTCATCCAACCCCCCAAGATCAGGGCGCGAGGCCCGCGTCGGGGGTTGGGGCGCCTGACGGAGGCGTGGCGGGGGCCGGTGCTACAGGGGTGTTGCTCGGGCCCGGTGCTACAGGGCTGTTGTCCGGGGCGCTCTCGGTGTGGACGGCGCGGCGCAGGGCCTCCTCCAGGTTCCGGGCGGTGGGGCCCACGGTGGTGAGCATCTGGTTGGCGGCGCGGGCGTGGCGGTTCTCCGTCTCCGCGGCGAGCTTGAGCTGGGCCAGCCCCTCCGACACCAGGCGGCGGGCGTCCTCCAGCTTCTGGCGGGCCTGGTAGAAGGCGACGTCGGTGAGCATGGACTGGAGGCTGCGGCGCTGCTCCTCCGTGATGCCGGAGAGCTTCTCCGCGCGGCGCAGGTAGTAGAGGCCGCGCTCCACCTTGGGGGGCTCGCCGGACGCGATGCGCGGGCGGGCCAGGGTCTCCAGCAGGGGGAAGAGGGCGCGGTCCAGGTCGTCGCGGTCGGTGAACTTCTGCTGCGTCAGCAGGGTGACGTCCTGGCCCTCCAGGGGGATGGGGGCGTAGGTGTCCGCGAGGCGCGGGTCGCCCGGGCGGTAGGCGGCGGCGCCCGTGGGCATGGCGCGGCCCTTCATCACCACCAGCTCGTCGTTCTCCTGCACGACGGTGAAGGTGCGGGCGTTGAGTTGGCCCAGGAGGAAGACGACGCCGCCACCCAGGCCCAGGATGACGAGGAAGACGAGCAGTCGGGTGAAGGTGCGGCGGGCCCGGTAGCCGAATCCCTGCGGTGAATGGGTGGTCATGTCGCCTGCTCTCCGGTCGGTCGGGCGTGGGCCCGTGAGGGTCTGGCCCTGAAATTGGGTCTTCTGGGACTCCAACGCTACAGTTCTCGCCCCCTCGGGAACATCATTTGCAACCCACCTTTCGTCGCATGGGGCCCAGCGAACTGCTGCCCCGCTACATCTTCGCGGAGAGCCTGTTCGCGCGCCGACGCGTGCTCGAGGTCGACGCCGTGTCGTCCACGGGCGGCGAGAGCGCGCGCTTTCTCGTCGAGCGGGGTGCTCGCACCGTGGTGGCGTGCGACGCGGACGTGGCGGCGGTGGAGGCGGCGCAGAAGGCCCATGCGCACCCGCAGCTGCGCTTCCGCGCCAACGTCTATGACGACCTGGAGGCCGGCAGCTTCGACCTGGTGCTGGTGACGGACCTGGCGCCCTACGTGCGCGCGCCGGAGCTGCTGGCGGAGCTGGCGCGGCTGGTGGCCCGGCAGGGCTTCCTCGTCGGCGGCCTGCGCAACATCGCGGGGCTGGCGCTGCCGCAGCTGGTGGATCCCGAAGAGACGGTGCCGCCCACGTACGGGCAGCTGCTGGACGCGCTGAGCGCGCACTTCCCGCATGTGGAGGTGGCCACGCAGTCGCCGGTGCTGGGCTACCAGCTCGCGTTCGAGAAGGGCGAGGGGTTGCAGGTGGACGGCTCGCTGGTGCGGCACAGCGAGGCGGCGTACTTCGTGGTGATGGCGGGCCTGGAGCCGGCGCGGGTGGTGGACCCGACGTGGGTGCAGCTGCCGCCGGAGCCGCTGGCGTTCACGCGAGGCAAGCTGGACGAGGTCGCGGCCCGGGCGAAGACCTGGGAGGAGCGGGCAGGGCGGCTGAAGGAGGCGGTGTCCAAGCTCCGCGCGGAGATTGGTGACCGCGAGGCGGAAGTGGTCGCGCTCAAGCCCGCGCTGGAGGGTGCGCGGCAGGACATGGCGCGGCTGACCGCGCAGCTGGAGCAGGCGCGGGGCACGGTGGAGTCCGCGCGCGAGCGGGACGACCTGAGCAGCCGGCTGCGGCGGCGCGAGCTGGAGCTGCAGGTCGCGACGGAGCGGATCGCCGACGCGGACAAGCGGCTGACGGCGCAGCGCCTGGAGGTGGAGGCGGCGCAGCGGGCGCAGGCGGACGCGGGCGTGCAGGTGCTGGCGGCGCAGGAGTCGCTGCGGCTGGAGCGGGCGCGGCGCGAGGAGACGGCGGCGACGCTGGACGAGACGCGCGAGCGGCTGACCCAGGCGTACACGGACGTGCGCACGCTGCAGGACGAACTGGGCGCGCTGCGCGTGGACCGGGAGCGGGACCGGCTGGCGGCGGAGCGGGCGCAGGACGGGGCGGAGGACCGGCGCCGGCAGGCGGAGGCGGCTCGCGAGCGGGAGCTGCGCATCGCGGAGCAGTACTCGACGGCGCTCGCGGCGGTGGAGCACCTGAAGGCGGAGCTGGCGCGCGCGCAGGAGTCGGCGCGGACGGCGGGCGACGCGGTGCCGGTGAAGGAGGCGGAGTTGGCGCGGGCTCGCCGCGAGTTCGCCGAGGCCCAGCAGCGGATGCACTCCGCGGAAGGGGCGCGCAAGGACGCGGAGGCGCGGCTGTCGGAGCGCGAGTCGCTGCTGCGCGGCCTGGAGACGGAGCTCACCGCGGCGCGCGAGGCGGAAGGCCGGCTGCGGCAGGAGCTGGAAGGGCGCGCGCAGTCCGAGTCGGCGGCGCGGGCGCTGGCGGCGCGGCTGGAGGAGGAGCTCCACGCGGCCAGGCTGCGGCTGGAGACGCTGGAGGCGGAGCAGCAGCGGGTCGAGTCCGCGCAGCACGCGGCGGGGCAGCGGCTGGCGGCGGCGGAGACGGAGCGCGTCCGGGTGGAGGCGGCGCTCGTCCAGGCCATCGACGCGGAGCGGGCCCAGGCGCAGGCGCGGCTGGAGGATGCGCTGGCCCAGGCCCGCGCGGAAGCCGACGAGCGGGTGACGAACGCGCTGGCCGCCGCGCACTCCGACGCGGATTCGCGCCAGGAGCGGGCGCTGGCGGAGGCCCGCGAGCAGGAGGAGGCGCGGCTCGCTCGGGCGCTGGCGGAGGCCCGCGAGCAGGAGGAGGCGCGGGTCGCGCAGGCGTTGGAGTCGGCCCGGGCTGATGCGGATGCGCGTGTCGAGCGTGCGTTGGCGGAAGCAGCGCAGGCGCTGGAGACGAACCGGTCCGACGCGGATGTTCGTGTCGAGCGTGCGTTGGCGGATGCGCGTGAGGCGGCGCAGGCCCTGGAGGCCGCTCGGGCTGATGCGGATGCGCGTGTCGAGCGTGCGAAGGCGGAAGCCGCGCAGGCTCTGATTGAAGTCCAGGCCGATGCGGATGCGCGCGTTGAGCGCGCGCAGGCGGACGCGACGCAGGCGCTGGCTGAAGCCCGGACTGATGCGGATGCGCGCGTTGCGCGTGCGAAGGCGGAAGCCGCGCAGGCGCTGACCGAAGTCCGGACCGACTCGGATGCTCGTGTCGAACTGGCGTTGGCGGAAGCGGTCCAGGCGCTGGATGCGGCCCGGGCTGACGCGGATGCGCGTGTCGCGCGCGCGGTGGCGGAAGCGGCGCAGGCGCTGACTGAAGCCCGGGCTGAGGCGGATGCGCTGTTGGCGAAGGCGCTGGCGGACGCGGCGGCCGAGCGGGAACAGGCCCTTGCCGAGGTTCGCGCGAGTGCTTCGGCTCAACGCAGCCGGCACCTGGCGGACGTGGAGGCCCGCGCGGCGCAGGCGCTCTCTGAAGCGCGCGCGGAGGCAGAGGCCCAGCGGCTCCAGGCCCTTGAGGATGCCCGCGCCGAAGCCGAGGCCGAGCGGGTCCGGCAGTTGGAGGAGGCCGAGCTCCGCGCGGCGCGGATGCTCGCCGAGGTTCGTGCCGAGGCCGACGCGGTCCTTGCCCGCCGGTTGGCGGAAGCTGAAGCCCGCGCGGCCCAGACCCTCGCGGATTCGCGTGCGGAGATGGAAGCCCAGGCTCGCGCCGAGGCCGAGGCCCGGGTGGCCCGTGCTCTCGCCGAAGCCCGCGCAGAGTCGAGTGGCCAGACGGAGCAGGTGCTCGCCAGCGTGCGCGCCGAGGCGGAGGCCCGGCTCACGGAGGCGGAGGTTCGTGCCACGGAGGCCCTCGAGGCCGCGGTCGAACAGGCCCGCGCCGAGGCCCGTGACACCCTGGCCCGTGAGATCTGGGAACACGGAGCCCGGCTCGCGGAGTCGAACCAGGCCCGCGAGGCCGCCGAGGCTCGCAACACGGAGCTGGAGGCCACGCTCCGCACGCTGCGGCAGGAACTGACCGATTCGGAAGCCCTGGCGGCGCTCATCCAGGAGGACCTGTCGCGGGAGCAGAAGGCCCGCGCTTCGACCCAGGCGGAACTCGAAGCGGCACGCGAGTCCCTGATCACCGAGCAGGAGCGGGCGGCTCGCTGGGAGGCGTTGCTCGCCGACACCCAGGCGCAGCTGTTGTCGGAGCGCGAGCAGCAGGCCCGCGCGCAGGTGGCGCTCGCGAACCTGCAGGCGTCGCTCGACGCCGAGCGGGCCCTGCGTGCCCGGTTGGAAGGCTCCGAGTCCTCGTGGAACGAGGCGCAGAGCGCGCTGGAGGCGGACCGGCTGCGGCTGGATGCCGCGCTGGGCGTGGCTCGCACCGTCCTGGAGGAGGAGCGTGCGCAGCGGGTCCGGCTGGAGGCGGCGTTCGCCCAGCTCCAGACGGAATCCGCTTCAGCGCTGGAAGCGGAGCGTGCTCGGGCCGAAGCCTCGCGGGTCGCCGCGCTGGAAGCCCGGACCCAGCTGGAAGGGGACCTGTCGGCGGCACGTGCCGCGCGGCTGTCCACCGAGGCCGCGTTCGAACACACGCGCCAGACCCTCTCCGAGGTCCAGGCCGCCTTCACCGAAGCGCAGCGCACGAACGAGGCCGCGTTGCTGGAGTTGCGGCAGTCGCAGGCGACAGTGCTGGAAGAGGCGCGTGCGGCACTGGCGGACGTGCAGCAGTCGCAGGCCGCCCAGGACGCGACGGTGCGCGAGCTGCGCGCGGAGCTGACGGAAGCGCGGCGGTCCGAGGTGGAGGCGTTGTCCTCGCTGGATGACGCTCGTACGAACGAGGCCGCGCTTCGCTCGGAGCTGGAGACCCTGCGCGCGGCGTCCGTGGCGCAGCGTGAGCGCCTGTCCGCGGCGGAGCAGGCGAAGGACGCGGTCCAGGCCCGGCTCGCGGAAGTGGAAGCATCGCTGTCTGAGACCGAGTCCCGCTACACCGAGCAGGCCGCAATCCTCTCCCCGATACAGCAGGCGCTCGCGGTCGAGACCTCGCGAGCATTCTTGTTGGAGCAGGCCCTGAAGGAGGCGGATGCTCAATATTCCGTCGAAACTTCGCGCGCGAGCTTGCTGGGACAAGCCCTGGAGGAGGCGGAGGCTCGTCATGCCGCCGAAGCTTCGCGCGTGCTCTCGCTGGAACAGGCCCTGACGGAGGCCGAGGCGCGGCTTGCCACGGAGACGGAACGCTTCGCCATGAAGGTGGCGGAGGCGGAGTCCCGGCAGTCCACGGATACCGCACGGCAGGCGTCGCTGGCCCAGACGCTCGCGGAGGCCGAGGCCCGGCTTGCCGCGGAGTCCTCTCGTCGCTCCGAACTGGAAGCGGCGCTCACGGAGGCGGAGTCCCAGCAGGCCGCTGCGTCCGCACGGCGTGCCGAACTCGAGGCATCGCTCGCGGAGGCTGAGTCCCGGCAGGCCGCGGAGTCCACGCACCGCTCGGAGCTGGAAGCTTCGTTGAAGGAAGCCGAGGCCCGCCTCTCCACGTTGGAGCAGGCACTGGCGGACGCGGAGAAGCGCGCTGCCTCCGAGACGTCCCGCCGCGTTGAGCTGGAAGCCTCGCTCACGGAAGTGGAGTTCCGGCTCGCCGCCGAAACCTCGAACCTCAGCGCGCTGGAGGACTCGCTGGCGCAGGCGGAGGCCCGTCTCGCCGCGGGCTCACAGTCGCAGGACGCGGCACGCGAGGCCGAAGCCCAGGCCGCGCGTCTCATGGAGTCCCTGACGACACGCGAGCAGGAGCTGCGCGAGGCCAGTGCCCTGCGTGTCTCCATGGAGGCGCAGCTGGAAGGCGCGCTCTCCCGGACCGAGCGCCAGCAGCAGGACCTGGACGAACTGCGCGCGCAGTTGGGCGTGAAGGAGCAGGAGCTGGCGGCCCTGCGCGCGGAGACGGCCCGGTTGGGTGCCGCGCACCAGGAGCTGATGCGCCTGGGCTCCGAGCTGCAACGGGCACACGCCGCGCTGCATGAGCGGAGCCAGCAGGTGGGCCGGCTGGAGGCGGAGTTGGTGGACGCCAGCGACCGGCTCGCCGCGACGCGCGAGCACGCGGAGGTGCTCGTGGTGCAGCTGGAGACCGCGCGCCGCTTCGCGGGCAAGGCCACGAACCTGGAGGCCGCGCTGGAGGCGCTGCGCGCCGAGCTGGAGACCGCGCGCGCGGAGACGGCCCGGCTCACGGAGACCGGGAACGAGCGCACGTCCACGCTGGAAGGACAGCTCGCGGACCTCACCGCGCGCGCGGAGCAGGAGCGGACCGAACTGGAAGCCCGGCTCTCCACCCTCTCCACCGAGAGGGCGGAGCTTCAGGTTCGGCTCGCGGAACTGTCCGCGCAGGCCGGGACGGACCGGGCCGAGCTGGAAGCCCGCCTCGCCGAACTCACCGAACAAGCCCGCGAGGAGAAGTCCTCCATCGAGGCCCAGCTCGCGGACGTCACCGCCCGGGCCGCCGCGGAGCGGGCCGAGCTCGAAGCGCGCCTCGCGGACCTCACCGCGCAAGCCGACTCCTCGAGCGCTGAACGCGACGCCCGGCTCGCCGAAGCCGAAGCGCGCGCCGCGACGGCACAGGCCGAGCTCGAAGCCCGCCTCCAGCAGTCCGCTGAACTGACCCGCGAATCCCTCGCCGCCATGGAGGCCCGCCTCGTTGCCGCGCTCGAAGAAGCCCGGACCGAGCAGGCCGCGCTGGAGTCCCGCGTCGCCGCCCTGACCCAGGCCGCCGCCGACGCCGAAGCCCAGGCCCGCCGCGCGGACGCCGAGCGCACCGCCATGGCCTCCGAACGCGAGCGCCTCCAGTCCGACCTCACCGTCGCCCGTGCCGCCCGCGTCCGCCTGGAGGGCCGTGCCAGCTCCCTGGAGACCGCCGCCGCGGATGCCGTGCGCATCCTGGACGCCGAGCGCGCTGAACGCGACCAGCTCGCCGCGCGGATCCGCGAACAGCAGGCCCGGCTGGAAGCGCTCGAAACCGAACGCGAGACCCTGGTCCAGGCCCTGGAGGACGCCAAGTCCTCCGCCGCCCCGCCCCCGGAGGACGTCCTGGAGATGGCCGCGGAGATGGAGGTCCTCCAGGCCCACGTGGAGAAGATGCAGGACCAGCTCGCCGCCCGGGAGGCCGAACTGGCCGAGCTGCGCCGCGCCAGCGCCCCCGCCACCCCCGGCGCCTCCCGTCGCGCCATGCCAGCACTGGACGTTCCGTCCCCGCCCAAGAAGGTCGGCGAGCGCGAATAAACGCCGCCGTCTACACTTGCCCCCGTGGACGCAAGAGAACGCATCTTCAAGTACCACGGGCTGGGCAACGACTTCGTGGTCCTGGACCGCCGCCGCACGGGCGTGGACATCGACGCGGAGCAGTCCCGCTGGCTGTGTGACCGGCGCCGGGGCATCGGCGCGGACGGGGTGCTCGCCCTCCTCCCGTCGTCCCGCGGCCTTGCCCGCATGGTCGTCCACAACGCCGACGGCAGCATCGCGGAGATGTGCGGCAACGGCCTGCGCTGTGCGGTGAAGTATCTGGTGGACCACTCTGGCCAGCACCCCGCGGTCATCGACGTGGAGACCGGGGCGGGCGTGCTCACCTGCGAGCCCGGCTACGGCGACGGCGGCGTGGTGGGCGTGGACATCTCCATGGGCCCGGCCCGGCTGGTGGCCGCGAACCTGCCCTCCGGGGCCACGGGAGAGCCTTTCGTCAACGCCCCCGTGCCCGGCCACGAGGACCTGCGGGGCACCGCGGTGAACATGGGCAACCCGCACCTGGTGCTCCTGGATCAACCCCTGGAGGCCGCCGAGCGCCTGGGCCCCACCCTGGAGCGGCACCCGGCCTTCCCGGACCGCACCAACGTGGAGTTCGTCCGCGTGGACGAGGACGGCCTCACCGTCGTCGTCTGGGAGCGGGGCTGCGGCCTCACCCAGGCCTGCGGCACGGGCGCGTGCGCGTCCGCGGTGGCGGCGGTGCTGGCGAAGCGCCTTCCCTCGAACGCCTGGCTGCGCGTCACCCTGCCGGGCGGCGACCTGCGCATCCGCGTTCCGGCCGACCTGTCCGACATCCGGCTCCGGGGCCCGGTGGCCTCCGTCTTCGAAGGCGTTGTCGCGCTTCCAAGGGCCCGATAACCTTCGCTTTTCCTCCCTTCGCCCCCCGAGCGCCGTGGCCGGTCCCATCCTCGTCGTCGACGACGACCTGTTCTTCCGAAACCTCGCCACGGACCTGCTGTCCCGCCGCGGGCACCGCGTGGTGGCGGTGGAGAACGCCACCCTCGCCCTCGAAGAGGTGGCCCGGGCGACGTTCGACCTGGTGCTCACCGACGTGGTGATGCCCGGCGTGGACGGCTTCGCGCTCACCGCGCGCCTGCGCGAGCGCGACCCCGAGCAGGAGGTCATCCTCGTCAGCACGCGCGACGACGTGCAGGGCTCGGAGGTGGCGCTGCGCCTGGGCGTGGCGGACTGCCTCACCAAGCCCATCGAGGAGGCGGACCTGCTGCTCGCGGTGGACCGCGCCATGGAGCGCGCCCAGCTGCGCCACGAGCGCGCGCGGCTCCAGGACGAGAACCTGGAGTTCGCCCGCTTCCACAACCTCCAGCAGCGCTGCCTGGAGCTGCTCTCCCATCCGGATTTGGAATGGCTCCAGGAGCGCGTCATCGCGGACCTGGGCGCGGTGTGCGACGCGCAGAGCGCCGCGCTGTGGGTGGTGGACGACCGGGGAGACCTGGCGCTGCGCTCGTACCGGGGCCTGCTCGACAAGCAGTTCCTGCCGGAGAAGATGAGCCCGGAGGGCCCGCTGTCGTTGCGCCTGCGTGAAGCCGCACCGTGGCTCGCGCGCGACGAGCGCTCCCCGGTGCTGTACGTGCCGCTGGTGGCGTCCGGTGAGGTGATGGGCCTGGCGCAGCTGTCGGATCCGCTCACCGGCGACTTCCGGCTGGAGCACACGCGAGACGCGAAGGTGCTGGCGGACTTCGCGGCGGTGGGCGTGAAGAACGGCCGCAAGCTGATGGCGCTCCAGCGCCTGGGCCTGCGCGACCGCGACACCGCCGCGTACAACCTCAGCTACTTCACCGACTACGCGTCCAAGGAGATCTACAAGGCGCGCAGGTACGGGCGCACGTTCTCGCTCCTGACCTTCAGCATCGACAACCTGCCGCTGGTGCGCGTGCGGCTGGGCGCGCAGGACGCGAAGAAGGCGGTGCGCGGCATCATCAAGGCGCTTAGCAAGATCATCCGCGACTCGGACGTCATCGCGAAGGCGAGCGACCAGGAGTTCTACCTCCTCCTGCCGGAGACGGACTTCTTCGGCGCGATGATGTTCGTGCGCCGCGCCGTGGCCGCCGTGCGGGATGAGCCGGACGTGCAGGACGTGGAGCAGCGCCTGCCGCTCGCGCTGGTGGGCGGGGCCAGCACGTTCCCCAAGGACGGCGAGGACTTCGACGAGCTGGTGCACCGCTGCCGCCGCCGCATGGACGAGCGCCGCGCGTCGCTCCAGCGCCGGCTGATGCTGGACGGGCTGCCGTTCTGGGACGAAGTGGATCTGCTGCTGGGCACACCCAACAGCCCGCGCCTGCCCACGGATGACCGCGCCGAGCCCAGCCGCCGGGGCAAGGTGGCGGACGTGCTCTTCGACGAACTCCAGGTGGAGATCGCCCGGGAGCTGGTGCGCGACCCGGGCTCGCGCGGGCTGCTCTACGTGGGCGGCCCGGAGATCCGCGCGGACCTGCCGCTGGCGGTGGGGCTGGAGCAGGCGCCGCCGGACCTGTCCTCGCGCATCTACCTGCTGGGCCGGCGCGTGGACCTGGAGTCGCACGCGGCGCTCACGCCGGTGTTCCTGGAAGGGGATGAGCGAGTGGCGCGCCACGAGTTCATCCTCTGGCTGTCGGAGAGCGCGTCGTACGCGCTCATCCAGCGGCGGGGGCGGGGCGCGACGTGGGGGTTCCACACCTCGGACACCGCGGTGGTGGACGGGCTCATCTCCAAGCTGCAGGCTGAATACGACCTGCAGCCCTACTGACGTCACGAAGCGGAGCAAGCGACCTTGGCCCAGGTGCGGAAGATCCTCATCGCCGACCCCGACCTCGACTCCGTGCGCGCCCTGTCGCGGGCGCTGCGCACGAAGGGCTATCAGGTGCACTACGCGCCGGATGGCTCGCGAGCGCTGGAGGTCGCGGTGCTCCGGCACCCGGACCTGACGCTCTTCGACGAGGCGTGCCGGCTGCTGGACGCGCGCACGTTCGTGCAGATTCTTCGCACCAACCCGCGCACGGAAGACATCCCGGTGGTGCTCACCACGTCCAGCCTGGACACGGACCGGGCGCGGGGCATGCGGGACGGCACGCTGCGCAAGCCGTTCAACCTGGACGAGGTGCTCAGCCGCATCGAGCACATCTTCCGGCGCAACGAAGCGGCCAAGGACCTCAAGAGCGAGCAGCAGGAGATTGAAGGCTCGCTCAGCCAGCTGAGCATCCCGGACCTCATGCAGATTCTGGGCATGAACAAGCGCAACGGGCGCCTGGCGCTGGAGCGCGGCTCGGAGCGCGGCGAAATCACCGTCTCCGACGGGCGCACGGTGAATGCGCGGTTGGGGAGGGTGGAAGGGGAGAAGGCGCTGTTCCGGCTCCTGGCGTGGACGGAGGGCAACTTCACGTTCACCCCTGGCACCAGCGCCGCGAGGCCGCGCATCAACCGCGCGATGGACGACGCGCTGCTGGAGGGCATGCGCCAGTCGGACGAGGTGAACCGCCTGTTGCCGGGCCTGCCGCCGCGCCACACGCGGCTGATGCTGGCGCCGGAGGTGGACCTGTCCGAGGAGCAGCACCCGGTGACGGCGCAGGTGATGGAGCTCTTGCGCCAGCCGCGCGCGCTGGGCGAGGTGCTGGACCTGGCGCCCGCGACGGACATGGAGGTGCTGGGCGTGCTGTCCACGCTGCTCCAGAAGGGCGTGGCGCGGCCGACGGAGAGCGAAGGCCAGAACCTGGGCGCGGGCGACCTCATCGGCGCGGCGGAGGTGCACGCGCTGCGCGGGCGCCTGTTGCGCACGCGGACGCTGGCGAAGGTGGCGACGGCGAAGGTCTTCGTTTGCGGCAGTGGTTCGTCCGCGGCGCGGCGAATCCTGGCGCGGGTGCCCGGGCTGGAGGCGATGTCGGCGGATCCCACCGCGGTGAAGAGCGGCTTCGGAACGCTGGGACGCCTGGAGCTGAGCGACGTGCTGAACGTGGACTTCTGCGTGCTGCCGCCCGCGGAGGCCGCGCGGCCGCTGTGGCGTCCGTTCAGCGCGGGGGCGATTGGCGCGCTCTTGATGGACAACTCGGAGCCGGCGGTGCGGCTGGCGCACTATCTCGCCTGGGAGGTCCGCATCCCCATCGTGGTGGTGGGCACGGAGGTGCCGGCACCGTTGCAGGGCGCACCGGCCGGCGTGATAGCGCCGGGGGAAGACCTCACGGAAGCGCTGCGAGCCATGCTGGTCCAGGCGCTCAACCCCGCGCCCACGCTGCCCGGCGTCACGCAAGTGCAGCGCGCCTCCGTCACGCCGCCCCAATGAGAGTTCAGGTGCGCTGCTCCAGGGACATCAGGAGCGCGCGGCCTTAGGCCGCAGCGTCAGGTGAAGCCGCACCTGTAGACGCCGCACTGAACGTTCAGGTCCGGCGCTCCAGGTACATGGGCAGCGCGCCCTTCGGCCGCAGCGTCAGGTGCGAGTCCGGGTCCAGCGTGAAGCCGGGCGCTTCGCGCAGGCGGTAGCGCTGGGCCACGGTGGCCAGCACGAGCTGCGTCTCCATCATCGCGAAGCTGTTGCCGATGCACTGCCTCGGTCCGCCGCTGAAGGGGAAGTACGCGAAGCGGTGGCGCTTCGCGGCGGCCTCGGGGGCGAAGCGCTCCGGACGGAAGGCCTCTGGCTCATCCCAGAAGTCCGGGTGGCGGTGCGTGACGTAGGGGCTCACGTCGACCGCGCTTCCCTTCGGGATGCGGAAGCCTCCGATGACGTCGTCCTCCTTCACGGTGCGGCTGAAGATGACCCCCGCGGGGTACAGCCGCATCGCCTCCTCCACCACCTGCTTCGTGTACGTGAGCTTCGGCACGTCCTCCACCGTGGGCGCGCGTCCCCCCAGCACCGCGTCCAGCTCCGCGTGCAGCCGGGCCTCCACCTCCGGGTGCTTCGACAGCAGCCCCCACACCCAGCTCAGCGACGTGGCCGTCGTCTCGTGACCGGCGAGCAGCATCGTCATCACCTCGCTGCCCAGTTGCTCGTCCGTCATGCCCTCGCCCGTGTCCTCGTCGCGCGCGAGCATCAACATCGACAGCAGGTCGCCGGTGTCCTCACCGCGCTGGCGACGCGCCGCGATGATTCCCTGCACCGTTCCCAGCAGTGTTCCGCGCGCGCTCCGGAAGGCCCGGTCGTAGCGCGTGGGCAGCACGGGCGGCAGCATGCGGAAGGTGCGGAACCGCTCGGCGATCTGCTGGCTGAGCTCGGTGAAGGCCTCGCCGACCTGCGCGGCCTGGGCCTCCACCGACGTGCCGAAGAGGGCCTCCCCAACCACGGCGAGCGTCAGCCGCATCATCTCCCCGTTGACGCCCACGGGCGTCCCGTTGGCGGCGGCCCCGTCCCAGCGCTGGAGCATCGCTTCCGTCTGCCGCACCATGCCCGCCGCCATGCCCGCGATGCGCTGCCGGTGGAAGGCGGGCTGGGCCAGCCGCCGCTGCCGGAGCCAGAAGTCCCCCGTACTCGTGAGCAGGCCGTCGCCGGTGATCCACCGGGCCATGCGGTACGACAGGTGGTCCTTCGTGTAGTTCTTCACGTGGTCCTGCAACACGTGCTTCACGGCGTCCGGATGCGCGACCAGGTGCGAGCGCAGCGGCCCCAGCCGGTAGCGCACCACGTCGCCGTACTGGCGATGGAGCCCTCTCAAGCAGCCCAGGATGTCGCGGCGCACGTCGGGCAGGATGCCCATGAGCAGGTGGCCCCGGGGGCCCGGAGGCTCACGGGTGACAGCAACGGTGGCGGCGGCGGTGGTCATGGGGCGCTTCCTCCTGGAGGGAGGTATCGCGCCCCGGCGCCCGGGGTGCATGGTCCCGCGGCGCCAACACATTGTCCGCGGGCGCCACGGCACATTGCGAGCCGAGGGGCCCCGGGCCATGCTGGCCCGCGATGCGTCCACAGACGCTCCAGTCCTCGCTGTTCCGCCCCCTGTTCCAGGTGGGCGCATCGCTGGGCATCGCCCGTGCGCGGCTGCTCGAGGCGGTGGGCGTGGACGAAGCCCTGCTCGCGCGTCCGGACGTGCGGCTGCCCTACGCGGCGCTCCAGCGCGTGTGGACCCTGCTCGTCGAAGTCGGCGGCTCGGAGCCGCTGGCCGTGCGGCTCGCGCAGGCCCTGGAGCCCACCCACGTGGGGCTCGTGGGCTACGTGCTGGTCAACAGCCCCGACCTGCGCACCTCCCTCCAGCGCTATTGCCGCATCCACGCGCTGCTGGATCCGCGCACGCGGTGGCGCGTCAGCGTGCTGCCCGGAGTGCTGCGCGTGGAGCTGGCGCTGGACCCACAGGACGAATGGGCCTCGCGCCTGAAGCACCCGGTGGAGGGGCTGCTCGTGGCGCTGGTGGCCAGTGGCCGCGCGCTCAGCGGCGAGGACTGGCGCCCCACGCGCGTCTGCGTCACGCACCCGCGCCATGCGGCCTCCTCAAGCGTGGAGGCCTTCCTCGGCGTCGGCATCGAATACGACGCGAGCGCCAACCTGGTGCAGGGCGACGAGGCCGCCGCGAAGCTCCCCATCCGTCACGCGGACATCGAGCTGGGCAACCTGCTCCACGCCCGCGCGGAGGCGGAGCTGGCCCTGCTGGAGGCCCACGAGGTCCGCTCCTGGCGCGAGCGCGTGGAGGAGGTGCTGGCGGCCCAGCCCCGCACGGGGGACCTGGTCCCCGTGGACGTCGCGGCGCGGCTCGCGGTGAGTGAGCGCACGCTCCAGCGCCGCCTGCGGGAGGAGGGCGTCACGTTCGCGGGCCTGGAGGACGCCGTGCGCCGCGACCGCGCCTTCCAGTTGCTGCGCGACGGACAGCTGCCCCACTTCGAGATCGCCTTCCTCCTGGGCTTCAGCGACGCCAGCGCCTTCACCCGGGCCTTCCGCCGCTGGAGCGGGACGACGCCGGGGCAGTGGCAGCAGGGACAGGCTCCGAAGCCGTGAGGGGAGCAGGCTCCGGAATCCACCCCCGGCGCGGAATGTTTTCTCCATGGGCGCGGCACACGGCCGCACCGGAGAGGGGAACACGGATGATCAAGACGCTGAGGGACGCGGAGGAGCTGGTGCGCACGCGCCACGTCATCACCGAGGTGCCCACGCACGGGCCCACGTCCCTCGTCGAACAGGTCATGGGTGGCCGGCCCACCGGCAGCTGGCGGGACCATGCGAAGGGGCGCCTCGCGTACCGGCTGGGACGCATGCTGCGCGCGTCGAAGGACGTGCTCGCGGTGCGGCTCGTGGAGGGCAAGGTCGCCTTCGTGGACCCCACGCTGTGGCCCGCCGTCTACCGCGTCGCCATGGAGCCCGCGCGCCGCCGCCCGTCCCTCCAGGGGCTGTCCCTGGACGCCCGCGCGCTGCTGTCCACCGTGGAGCGCGACAAGCGCGTCCAGCTGGACAAGGAAGGGCCGTGGACCAAGGCCCGCGAGGCCCTGGAGGAGCGTCTGCTGGTGCACTTCTCCGAGGCGCAGGACGAGGACGGACGCCACGTCGCGGTGCTGCGCTCGTGGCGGGACTGGGCCTCCGTGACGCTCAAGGCGGACGCGGCCCGGCTCTCCTACGAGGACGCCCAGGCGCGGCTGCGGGCGGCGTGTGACGGGGCGCCCACGGGACTGGGGCCCTGGGTGTTCTGAAGACGCGCGCCGGGGCCTCAGGCCGCTTCGTCGAGGATCTCCAGCGCGTCCCTCACGCCCGGCAGCCGGGCGAGCAGCTCGTACTCCGCGGGCTGGAGCATGGACACGCGGCGTCCGGCGACGCGCTCCATCCACAGCTCGATGCGGTGGTCGCCATCCGGGTTGACCTGCCGCGAGATGCGGGCGCGGCGGCCCTCCTTGTGGCAGGCGAGGATGTCCTGCTGGAGGCTGCGCAGACGGCGGAACACCTTCAGCGCCATTCGACCCTCGGGGGTGTCGAACGTGTGGAAGTGCCGGTTCCGCGACAGCGGCCGGCTGGGATCATGAAGCCTCTCCACGAGGCGGCGCACGAAAGGGTCCATCGACGGAGAACGATAACATCCGGTACCCTGTCCCTCAGCGATGCCCCATCGATTTTTCCCCCGCTCGTGGACGCTCGTCCTGCTCCTGCCGCTTGCCTGCAAGGACCCGGAGACGGCGGCCGCCCAGAAGCAGGCCGTCCAGGTCCAGAACTCGCTCTCGGAGGGCCGTGACGCCCTGACGCAGGGCCAGTACGTGCGCGCCATCGCCGCGCTGCGGAAGGCCGCCAACTCCGCACCGGAGAGCGTGGAGCCGCTGCTGCTGCTGGCCAAGGCCCACCAGGGCGCGGGCAACCCGGGCGCCGCCATCCTGACCCTCAAGCAGGCGGAAGGCCTCCTGCCCGGCACCGACCCGGTCATCCAGAAGCAGCTCGCGGACCTCTACCTGGGCGAGGGCCAGATTCCCCTGGCCATCTCCACGCTCAGCGCGCTGCGGGACGAGGGCAAGTTGCCCAACGAGGACATCCTGGCGCTGGCCCGCCTCCAGGCGCGGCAGGGGCACCCGGACGAGGCCTTCACCACGCTGGAGCGCATCCTCCGGGAGAACCCGGACGACGCCGCGACGAAGACGGTGGAGGCGGAAATCCTGCTCATGAAGGGCGAGGAGCTGCTCGCGGCGAACCTGATGGACCGCGTGCTCCAGGCCTCTCCCAGCTTCACGCCCGCGCGGCTGTTGCGTGCGCGCTACTTCCTGATGAGCGGCGTCTACGACATGGCGGAGGCGGACCTCCAGGCCGTGCCGCCCGAGGACGCGGACTCCACGGACGTGGTGGCGATGAAGGCCCGCGTGCTCATGGAGATGAAGCGCCCCGCGGAGGCGGAGGGCGCGCTCAGGAAGCTGGTGGAGGACGACGCGGACAACGCGGAGGCCATCGCGTGGCTCGCTGAAATCGTCTGCGCGCAGGGCCGCGCGTCGGAGGCCCAGCAGTTGGTGGACCGCGCGCTGCATCTGCGCCCGCGCTTTGGCCGCGCGCTGTACGTGCGCGGACGCGTGCTGGAGGAGCAGGGGGACGCGCGCGCCGCGGAGGACAGCTACCGCTTCGCCCTGAAGACGGAGCCCTCGTTCGCGCCCGCGCTGTCGCGCATGTGGCGGCTGCACCTGAAGGCTGGCCGCAAGCCGGAGGCGCAGGAAGTGCTGGAGCGGCTCCTGGGCCTGGGCGAGGGCACCGCGGAGGAGAAGGCCGCGCTCGCGAACCTCTACGCCCAGTTCGAGACGCAGCTGCCGCGCGGCAAGAAGCTCATCGAAGAGGTCCTGAAGCGCGAGCCGCAGAACCCCGAGTACCTGCGCATCCAGAAGGCCATCGACAAGGCGACGCCCAAGAAGAAGAAGGCCCCGTCCGGGCCCATCATCATCCGCGGGCGGCGCTGATCAGCACGGGCCCGGAGGAGGGCAGCCCCTCCGCGTCCGCGACGACCTTCTCCAGCGCCTTGAGCCCCTTGCGCTGGCCCACCGCCACGACGAGCAGGTTCTCCCGCGTGAAGTAGCGCCGGGCCACCTCGCGCACGCGCGCGGCCGTCTGCCGGTCCACCTGATCCGCGCGGTGGCCGAATGTCTCCGGCGTGCGGAACAGCTCCACGCCGCCGAACCACCCGGCCAGCTCGCCCGGCGAGTCCTGGGAGAACTCCAGCAGCATGCGGTGGCGGCGCTTGGCGCGGTTCAGCTCCTCGTCGCTCGCCTCCGTGTCGCAGAGCTCCGCCAGGCAGCGCAGCGCCTCCGCCACCACGAGCGACGCCTTCTCCGGCGCGCTGGCCGCTTCAATCTCGAAGAGGCTGATGTCGTGGTACGTGTCCAGCCCGGCCTGCACCGAGTACGCGAGGCCGCGCTTCTCCACGATTTCGAAGGGCAGCCGCGACGACAGTCCGTCGTCCAAGAGGCGCCGCAGAATCTGGAGCGCGGGGAAGTCCTCGTGCTGCTCCGGCACGCAGCGGAAGGTGAGCTTGAACTCCGTCTGCGACTCGTCGTGGGTGACGAAGTGGAAGTGCGGGCCAGGGCCCAGCAGGGGCGGCGCGAGCTCCGAGGTCGCAGGCCCCCTGGGCAGGTGCGCGAAGGCGCGCTCGGCCAGCTCCAGCACCTGCGCGTGCTTCACGCTGCCCGCGGCGGACACCACCAGGTTGCCGGCCACGTAGTGCCGGGCGAAGTGCTCCAGCACCTGGGCGTGGGTGAGGGCCGTGACGGACTCGCGGGTGCCGGCAATCTTAAGGGACAGCGGGTGGCCGGGGAACAGCAGGCGCTTGGACAGGTTGTCCAGGTCGATGTCGCGTCCCTTCTCGTCCACCTCGTCGAGCATCTCCTCCAGGATGATCTGCCGCTCCACCTCCATGTCGGTGAGGCGGGGGCGGGTGAGCATGTCCCCGATGACGTCCAGGCCCACGCGCAGGTGCGCCGGGTGCAGTGGGGTGTAGTAGTAGCCGTGGTCGCGGGTGGTGGCGCCGTTGAGGTTGCCGCCCACCTCCTCCACGGCCGCGTTCATCTTCACCGTGTCCGGCCAGCCCTCGCTTCCCCGGAAGAAGAGGTGCTCCAGGAAGTGGCTGACGCCGTTGTTCTCCACCGTTTCGTGGCGGCTGCCGGTCCGCACGTAGACGGCCAGGAGGGCGGTGTGCAGGTGGGGGGTTTCGACAGTGACGACGCGCAGCCCCGAGGGCAGCACGTCCCGGTACGGTGTAAAGCTCATGCGCAGGGAAGCCTTAACACGAAGGTCGTTCCCTGGCCGGGAATACTCTGGCAGGAGAGCGAGCCCCCGTGGGCCTGCAGAATCTGCTGGCTCACCGCGAGCCCCAGGCCGGTGCCGCCCTCCTTGGTGGTGAAGAAGGGCTCGAAGAGGTGGCGGCGGGCCTCCTCCGTCATGCCGTCGCCGGTATCGCGCACCGTCACCTCCACGTCGCCGTCGCGCGGAGCGGTGGCCACGGTGAGCCGGCCTCCCGTGGGCATGGCCTCGCGGCTGTTGCGCAGGAGGTTCAGGAACACCTGCCGCAGCTGTCCCTGGTCCGCGAGCACGCGAGGCGTGTCGGGCGCGAAGTCGCGCACCACCTCCACGCCCGCGCGCACCAGCTCCTCGCGGGTGAAGTCGAGCACGCCGTCGAGCACCGCGATGATGTCCTCCGGCTCCAGGTCCGGCCGGGCGGGGCGGGCCATGCGCAGGTACTGCTCGGTGACGTCGGTGAGGCGGTCCACCTCGTGGGTGACGGCGGAGAGCAGCTCGCGCGCCTCCGTGGCGGTGTCCTGTGATTCGAACCGCGCGCTGTCCACCGCGTCCTGGAGCAGCTCCACGTTGAGGCCGATGGAGGACAGGGGGTTTCGCACCTCGTGGACGATCTGCGCGGAGATGCGGCCCACGGCGGCCAGCTGCTCCGCGCGCATCAGCGCCTCCGCCTGGGACTTGAGCTGGGCCTCACGCGCCTGGAGCGAGCGGGCCATCTGGTCGAACTCGCGCGCGAGCAGCGCGACCTCGTCCTCGCCGCGCACGCCCAACTGGGCGGAGTAGTCACCCCGGCCGATGCGGGACACGCCTTCAATCAGGGTGCGCACCGGGCGCAGCGTGCGGGCGGACCACGCGGTGACGCCCACGCCCACGCCAATGGCCATGATGGACAGCGCGATGATGGTGAGGCCGGTGCGGCGCTCGCGCTCCTCCGCGCCGTCCACGCGCTCGCGGATGCGGTTGCCCAGCGTCGCTCTCAGCACGCGCAGCTCGCGGCCGATGGCGCTCTCCAGTTGGCGCAGCTCCGCGGTGGCGCGCGCCACCTCCTGGCTCTCGGGAGACTCGGACGCGAGCGCGGTGAAGACCGCCTCCACCGCGTGGCCGTAGGCCTGGGAGTTGCGCGCCAGCTCGGCGAAGCGCGCGTCCAGCTCCTTCACGAAGGGCACCTCGCCTTCGGGCGCGAAGGTGAGCACCTCGCGGGCCTTGGCGCGGGCGGCCTCCAGGCGCTGGGCCATCTGGGGCGCGTAGTAGAGGCTGGCCAGCCGGATGAGGGCGCGGCGCGTCTCCACGCTGTTCTGCTCCAG
This sequence comes from Corallococcus macrosporus, assembly GCF_017302985.1. Classification (NCBI taxonomy): domain Bacteria; kingdom Pseudomonadati; phylum Myxococcota; class Myxococcia; order Myxococcales; family Myxococcaceae; genus Corallococcus; species Corallococcus macrosporus. The sequence goes on from NZ_JAFIMU010000004.1 coordinate 268,097, forward strand.
CACGCGCTCGGTGTCCTTCTCCTGGCTGGTCTGGAAGGTCTCCAGCGCGGCGGCGTCCTGGGACAGCTGGAGGTAGCCCTGGCTGACCAGGCGGATCTCCAGCCGGTTGCGGTGCAGCTCCGCCACGCTGAACAGGGACACCGCCCCGAACGTCAGCAGCACCAGCGCGTAGCCCAGGAAGATGCGGGTGGCGAGCGAGAGCTTCATGGAGGAGGGGACAGGACATACGTCCTGGGGCGGGCGCATTACAGCGCAATCCCCGCCGCGCCGCCTGCTTCCGGCCGTCTGGACTCCACCCCTCCGGGGAGGGGGGCTGGTAGCGTCCACCGCATGGCTCCGCGCTTCGTCCGCTCCACGCTCCTCGCCGCCGCCCTCGTGGGCCTCACCCCCGCCTGCGGGGAGAAGGAGGTCCGGCCCCCCCTGGACCTGCTCACCGCCGCCTGTGCCGGCACGCAGCCCCTGGCCGGGGTGACGCACCTGCGCTTCCGGGTGACGGGCCCGGGCCTCGACACGCCCCGGGAGCGGGTGTCGACGGTGAACTGGACCCGGGCGGACGTGCCCGCCGTTCCGCCTGGCCCCGAACGGGTGCTGGAGGTGCGGGCCTACGTGGGGGCACCGGATCAGGGCGGCCGGCTGGTCTCGCTGGGCCGCTCCATGCCGTTCCCCGTGTGGCCCGAGGGGGACGGGGAGGATGAGCAGGCTGTCCGGGCGCGCGTGCTCCTGCGACGGATTGGGGAGTTCGTGCCGGTGAACCTGGCGTCGGATCCGAGCGTTTGCTCGTTGCCGCTGGAAGCGCGCGCCGCGCACACGGCCACGACGCTGCCGGATGGACGGGTGCTCATCGTCGGAGGCTATGCGCCCCGGGCGGACGGGACGCGGCCCGTGTCAGCGACCACGGAGGTGTTCAACCCGAGGAACGGCACGTTCGTCCCCGGACGGGACGTGGGCGCGCGGGCCTTCCACACGGCGTCGCTGCTGCCGGATGGCCGCGTGTTCCTGGCGGGTGGCGCGGAGTCCTTCGCCCCGCTGGCGTTGCAGCCCACGTCGCGCCTCCTGGATCCGACGACGGACGCGGTGAGTGAGCTCACGCTGGCGGCGGCCCGCTACCAGCACGCGGCGGCGGTGGATGCGGCAGGGCACGTGCTGCTGGTCAGCGGACGCGCCGCGGACGGCGGCACGGTGGACACCGTGGAGGGCTTCGACCCGGCCGCGGGTCGGTCTGTCCAGTACGCCTTCCCGTTTGCCTACGTGGACGCAGCGCTGACGGTCGAGCAGAGCGGCAAGATCTTCCAGGTCGTGGGCGGAGGCGATGCCGTGGGGGCCAGGAGAGACGTGGTGCCTTTCGTGTTCGGCGACGACGACATCATCCAACTGGGGGCGGAGGCCGACCTGCGTGTCCCCCGCGTGGGGGCCACCGTGGCACTGCTGGGCCGAGCGGACGAGTCCCCTCGCCCCCTGGTCATCGGTGGCTTCGACGGTCTGGACCCGGCGCAGGGGGCGCGGCCCGTGGGCGCCTCCGAGTTCCTGGAGGGCGTCGTCCGCACGAGCGACGGCCCCGCGCTGATGCCCCGGAGCAACCCGTGCGCGGTGACGCTGCCGGACGGCCGCGTCGTGGTGCTGGGAGGACGGGGCACGGCCCTCGGCTCGACGTACGCGGTGCCATGGGTGGAGCTGATCACCCCGCACGCGGGCGCGCAGCCCACCGTGCTGGGCCTGCCGCTGATGCCGCAGCCGCGCGTGTGGCACACCTGCTCCGCGCTGCCGGACGGCTCCGTGCTCGTGGTGGGCGGCGTGGACGACAGCACCGGGGAGCTCCGCTCCAACCCGGAGGCCCTGGTGGTGATGCCTCCGCCGCGCGACTGAAGCTGCTACGGTCCAGGTCCCATGAAGGACTGTCTACCCAGCCGGTTGGCCGTGGCCCTGGCGTTGTTCCTGACGACCGTGGATGCCGCCGCGCGGGAGCGGGAGGAACTCGCGATCCGCACGGTGCTGCTGTCAGAGCATCCGTCGGACTCCACGCACACCCTCTACGTGAAGGGGAAGGTCGCCACCGTCCTTCGTTTCGAGATGCCCGTCGACCCGGCACGAACCCGCATGCTGGCGTGGGAGGGCCGGTTCGAGCCGCTGCTCGCGGGCGGAACGCGGTGGATCAGCAGGTGAACGTGTTCGAGGACCCGCGCGGCTACGACGCCATGCACTCGACGCTGATGGACTCACTCAAACAGCGGCGCGTCCTGGAGGAAGAGAACCACCGCATGAGGGAGGAAGAGCACTCCGCGGATCACGCGCTGGCGACGCTTCTGGCCCAGGGAAACCTCAAGCACACGCCCTTCAACCGCCGTCAGGGATGGAGCCTCAAGGAGGAAGGGGCGGACATCCTGGTGGAGGTTCTCTCCAGCACGACGCTCCCGAAGGTGGCGGTGTTGTTCACCCTGACCAACCGCGATGCGAAGAAGCCCTGGCGGATGATGGAGGCCCGGCTGTCCACGGTCTCTGGCGGGAACTCACGTGCGTTCGCACTGCGCATGCAGCAGGAGGAGATCGCGCCAGGCGGTCTGTCCCAGGCCTACCTCGTCCTGGAACAGCGTTTCATCCGGGAGTAGATCGACGCGACATGAACGCACCGCGCAAGTGGTCCCCGCTTGCCCTCGTGCTGGCCCTGTCGCTGGGCTGCACCACGACTCGAGGAGGCGTGGGGCTTCGTTCGGACGGGACGCCCAAGCCCGAGGATTGTCCCGAGGACGCGCTGAACACGATGCGGATCCTCCGCTTGCGTGTAGGCGACGGAGCGAATGTCGCGCTCGACATCAACCAGGACGACGTCAGCCCCATCACGCTCTACGACGGTCCCGTGGAGAGCATGTTGATCTCCGGCCTCGGGCCGCTTGAAACGACCACCCGTCTCTACGGGCGGGTGTGGACCGGCGGCCCGCAGGTGGTCGTCCGGTAGTACTACGAGGCGCATCCACCTGACGGCGACAAGATCCCCATCTGCGCCGTGGCGCGGCTCTCCAAGGGGCAGCTGCGCAAGCGGCCGGACTCCAAGCCGGGGACGGCCATCCTGGAGTTCTCCTCGGCGGGCGTCGACATCGTCGAGTCCTACCGCTGATACACGAAGGCCCCGCGTCCCGGTGAGGGGACGGCGGGGCCTGGGTGCTTCAGGCTGGGACGCGGCTCAGGCGTTGGACGGCGGGGCCTCGGTGGGCTTCGCCTCGCCCTCGGTGGAGGCCGGGGCCTCCGTCGGGGTGGCGGGGGCGGCGGCGCGGGCCTCCGCCTCGGCGCGGGCGCGGGCCTGCTCGTCGCTGCGCTGGTCGCTGGCGGCGACCTCGTCCGGCGTCAGCTCCGTGCGGTCCGCGAGCATGCCCGTCTTCTTCTCCAGGTCCTTGATGGCCCGGCGAAGCAGGTCGCGCTCCAGCAGCGTGCGGTTGAGGCGCTTCTCCAGCGCCTTGTACTTGTCCTTGCCCAGGTCGGCCTCGGACTTCGTCACCGACAGGATGCGCGCCTGCGTGTCCGCGCGGCCCTTCAGCCGGCGCACTTCCTTCTCCAGCTCCGCGGCGCGCGCGCGGTCCTTGCTCGCCGCCTGCTCCAGCCGGTCCATCTTCTCGCGGTCCGCGTCGTTCAGCTCGCGGTAGCGGCGCACGGGCTCCGCCGGGGCCACGGGCACGGGCGTCACGGACACCGCCGCGCTCACCACGGGCTCGCTCGCGGGCGCGGAGATCTGCTCCGGCGTCGCGGGGGCGGCGGCCGCGGGCGCGGACACCGGCGCCGGGACGGCGGCGGCGGGGACCTCACGGCGGCGGGGGCCGTTGCGCGACTCGGTCTCCGCGCGCAGCCGGGCGTTCTCCGTCAGGGCCTGCGCCAGCTCCGAGCGGGTCTGCTCCAGCTGGATGCTGGCGTTGCGCTCCACCTCGGCGCGGGCCTTGGCCAGGTCGTTCGAACCCTTGTCGCCTTCCTTCTGCTCGAAGAGCTTGCGCTTGGTCTGCTTGAGCTGCTCCTTGACCTCCTGGAGCTGCGCGCGCTGCTCGTCCAGCTCCTTCTGCTTGCGCTGGACCTCCGATTCCGCCTTCGCGCGCGCCTTGCTCTCCGACTCCAGCTCGCCCCGGAACGACGGCGCGGAAGAGGAGGAAGAAGAGAGCGAGGGACGGCCCGCGTTGGCACCAGCGCCGCTCTTGTCTCCGAAGAGCAGCAGGCCGAGCGTCACCGCGAACCCGACCGATACGAGGATGAGTGCAACCAGCAAGGGAACGACCTCCACAGAAAGATGCAAAAAGCGGGGCAGCCTACCGCTGGGACATGGCGCGTCAAGGCTTCACTGGCAGGCAACCCGGCGGGCCCCACCCGCCGTGCCGGCCGTGCCGCGCCGTCCGCCTGGATTCCAGCTCCCCCATGGGCGCCGTCCTGAGGCACGCTCGCGGCCATGGCGCACCTGGAGCTGAAGCCGAAGCGGGACGTGTCGAGCTTCCGCAAGCTCGCCATCGGGAGCTGGGCGACCGCGTATGACCCGACGGTCTACGGCACGCTGACGGTGCGAATGGACGCGGCGCTCGCCTGGATGGACGCCTTCCACCAGCGCACCGGCGTGCGCCTCACCGCGACGCACCTGGCCCTCAAGGCCGTGGGCGAAGCGCTGCGCCGCTGCCCGGACGCGAACGCACTCTTGCGCTACCAGCGCATCTACCTGCGCCAGCGCATCACCGTGTGCGCGGTGCTGCCGGGCGCGGATGCACAGGGCCTCACGCCCGTGCGCATCGAGGACGTGGACCAGAAGCCCATGCGCGAGCTGGCGCTGGAGGTGGAGGCCACCGCGGCACGCGTGCGCGAGGGGCGCGACCCGCAGGTGGAGCAGGGCCGGCGGCTCCTGGCGCGCGTGCCGCATCTGCTGCTGCACCGCTTCACCGGGCTGGTGTCGTTCCTCACGTACACGCTCAACGTGGATCCGTCGTGGCTGGGCCTGCCCAGGGATCCGTTCGGATCCGCCGTGGTGGTGGACGTGGGCGAGCTGGGACTGGACACGGCCTACCTGCCGCTGGCGCCCTTCACCCGCGTGCCCATCTTCCTCGCGCCCGGCGCGGTGAAGCAGGTCGCGGTGGTGGAGGAGGGCAGGGTGGTGCCCGGCCACGTGATGAACATCAACGCGTCCTTCGACCACCGCTTCCTCGACGGCTACCACGCGGGCGTCATCGCCAACACGCTGCGCGAGATGCTGGAGCACCCGGAGGAGTCCTTCGGCCCGCTGCCGGGATAGCCCGCGGTCAGCGAGGCTCGCGCACGCGCCGGCGCCGCACCGTCTCCGCGCCGCCCAGCGACTCCAGCACGGCGGCGAGCACCCGGCGCGTCTCTTCAATCACCTGGGCCCCCTGCGAACGGCGGAAGCGCGTCTCGAGCTCCGCCCGGAGGTTCCGCGTCGTCTCGACGGCGGCATGGCCCCGCTCGGACAGGCGGATCCGCCGCGTGCGCGCGTCCTCGGAGGGCGCCGCCTCCACGATGCCGAGCGTCCGCAGCTCCGCGACCGTCTTGGACGCCGCCTGCTGCGTCACGCCGAGCAGCTCCGCCAGCTCGCTGATGGTGCGCGGACCCCCCAGCAGGTGCTGCACCACGTAGCCATGCCCCTGCCGCAGCCCCGGGAAGCCCGCCGCGTGCACCTGCTCCAGCACCAGCGCGTTCACCCGCATGCCCACGAAGAGGGCCAGGTGTCCCAGGTCCAACGCCTCCAGCTCCGCACTGCCCCTGCGCGCCCGACGTGCCATGGCCCTCCGTCTTGCATCCACAACTTCGGTTGTGCAATGACGGTTGTGAAACCAGGGTTGTGGAAATTCCTTTCGCCAGCCCGGTCCAGGAGCCCGCCATGTCCCAACCGTCGCCGCATCTGGAGTTCACCCGGCGCTATCTCCAGGCCCTCGAGGCGGGGGCGACCGGAGAGGCCCTTGCCGCCTTCTTCCACCCGGAGGTGCGCCAGCACGAGTACCCCAATCGCCTGACGCCGCAGGGGACGACGCGCGACCTGGCTGCGCTGCTGGCCTCCGCTGAGCGCGGCCAGAAGGCCGTGTCGGCCCAGCGCTACGAGGTGGTCTCCGCCCTCTGTGTGGGGGACGCGGTGGCGGTGGAGGCGGAGTGGAGCGCGACGCTGCGGGTGCCCGTGGGGAGCCTGCCCGCGGGCGGGACGATGCGGACGTCGCTGGGCATGTTCTTCACCTTTCGCGACGGCCGCATCGTCTCCCAGCGCAACTACGACTGCTTCCAGCCCTTCTGACCTAGTACGCGTACTCCCAACCGCCGCGAGCGCGCGTGCCCTGGCCCATCCGCGCGCTCATCTCGCGCAGTCGGCGCACGCGCTCCGGGATGGGCGGGTGCGTGGAGAACAGCGACATCACCCCGCCGTGGTGCAGCGGGTTGACGATGAACAGGTGCGACGTCGCGGGCGCCCGGTCGTACGGCATGGCCTCCGCGCTGCGCTCCATCTTGAGCAGCGCGCTCGCCAGCGCGTCCGGGTCCCCGCACAGCTCCGCGCCCGTGGCATCCGCGCCGTACTCGCGCGAGCGGCTCACCGCCAGTTGCAGCAGCGTGGCCGCGATGGGGGCCACCAGCAGGAGGCCCAGGTTGGACAGCGCCCCGGCGACGCCGCCGTCCCGGTCGTCGTCGCCGCGGCTGAGCATGCTGCCGCCGAACCAGAAGAGCATCTGCGCCGCGTAGCTGATGATGCCCGCGAGCGTCGCCGCCACCGTGCCGATGAGCGTGTCCCGGTTGCGCACGTGGGCAATCTCGTGCGCGAGCACGCCCTCCAGTTCACGCCGGTCCAGGATGTCCACGATGCCCGCCGTCACCGCGACGGCCGCGTGGCTGGGGTTGCGGCCCGTGGCGAACGCGTTGGGCTGCGCGGTGGGCAGCAGGTACACCTTCGGCTTCGGCATGCCCGCGCGTGCGGACAGCCGCTCCACCATCTCATGCAGCCACGGCGCCTGCTCGTACGACAGCGGCTGCGCCCCGTGGATGGCCAGCGCGATGCGGTCGCTGAACCAGTACGAGCCGAAGTTCATCACCACCGCGAAGACGCCCGCCATCGCCAGGCCCTGCGCGCCGCCCAGCCGCTGGCCGATGACGAGCACCAGGCCCGTCAAGCCCGCCAGCAGCACGGTCGTCTTCAATGCGTTGCCCAGCCGGTGCCACCCGCCGCCCTTGAGCGCCGGTACCGCCGGTCCTCGGGATGTCATGTGGGGGTCACGCCGCGCCATGGTCCTCGTTCCGTGCCTTTCGCCCCGTCAAGGGGGCCACACGAAACGTAAGCAGGCGGGAGGGGGCGTCAACGTAGACGGGTCCAGGCCACCCCGGAGGCCCATGGCCCCTGGGGCCGCTCGTCTCAAAGGTAGAAACGATCCGTGACTCCGGCCGTACGCTGGAGGATGGCGCTCCAACCGAGCCAGACATCAATGCCACTGTCGCCCGCCTTCGACTCGCTCCCCAGGGCACCGAGCGAGCCCGTGCAGCCCGCCACCGTGCCCAGCCCGGAGTCACGCACGTGCTCCAGGAGCGCGCGCGCGGTGGGCATGCCGCGCGCCTCGAAGCGGTCCGCCACGTCCTCGCGGCCGGCGAAGTCCGGCTCGTCCAGCCTGTCCATCAGGAAGCGTTCCAGGGCCCACCAGAACAGGTACACCTCCACGCGCCGTCCGGCAGCGGTCGCCGCCGCCGCGATGGAGAGCCCCTGGTGCACCCGGTCGTACTCACCACTGTGCAGGAAGACGACGACCCTGTTGTCCGGCGTGCTCACGCGGTGGCTCATACCGTCCAGAAGCCATCGCGTCCATCCACGCCCCGAGGGCGACCGCTGGGGCCCTTTGGCTTGCACCCCGACCCGGGCACTTGCTAGGAACCCGAGGACCTTCCAGGCTTACACGTTTTTTGCAGCGACAGCGCGGGCGGCACTGAGGGACATGGGCGACGAGACGACAGCCAGGCGGAAGGATGCCCACCTCGACCTGTGCGCGACCGGCGACGTGGAGCCGGCACAGAACTCCACGCTGCTGGAGGACGTGCACCTCATCCACTGCGCCATGCCGGAGATGGCGGTGGAGGACGTGGACCTGTCCACGCCGTTCCTGGGCAAGCGCCTCCAGGCGCCGCTGCTCGTCACCGGGATGACGGGTGGCACCGACCGGGCGGGCACCGTGAACCGGGACCTGGCGCTGCTCGCCGAGCGGCACGGCCTGGCCTTCGGCGTGGGCAGCCAGCGCGCCATGGCGGAGGACACCGCTCGCGCGGCTTCCTATGCCGTGCGCGACGTGGCGCCCACGGTGGCGCTCCTGGGCAACATCGGGCTGTACCAGGCCATCGGGCTGGGCGTGGACGGCGTGCGGCGGCTGATGGACGCCATTGGCGCGGACGGCATGGCGCTGCACCTCAACGCGGGCCAGGAGCTGACGCAGCCCGAGGGCGACCGCGACTTCCGGGGCGGCTACCGCGTGGTGGAGGAGCTGGCGCGGGCGTTCGGCGACCGGCTGCTGGTGAAGGAGACCGGGTGCGGCATCGGCCCGGACGTGGCGCGGCGGCTGGTGGAGCTGGGCGTGCGCAACGTGGACGTCTCCGGGCTGGGCGGCACGTCGTGGGTGCGCGTGGAGCAGCTTCGCGCGGTGGGCTCGCAGGCCCAGGTGGGCGCGGAGTTCAGCGGCTGGGGCATCCCCACCGCGGCGGCCATCGCCAGCGTGCGCAAGGCGGTGGGGCCGGAGGTGCGGCTCGTGGCCAGCGGCGGGGTGCGCGGTGGGCTGGAGTCCGCGAAGGTGCTGGCGCTGGGCGCGGACCTGGCGGGCATGGCGCTGCCGCTGTTCCGGGCCCAGCAGCAGGGCGGGCTGCCGGCCGCGGAGGAGGCGCTGAAGGTCATCCTCACCGGCCTGCGGCAGGCGCTGGTGCTGACGGGCAGCCGCTCCGTCGCGCAGTTGCGGCAGCGGCCGCGCGTGGTGACGGGCGCGTTGAAGGATTGGCTGGCGGCGTTGTGATGCAGGGTGGATCCCAGGTTGGGAAGGAAGAACATGTCTGACACCGTGACGTCCCGGCTCGCCGGATTCCACAAGCTGCCCCTGGAGGAGCGTCTGGCGCGCATCGGCCAGATGTTCCGGCTGACCGAGGCGGAGCTGGAGCAGCTGCGCGGCGAGAGCGGCCTGGACCTGTCCACCGCCAACCAGATGATCGAAAACGCGGTGGGCACGTTCTCCCTGCCGCTGGGTCTGGGCCTGAACCTCAACGTCAATGGGCGCGACTACTTGGTGCCCATGGCGGTGGAGGAGCCCTCCGTCGTCGCGGCGGTGTCGTTCGCGTCGAAGATCGTCCGCGAGGCGGGCGGCTTCGTCGCGGAGGCCGACGAGTCGATGATGATCGGCCAGGTGCAGGTCTCCAACTACGGGGACGCCGGCGTCGCGCGCGAGCGCATCCTGGACGCGAAGGAGCAGATCCTCGCGCTGGCCAACAGCTTCCACCCGGCCATGGTGGCCCGCGGCGGCGGCGCGAAGGACGTGGAGGTGCGCCTGTTGCCCGCGCCCGAGGGGCCGCGCGGCGAGCCGCTGCTCATCGTCCACCTGCTCATCGACGCGCAGGAGGCGATGGGGGCGAACCTCATCAACACCATGGCGGAGGGCGTTGCGCCGCTGATTGAACAGGTCACGGGCGGCCGGGTGTACCTGCGCATCCTGTCGAACCTGGCGGACAAGCGGCTCGCGCGCGCCACGTGCCGCATCCCGCTGCCGCTCTTGGCGGACTTCGGCCTGCCGGGCGAGGAGATCGCCGAGGGCATCGCCCAGGCCAGCCGCTTCGCGGAGGCGGACCCGTACCGCGCCGCCACGCACAACAAGGGCGTGATGAACGGCATCGACGCGGTGGCCATCGCCACGGGGCAGGACTGGCGCTCCATCGAGGCCGGCGCGCACGCGTTCGCGTGCCGGGGCGGGCAGTACCGGCCGCTGTCCACCTGGTACCTGGAGGAGGGACACCTCGTCGGCCGCATCGAGCTGCCGCTGGCGCTGGGCATGGTGGGCGGCCCCATCAAGATCCACCCGGGCGCGCAGGTGGCGCTCAAGCTGATGCGCGCGACGAGCGTGCGTGAGCTGTCCATGGTGTTCGCGGCGGTGGGCCTGGCGCAGAACTTCGCGGCGCTGCGGGCCCTGGGCTCCGTGGGCATCCAGAAGGGCCACATGGCCATGCACGCGCGCAGCGTCGCCGTCACGGCGGGCGCTCGCGGCGGGGACGTGGAGAAGGTGGCCAACCTGCTGGTGAAGGCGGGGCACGTGAAGGTGGAGAAGGCGCGCGAAATCCTCGCGAGCCTGCCCCCGGAGACGCCCGCCATCGCCACCCTCACCAACGGCTGACGTCCGGCCCCGGGCGCTCCTCTTCGCGGGAGCGCTTGACGGGGCAGGGCGGGGCGCGGAAAGAAAGCGCCCGTCCCTTCGCCTGCCTGGTGCCATGACTCCCGCAAAGAATCCCCTGGTCGCCTTCGGTGCCGGCAAGGTCATCCTGCTGGGCGAGCACAGCGTCGTGTACGGCTACCCGGCCATCGCCGGCCCGCTGAGCATCGGCGTGGTGGCGCGCGGCGTGCCCTCGCGCTCGTGCGTGCTGGACGTGCCGGTGACGGCGGACGCGGCGCAGAAGCGGATGATGCGCAAGGCGTTCGCCCGGGCGGCGCGGCTGGTGGGCGAGCCGAAGGTGAAGGTGACGCTGGAGCCGCAGCTGCCGCTGTCCGCGGGACTGGGCAGCTCCGCGGCGCTGGCGGTGGCCACCTCCCGCGTGCTGCTCCAGGCGGCGGGGCAGGCGCCCACGCCGAAGGAGACGGCGCGGCTGGCGTGGGAGATGGAGCAGGAGTTCCACGGCACGCCGTCCGGCGTGGACCACACCACCAGCGCGGAGGAGAAGCTCATCCTCTACCGGCGGGTGCAGGCGCCTTCGGGCGCCACCGGGCGGGCTCGCGAGCTGAAGAGCCCGCGGCCGGTGTCGGTGGTGGTGGCGCTGGCGGGCGCGCGCAGTCCCACGAAGCTGACGGTGGGGGCGCTGCGCGAGCGGCAGGCGCGGTGGCCGGAGCGCTACAAGCGGCTGTTCGGCCAGGTGGGGAGGCTCGTCACCGACGCGGCGAAGGCGGTGGAGGCGGGCGACCTGGAGGGGCTGGGGGACGCGATGAACGTCAACCAGGGCCTCCTGAACGCGCTGGGCCTGTCGTCGCCAGCGCTGGAGGACATGGTGTTCCGGCTGCGCTCGATGGGCGCGCTGGGCGCCAAATTCACCGGAGCGGGAGGTGACGGTGGCGCGGTCATCGGCCTCTTCTCCGAACCGGAGCCCGTGGTCGCGCGGCTGACGCGCGACGGCGTGCGCTGCTTCGCGAGCCAGCTCGCGGGGCCTCGGGCCCAGGGAGACATTCCATGAAGGCAACGGTCCGGGCGCATCCCAACATCGCGCTCGTGAAGTACTGGGGGAAGCGGGACGAGGCGCTCATCCTCCCGCATCAGTCCAGCCTGTCGCTGACGCTGGCGCCCATTCACGTGACGACGACGGTGGAGTTCGGAGCGCCGTCGGACACGGTGGAACTGCACGGCCACGCGGCGAAGGGCAGCGAGCGAGACCGCGTGCTGCGCCTGCTGGACGCGGTGCGCGTGCAGGCGGGGCGCGACCTGGGGCCCGCGAAGGTGGTGTCGCGCGGCGACTTCCCGATGGCGGCGGGCCTGGCCAGCAGCGCGGCGGGCTTCGCGGCGCTGGCGGTGGCGGGGCGCGCGGCGGCGGGGCTGCCGGAGGACACGCGGGCGTCCAGCATCCTGGCCAGGCGGGGCAGCGGCTCCGCGTGCCGCAGCGTGCAGGGCGGCTTCTGCGAGTGGCAGCGCGGTGAGCGCGCCGACGGCGAGGACAGCTACGCCGTGCAGCACTTCGACGCGGGCCACTGGGCGGACCTGCGCATGGTGGTGGCCATCGTCGACCGCGGCGAGAAAGAGGTGAAGTCGCGGGACGGGATGAAGAACACGGTGGAGACGAGCCCGTACTACCCGGCGTGGGTGAAGGACGCGGAGGCCGAGGTGCCCCGCGCCCGCGAGCTCATCGCGAAGCGCGACCTGGAAGCGCTGGGCGAGCTGTGCGAGCGCAACGCATGGCGGATGCACGCCACGTCGCTCGCGGCGGATCCACCGCTCTGCTACCTGAGCGCGGCGACGCTGGGGCTCATCCAGCACCTGCGAGAGCAGCGCAAGAAGGGCGTGCCGGTGTGGTTCACGCTCGACGCGGGCCCGAACCCGGTGCTGCTGACGGACGCGGCCCACGAGGTCGCGGCGGAAGCCCTGGCCCGGGCCTGCGGCGCCGTGGACGTGGTGCGCTGCGTCCCCGGTGGAGATGCGACGCTCCTCACCGAGCACCTGTTCTGATGGACCGAGCGCTCTCCGCCCCGGGCAAGCTGTTCATCTCCGGTGAGTACGCCGTGCTGTGGGGCGGCGTGTCGCGCCTCGCCGCCGTCGCGCCGCGCACGGCCGCCTACGTGCGCAGGCGTCAGGACTCACGCGTGCACATCTGCCTGGAGGAGGGGACGCTCCAGGGGCTCACCACGCCCCGGGGCGTGAAGTGGGAGCGCGACGTGCCCGCTGGCTTCTCCTTCGTTGCCCGCACGCTGGATGAGGCCCTGCGCGCGCACGGCCGCGCGAGCGTGGGCTTCGACGTCGCGGTGGCGCCGGGCGCTGTGGGCCCGGGTGGCCACAAGCTGGGCATCGGTGGCAGCGCTTCCGCGACGGTGCTTGCCGCGGAGGCCGCGCGCTACGTGCTCGAAGAGAAGTTCGACGTGCTCAAGCTCGCGCTCACCGCGCACACGCTGGGGCAGGGCGGCAAGGGCAGCGGCGGCGACGTGGCCACCAGCTTCGCGGGCGGTGCCGTGCGCTACCGGCGCTACGACATCACCGCGCTCGCGAACGCCGCCAACACCGGCCGCTTCAACGCCGCGCTCGCGGAATCCCCGCCCGTGGACCTCTGGCGCATGCCCGTGCCCCGCGTGTCCATGCTCTACGCCTTCACTGGCGAGAGCGCGTCCACGAAGCTCCTCATCGACCAGGTGGAGGCCCGGCTCGCGGAAGCGGGCCGGAAGGCCTACGTGGAGCGCTCGGACGCCCTGGGCCACGCGATTGAAGACGGCCTGGGCGGCGGCGACTTCCGCGCCTTCGCCGAGGCCGTGAAGGCCCAGCACGCGCTGCTCTTGGAACTGGGCCCGCTGGAGACCGAAGGCATGCGCCGCGTGCTGGCCATCGCCGCGTCCTACCACTGCGCGGGCAAGCTCTCCGGCGCGGGCGGCGGCGACGGCTGCATCCTCTTCGCTCCAGACGCGCAGGCGCGTGAGGCCCTGCGCCAGGGCCTGGAGTCCCGCGGCTTCCTCACGCTGACGCTGGACGTGGAGCAGGGCGTGCGCGGCGAAGCACAGGTGGATGCGCGGCTTCGCGGCTGGGTGGACGCGCTCACCTGAAAAAACAGCGCGGCGAGCGAGCGGGCCCGCCGTTAGAACATGTGACCGAACGTGATGTAGAAGCGCTGACGGCCCGTCTCGGTGGAGCGCGCGTAGTCCATGCGCACCACGGCCGCGCGGCGCGAGAAGCGCAGGCCGCCGCCGATGCCCGGGTGCCACTCATGCCACTTGCCGTCCGTCACACCCGGATGCCACACGCGGCCCAGGTCCAGGAACACCACCGCGCCCAGCGCCAGCGGCTGCCCGAAGAAGGCCATCTTCGCCGCCTGGAAGCGCAGCTCGGAGTTGCTGAAGGCCTTCACGTTGCCGGCGAAGCGGTTGCGCTCGATGCCGCGCACGCTGCTCATGCCGCCAATGCCCTCGGAGACGTTGACGCCGCCCGTGGTCATCCACTCGAAGAACGGCACCTCGCCGAACAGCATGTCCAGCGTGAGCCGCTGCGCGAAGACGAGCCGCGGCGTGATCTTGATGTAGCGGCGCTCGCTCAGCGTCACGCCCGCGTACTGGTAGCGGCTGAACGTGGCCAGGCCCGACACGCGCAGCGCCACCTCCTCCACGCCGCCGGTCGTCGGGTCGGACTCGTCGTCGCGCGTGTCCCAGAGCGCGCCCGCCAGCAGCTGCCCGCTGGGCCCGCCCTCGATGCCGATGGGCCGCTCCTGCGCCAGGATGGACGTCTCGTAGGGTGACACGCGCGTGTAGCGCCAGCCGTAGCCCACGTACGACTGGAACGGGTGCTTCTCACCGAAGGGGCGCCCGCGCAGGCGCACCCAGAGACCCGGCGAGCCCTTGTCGTAGTTGTACCGCTCGTCGTCCACGTTGCCCCGGAAGTCCGGGGCGGACAGGTTGCCCGCGCCGAAGAACGGGCTGCTCTTCTCCTGGCGGTACTCCAGCCGTCCCTCCAGCCGCAGGGGCCCCAGCAACTGCGGCCCGTCGTAGCGGAGGTAATGATTCATGGCGCCGCGCGCGGTGAAGAACACCTGCGCGGACAGGGCATGCGCATAGGGCGCCTTGGTGCCGTCGCCGTACAGGTACATGCCGCCCACGGCGCCGTAGCCAAAGCCCTGATCCGAGCTGAAGGACAACAGGGGCAGCGCGATGCCGTCCATCGTCGGCGTCCGCTTCACGGGCACGAGCCCGGGCGCGGTGCGGCCAGCGGCCACGGCGCTCAAGGACATCAGCATGAAGAAGAGAAGGACGACTGGAGCCAGCATCGAAACCCCGTGAAGCCCCGAGGGGGCGCATCGATTCCAGCCCGGGACAGCGAACCCTTCCGCCCGCCTGCTCTCCAAGAGAGCAGCACGGCCCCGGAAGCTCCTGTCCCCCTGAATGCCCATTTTGCCTGAGGGGATGGGGGAGCCGTCAACGTGCGCGAAAGTCTCAGCGAGCTGGTCAGCGAAAATTCACGAAACTGGGCGAATACCCTCGTCCGGAGGATTGGCTCGAAAGTTCCGCCAGCGGCTGCCCGTCGGCCCCGGAACGCACTGCTGGTCCACCTGGACGGGGTGCCCAAGGCCCTCCTGGACGAGGCCATCGCGGCGGGCCGGATGCCCTTCGTTTCACAGTTGGTCCGCTCTGGCGCGTATCACCTGGAGAACGCCTTCTGGGGCGCGCCCACCTCCACGCCCTTCTTCCAGGCGGGGCTGCTCTACGGGCTGCAACACCCCAACCTGCCGGGCTACAGCTGGTACGACCGGGCGCTCGGCCGCAAGGTCCAGATGAACACCCCGGCCGACGCGATGGCCATTGATGCGCGCCTGCGCGGCCACGGCCGCACGAGCCTGTTGGATCACGGAGGGCACACCTACTTCTCGCTCTTCCACGCGGGCGCCATGAACCGCATGTGCATGAGCACGCTGTCGAGCTTCAAGCTGATGGCGCGCTCGTTCGCGTACGAGATGCAGGGTCTGGGGTCCGCGCGCACCAAGGGCGCATGGGACTTCCTGCGTTCCTTCGGCATGGAGTCCTGGCACGCCGTGCGCGAGGTGCGCCAGTGGGCGCGCGCCCTGAACGACTGGCGCCACGAGCAGGGTTTCCTCCTGAGCCGCATCCTCCTCCAGCGGTTGGGCTGGAGCTTCGCGTACACGAAGTCCCTGGTGGACATGGTGCGCGGCGTGCCGCTCATCTACCTGGTCTACGGCAACTACGACGAGGTGGCCCACCGCCGGGGCCCGCGCTCGGAGCTGGCGCTCCAGGAGCTGCACCGGGTGGACGCGTCGCTCGCGGAGCTGTTCGCCGTGGCCCGCGCCGCGCCGGAGCCCTACGACGTCATCCTCCTGTCCGACCACGGCCACGTGGACAGCCTGCCCCTGGAGCAGCGCCAGGGCCGGCGCCTGGAGGCCGTCCTCTTCGAAGGGGAAGTGCCGCCGCTGAAGGACGACGTGCGCCGGGGCCTGCTGGATGGCCGCTCGCCCCCTGCGCCGGACACCGCCGCGCGCGAGCCCTTCATCCCGGTGGTGGTGGAGGCCGGCAACTTCGCGCACGTGTACCTGAGCGGACGGCCCGTGCCGCTGGAGGCGCGCGAGCTCCTGGCGCTCCACCCGGAGGTGCTGGCCCGGGCGACGAGCAACCCGGACATCGGCATGGTGGCGATGCGCCGGGGCGCGGAGGCCGTCGTGGTGATGGGCGGAGGCGTCTACGGCCCGGCGGACCTGGACCGCGCGCCGCTCACCACCGAGTACAGCCGGCGCGCCGTGGCGGACTTCCTCCACGGACTGCCGCGCATGGACACCGCGGGCGACCTGGTCCTCTTCGGCGAGGCCGTCCAGAAGGGCGGCACGGTGGGCTTCGCCTGGGAGTTCGGCTCGCACGGCGGGCTCACCCGCGTGGAGTCCGACAGCCTGGTGATGTGGCCCGCCAACGGCCCGGTGGACCTGTCCGGCCTCAGCCATTGCGCGCGGCTGCACGAGCGGCTGGCGGAGGCCTACCTGGACACCGGCTCGCCGCGCATCCTGCATTGAACCCAACGAAGGGGAGGACCATGCGGCTTCCCAACGCCGGTGGACGCACGTGGCTCAAGGTGCTGGGCGGGGTGGTGGGACTTGTCCTGTCCGTGCTCCTGCTCTCCACCGCGTTCTTCAAGTGGAACCTGAGCGGGACCGGGGCCCTGCTGACGCCGCGCTTCCCGCTGGACAAGTTCGTGCGCGACCTGCCGGGGCACCTGGTCTGGCTGGTGCCGTTCATGCTGCTGCAGGCGTCGTTGGTGCCGCTGAGGGCGGTGCAGTGGCAGGCCACGCTGCGCAAGCCCATCCCGTTCAAGGACCGCTTCCAGATGGTCGGCATCGGCGTGTTCGTGCACAACGCGCTGCCGGGAAAGCTGGGGGAGGTGACGCGCTCCTTCCTGCTGTCGCGCACGCACAAGATTCCGTTCATCCGGAGCCTGGGCTCCGTGGGCGTGTGCAAGCTGATGGAGTTCGCGTGCCTGATGCTGCTGGTGGCCCTGTCCTTCCTGGGGCCCTTCGGCGAGACGATGGCCCACTTCCGCACGGAGCTGCACGTGGCGCTGTCGCTGTGCATCGGCCTGGTGGCCCTGGTGGTGCTGCTGGCCCACTGGGCGGCGCCGCTGGGCAGGTGGCTGCACCAGCGCCACACCATGCCCCGCGTGGACAGCTTCCTGAACCACGTGGGCGAGGGCCTGGGCACCGCGCGCTCCTTCAAGGGCATGGCGAAGGTGTTCTTCTTCTCCATCTTCCCGGTGTTCGCCTCCGCGCTGGCGTACGGCCTGGCGCTGCACGGCGTCCACATCCCGGGCGGCCTCTTCGCGGGCGCCGTGGTGCTGGGCGCCATCTCCCTGGGACAGTCGCTGCCGGGCGTCCCGGCGGGCATGGGCATCTACTACTTCGTCACGAGCTGGGCGGCGCGCGCGCTGGGCTCCAACCCGGAGGACGCGGCGGCCTTCGCCACGCTCACGCACCTGGGCACCGTCATCAGCCAGGTGGCCGTGGGCGCTTGGTCCGTGCACAAGTCCAAGCTGCGGATCCGCGACCTGCGCAAGGGCGGGCGGCTGGCCAACGCCGCCGCGCACCACGTGGCGCATGAAGCGGTGGAGCCCGCGCCGCCCTGAACGAAGAGAGCAGGCCAAAAACAAAAAGGGCCCCGACTTGTGGTCGGGGCCCTTCTTTTTACTTCATGCCCAGGAGAGGACTCGAACCTCCATGCCCTTGCAGGCGCTAGACCCTGAATCTAGTGTGTCTACCAATTCCACCACCTGGGCAGGTGGCTCGCGGTGCCTCGCGGCGCCGTGATGGGCGAGACGTATAGAGAACCTCCCCCGCCCGGTCAACACCCTTTTTCAACCCGCCTCGCGGCTACTTCTTCAGCGGCCAGCGGCCTTCGGACTCGAGCTTCCGGCGGATGACCGGGTTCTCGTCCATGAAGGCGACCAGGGACTCCTCGGTGATCTCCACCGTGACGTCCTCGGCGCCGACCTCCGTCTGGCAGGACAGGCGGGAGTACGGCCGGACGTCGAAGCCCATGTCCAGGCGGTCCATCTCGTCGTCCCGCTGCTCGCTCAGCGAGTCCAGGCCCTTGCGGACCCAGACGTGGCAGGTGGAGCACCCGCACACGCCGCCGCAGCTGTGGCCCACCTGGGCCTCGCCCTTCTCCGCGGCGTCCAGCAGGGTGGTGCCCGAGGGCACGTCCACGGCGACCTCCGCCAGGGGACTCTTGAAGGTGACCTTGGGCACGGCTCAGTACTCCTCCACGGAATGGCCGGACACCACCTGGGTGATGGCGCGGTTCATGACCCGTTCAATGAAGCCCCGGGACGCCTCGTCCAGCGCGTGCAGGGCCTCCTTCACGGCCAGGTAGTCCTTGCCGGCGGCGGCTTCGCGCACGCGGGCCATGGCGGCCTGGATGGCCTCCGACTCGCCGGGCTCCAGCAGGGACGCGTTCTCGCGCAGCTGGCGGTCGGCCTCGGAGAGGACGCGCTCGGCCTCCACCTGCTGCTCGCGCAACTGGCGGGCCTGGATGTCGTCCTCCGCGAAGTCGATGGAGTCGAGGAGCATCTTCTCGATCTCCTCTTCCGTCAGCCCGTGGCTGGGCTTCACGGTGATGGCCTGCGCGGCGCCGGTGGTCTGCTCCTTCGCGGTGACGGACAGGATGCCGTCCGCGTCCACCTGGAAGCGCACCTCCACGCGGGCCATGCCGGCCGCCATGGAGGGGATGCCGGAGAGCGTGAAGCGCGCGAGGCTGCGGTTGTCCTGCACCAGCTCCCGCTCGCCCTGCACCACGTGCACGTCCAGGCCGGTCTGGCCGTCCTTGAACGTGGTGAACACCTGCGCCGCCGCCGTGGGGATGGTGGAGTTGCGGGGGATGAGCTTCTCCGTGATGCCGCCCATCGTCTCCAGGCCCAGCGACAGGGGGATGACGTCCAGCAGCAGCACCTCGTCCTCACGGCCGGTGTCGGTGAGCAGGCTCGCCTGCACCGCCGCGCCCAGCGCCACGACCTGATCCGGATCGATGTCACCCAGGGGCTCGCGGCCGAACAGCTCCGCCACGAAGCGGCGCACCGCGGGCACGCGCGTGGAGCCGCCCACCAGGATGACGCCGTCCAGCTCACCCGCCGCCACGCCCGCGTCCTTCAGGGCCCGCCGGCACACCGCGCCCGTCTTCGCCACCAGGGGCTGGATCCACGCCTCGAAGTCCGCGCGGGACACCGGCTGGGAGTGACCCTCCACGCTGAGCGTGACCTCCGCCGCGTCGGTGAGCGCCTCCTTCGCCTTGCGAGCGGCGGCCATCAGCTCCGCCACCTGCGCGGGGGAGGGGGCCTGCACGCCGCGCTTCTGGAGCACGTGCTGCGCGATGGCGCGGTCGAAGTCGTCGCCGCCCAGGGCTGAATCACCGCCGGTGGACTTCACCTCGAAGACGCCGTCCTCCAGCTTGAGGATGGAGATGTCGAACGTGCCGCCGCCCAGGTCGTAGACGGCGAACATCCCCTGGCTGCCCTTGTCCAGGCCGTAGGCCAGCGCCGCGGCGGTGGGCTCGTTGAGCAGCCGCAGCACCTCCAGGCCCGCGAGCTTCCCTGCGTCGCGGGTGGCCTGGCGCTGGGCGTCGTCGAAGTACGCGGGCACGGTGATGACGGCCTGCTCCACCTTGCCGGAGAAGTGCGCCTCCGCGCGGCGCTTCAGCGTGCGCAGGATTTCGCCGGAGACTTCGATGGGCGTCACCGGCTGGCCGCCGGCCACGTTGAAGCGGACGACGTTGGCGCCGGGCGCGAAGTCGTAGTGGCCCAGCTTGCGCGTCTCCGGGTCGTCCGGGCTGCGGCCCATGAAGCGCTTCACCGACACGATGGTGTCCGTGGGGGCCTCGGCCGCGAGCTTCCGCGCGCGCACGCCCACCACCACGCCGCCGTCCTTACCGTAGTGCACGACGGAGGGCAGGAGCAGCGAGTCGCCCTCGTCCACGGGCACGCACCGGGGCTTGCCCTGCGTGACGGACGCCACCAGCGAGTGCGTGGTGCCCAGGTCGATGCCCACCACGTGGCCCTTCGGCTTGAGCGGGTCGTGGATCTGCAGATAGCCGTTGTTGCTCACGCGAGCACCTCCTCCTCGAACGCGTCCACCTGCTCGAGGAAGCGCGTGAAGTAGCGCACCCGCCCCAGCGCGTGCGACGCCTTTCTCACCCCGTCCGGCGAATCCCCCGCGCCCTCCAGCGTCCCGAGCGCCGCGACGGCCTCCTGGAGCGCCGCCGCCTTCCTGCCCGCCACGTCCTTCGCCATTCCTTGCGCCCTCGGCAGGTCCCTGGCCGCGATGGCTTCATCCAGCGCCTCGCGCAGCTCCATGACCTCCTCCAGGAACTCCAGGGGCATGTCCTTCTGGGCGCCCGCGTCCTCGCGGTCCAGGTCCACGCCGTGGAGCTTGAGCAGGTAGAAGGCGCGGCGCACCGGGTCCTTCAGCGTCTTGAAGGCCTCGTTGAGGGCGGTGGTGCCCTCCACGGCCGCCAGGCGCGCCTTCGCGTCACCGGGGCCGACGCGGTCCGGGTGCAACTGGAGCGACAGCTCCCGGTACTGCTTCTCCAGGGCCGGCACGTCCACGGCGTGGGAGCGGGGAAGCCCGAACACGTCGAAGTGGGTCCTCACGGTGCGCACATCCTCACGGGGGAAACGAAAAAGGGGCCCGGCACCGGGCCGGACCCCTGCTGCCCGCTCCCTGACCGACGGGGCGGGCGGGAAGGCCACTTCAGGCTCAGACGGAGAAGCTCTCTCCGCAGCCGCAGGCGGCCTTGACGTTGGGGTTGTTCAGCTTGAAGCCGGACGCCATCAGCGTCTGCTCGAACACCAGCTCCGTGCCGATGAGGTACAGGTAGCTCTTCGGGTCCACGAAGACGCGCACGCCGTCGCGCTCGAACACCTTGTCGCGCTCGCGGGACTTCTCCGACCACTCCATGGAGTACTGGAGACCGGAGCACCCGCCGCCCTTCACGGCGATGCGCAAGCCCGCGTCCGGCGTCTGCCGCTCCGCCAGCAACTGCTTGAGGCGCGCCACCGCGCTGTCCGCCAGGCCAATGCCCTTGGGGGCCGGCTTGGGGGGCGTCGTCTGAGGGGCCTGGGTCGGCTGGGCCTGCTCGTTCATGGGTCGTCCTCGGTTCCTGGAAGAAGTGCCGCGAGCTGTTTGACGCTACGCCTGCCGCGACGCGCGCTTCTTCTTGAAGTCTTCGATGGCCGCCTTGATGGCGTCCTCGGCCAGCACGGAGCAGTGGATCTTCACCGGGGGCAGCGCCAGCTCCCGGGCCACGTCCTTGTTGGAGATGGTCATGGCCTGATCCACGGTCTTGCCCTTCACCCACTCGGTCACGAGCGAGCTGGACGCGATGGCGGAGCCGCAGCCGAAGGTCTTGAACCGCGCGTCCTCGATGACGCCCGAGTCGCTGATCTTCAGCTGGAGCCGCATCACGTCGCCGCAGGCGGGGGCGCCCACGAGGCCGGTGCCGACGTTCGGGTCGTTCTTGTCGAGCGTCCCCACGTTGCGGGGGTTCTCGTAGTGCTCGATGACCTTCTCGCTGTAAGCCATGCGTCTCACGCTCCTTCTGCACAACGCTTGAAAGGATGCGCTCCGGGGGAATCCGATGCGCGGCCGGGCGGGCGGGGGCTCCCGTGCCCGGCGGGAAGTCTTGAGGGGAGGGGAGCGCCTAGTGCGCGGTCCACTCGATGCTCTTGAGGTCGATGCCTTCCTTGGCCATCTCGTACAGGGGGCTCATGTCTCGCAACTTGCGGACTTTGTCCACCACCAGCCGGATGACGAAGTCGACCTCCTCCTCCGTGTTGAAGCGGCCCAGGCCGAAGCGGATGGAGCTGTGCGCCATGTCCTCCTCGACGCCCAGGGCGCGCAGCACGTAGGAGGGCTCCAGCGACGCGCTGGTGCACGCGGAGCCGGACGACACCGCGACGTCCTTGATGGACATCATCAGGGCCTCGCCCTCCACGTAGGAGAAGGAGATGTTGAGGCTGCCCGGCATGCGGTGCTCCAGGCTGCCGTTCACCGTCACCATGTCCAGCTGCTCCATGATGCCGGTGCGCAGCCGCTCACGCAGGCGCAAGAGGCGCGCGGCTTCTTCAGGCAGGTCCAGCCGGGCCACCTCCGCCGCCGCGCCGAAGCCGACGATGGACGCCACGTTCAGGGTGCCGCTGCGCATGCCGCGCTCGTGGCCGCCGCCGTCCACCATGGGCGCGATGCGCACGCGCGGCTTGCGGCGCACGTAGAGCGCGCCCACGCCCTTGGGGCCGTACATCTTGTGCGCGCTGATGGAGGCCAGGTCGACGTTCATCTTCTCCACGTCGAAGGGCACCTTGCCCACGCCCTGCACCGCGTCGCAGTGGAAGAGCACGCCGCGCTCACGGCACAGCTTGCCAATCTCCGCCACCGGCTGGACCACGCCGATCTCGTTGTTGGCGAACATGATGGAGACGAGCACCGTCTTGGGCGTCATCGCCGCGGCCAGCTTCTCCAGGCTCACGCGGCCATCCTTCTCCACGTCCAGGTAGGTGACGCGCGCGCCGCCCGTGGGCATCTCCGCCCACTTCTTGTACGTCTCGTCGGCGTCCAGGTTGAACTTCGCCGCCAGCTCGGGGACCTCTTCCGGGGTGACGTCGCGCTCGGCCAGCTGGCCCAGGCGCAGGAGCTTGAGCTCGTCCAGCCGCTCCTGGCGCACGCGCTCCAGGCGCTTGCAGGTGTCCAGGACGGCCTTGTGCTCCGTCTTCAGGGTGATGATGTGGTCGCCCTTGGACTTGTAGAACTCGATGACGCCCTTGATGGCTAGGTTGTCGGACTCCGTCGCGCCGGAGGTGAAGACGATCTCCTTCTCCGACGCGCCGATGAGCTCCGCCACTTGCCGGCGCGCCTTCTCCACCGCGGCCTCGGCCTTCCAGCCGAACGCATGGTTGCGGCTGGCCGCGTTGCCGAAGTCCTCGCGGAGGTAGGGCAACATGGCTTCCAGCACCCGGGGGTCCATCGGGGTGGTCGCGTGGTTGTCCATGTAGATGGGCAGGCTCAGCATGAAGTCCTCGGAAGAAGTGACGCAGGAGGGTGGAACATCCCTCCGCTCCCCGGCGACGCGGTGGGTCCGCGCGCAGCGGCAGGGTCTACATGGGCCCACACGAATGTGGACCGGACTGGTCAATTATAAAATCGACCCCCCTCGGGTCAAGGGAACATAAGGCGCGAGGCCCCCTTCACCGACGCACCGGGTC
Source organism: Corallococcus macrosporus (assembly GCF_017302985.1). NCBI lineage: Bacteria > Pseudomonadati > Myxococcota > Myxococcia > Myxococcales > Myxococcaceae > Corallococcus > Corallococcus macrosporus. Next base: position 291,232 of record NZ_JAFIMU010000004.1, read on the forward strand.
GCGGGTGGGCCGGGCTGGTTCAACCCCTGTCCGGAGTGGAGCACTCCGGCCGCGCCGGGTTGGCGCGGGGTGATCCGAAACGGCGCTTCGCGCGCCCATAAGTGCCCGTTTCATGGCCCGGGAGGACATGGCCGGGCGCCTGCACTGGAGCGGACGCGGAGGGTGCCAAACATGAGCGCCAACGCGAAGTCGCAGGCCCGGAACAACGCCCAGGACATGCAGCAGGAGATGGGGCGGCCGTCGCTGATCCGCCTGGAGGGAGGCCTGGAGCGCTCCCGCTACTCGGACGGGTGGCGGGCGGGCAAGCCCGCGGAGGACCCGGACAAGGTGAAGAAGTGGGGCCTCATCACGGCGCGGCCCAGCGAGTTCCTCATCCACATGCGCCGCGGCCGCGTGCGCGAGGTGAGCGGCCAGGGCGCCAGCTGCTTCAAGCTGCCGGGGGACTCGGTGGCCATCGTGCCCACCAGCATCCAGCGGCTCCAGTTCACCGCAGATCAGGTGACCAGTGAGAAGGTGGGCGTCGCGGTGACGGGCCTGGCGGTGTACCGCATCGCGGATCCGCTGATTGCCTTCCGGATGCTCAACTTCAGCTACCCGGAGCGCGCGCAGGAGAAGCTGGCGGAGCTGCTCGGGGAGATGTTCGTGGGCGCGGCCCGGCGCCTGGTGGCGAACCTCTCCGTGGAGGAGTGCCTCACCCGCCGCAAGGAGGGCATCGCCGAGGAGCTGATGCGCGAGATCGCGCCCGTGCTCTCCGGGCGCGGCCGGCTGGAGGACCGCACGGACTCCGGCTGGGGCGTGCTGCTGGACACCATCGAGATTCAAGACGTGCGCGTGCTCTCCGGCGCCGTCTTCGAGCACATGCAGGCCCGCTTCCGCCGTGAACAGGAGCGGCAGGCGCGCGAGGCGGAGCTGGCCAAGGAGCGCTTCGTGCGGCGCGAGGAGACGGAGGCCGAGCGCGTGCTCAACCTCCAGAAGCTCGCCGCGAAGGAGGAGGTCCGTCAGCGCACGCAGGCCACGGAAGAGCAGGCCCGGCTGGAGCAGCTCGCGGTGGAGGCGCGGCTCGCACAGGCGAAGATGGAGCAGGTGCGCCAGCAGCAGGCGGAGCGCACGTCCGTGGAGCGCGAGGTGGCGCTCGCCAAGCTGACCGCGCAGGAGGAGGTCCGCACGCGCACGCAGGCCCTGAAGGAGCAGGCCCGCCTGGAGGCGCTGGCCACGGACGCGCGGCTGGAGGAGGCGCGGCTCACCAGCGAACGGCAGCTCGCGTACAACCGCGCCCAGGGCTCGCTGGAGCAGCTGCGCTGGGAGCAGGAGGCGGAGGCCGCCAAGGCGCAGGTGGAGCTGGAGCGCCTGCGCCGCCAGCAGGAGGCGGAGGCCGCGCGTCACGACGTGCAGCTCGCCGAGGCCCGGCAGGAGGCCGAGCAACTGTCCGCCCGGCTCCAGGTGCTGCTGGCGAAGCAGTCCATCGCGGAGGCGGAGGCCGGCATCGCGGAGCTGGAGCTGCGGCGCACCCGCGCCCATCAGGGGCTGGAGATGGAGCGCGCCAAGGCGCTGCGCGACATCGAGAACTCGGTGAGCGCGGAAGTCATCCAGCTGACGTTGGCCCAGCAGCTGCCGCAGGTGGCGGCGGCCTTCCAGCAGCGGATGGGCGAGGTGCACGTGACGGCGGTGGATGGAGCGAACCCCTTTGGCTACATCGCCGCCGCCGTGGAGGGCGTGATGGGGCTGGCGCGCTCCGCGGGCCTGAAGGTGCCTGCCTCCCCGGCGCAGCAGTAGCCGCGTCCGCTGCCTCCGCGTATAGAAAGGGCCTCGGACACGCGGAGGCGGAAGGCACGCATGGACACGAAGAAGCTGACGCTGGCGGCGGTGGTGGCGGGAGTGGCGGTGGCGGTGGTGCCATGGCTCCTGCCCGCCGGCCCGAGCGCGGGGCTGGACGCGGCCCAATTCCTGGAGAGCGGCAGCCTCGCGTGGGGCGCGCTGGTGGTGTTCGCCGGCGGCCTGCTCACCGCGATGACGCCGTGCGTGTACCCGCTCATCCCCATCACCGTGTCGGTGTTCGGCGCACGGAAGGCGGAAGGGCGGGGCCGCTCACTGGCGCTGACGTCGGCGTACATCGTGGGCATGGGCGTGGTGTTCAGCGCGCTGGGCATCCTGGCGGCGAAGACGGGCCAGGCCTTCGGCTCCATGCTGGGCAGCCCCGCGGTGGTGATGGGGCTGGCGCTGTTCCTGCTGCTCTTGGCCTCGTCCATGTTCGGCGCGTTCGAGCTGGCGCTGCCGTCGTCCCTGCAGACGAAGCTCAGCAACGTGGGCGGCGCGGGCCTGGCGGGCGCGTTCGTGATGGGCAGCGTGTCCGGGTTCCTGGCGGCGCCGTGCACGGGGCCGGTGCTCACGGGCCTGCTGGCCTTCGTGGCGAAGTCCGCCAACACGACGCTGGGCGCGACGCTGCTGTTCATCTACGCGCTGGGCATCGGCGTGCCGTTCTTCCTCATCGGCGTGTTCACCGTGCGCCTGCCGCGCGGCGGCGTGTGGATGGAGTGGGTGAAGAGCGTGCTGGGCATCATGCTGGTGGCGCTCGCGTTCTCGTACCTGAAGGACGCCTTCCCCTGGGCGCGCGACACCGTGAAGGCGCTGGGCGCCGAGGTGGGCCAGGTGCCCGGCGCGGTGATTGCCGCGGTACTGGTGACAGTGGGCGTGCTCGTGGGCGCGGTGCACCGCTCGTTCAAGGAGGGCGCGCGCGACTTCGGCTTCAAGGCGCTGGGCGTGGTGCTGGTGGTGGGCGCGCTGGTGGTGCGCGGCGGCGCGCTGGACGCGCGGCCCACGGGTGAGCTCTGGGTGCGCATGGGCCTCCAGGAGCGTCCGGTGGCGCCGTCCTGGCAGTGGCACCACGTGATGCCGGCGAAGACGGCCACGTTCGACGCGAGCCAGTTCGAGCAGGTGCTCGCGGCGGCGAAGCAGGAGGGCCGCCCGGTGCTCATCGACTTCTTCGCGGACTGGTGCGCGGCCTGCAAGGAGCTGGACCGGCTGACCTACCCGTCCACGGAGGTCATCTCCCAGGCCCAGGACAGCCGCTTCCTCACCATCAAGATCGACGCGACCAACAGCGAGGACCACCTGGACGCGCTGATGGAGAAGCTGGGCGTGGAGGGCCTGCCCACGGTGGCCTTCGTGAACCCGGACGGCACCGTGCTGACCAGGCCGCGCGTGACGGGCTTCCTGGAGCCCGTGCCCTTCGCGGCGGAGATGCAGAAGGTCGTCCTCCAGTAGGCCGCTAGAGGTAGTTCTCCCAGCCCAGCCGGCCCCGGCTCGCGAGCACGCGCTCGATCATCAGCTCGTGCAGGGTGAGGAGCGGCTTCGCGAGCTCCTCGCCCTCCAGCCGCGCGAGCGCTCCAGCCATGGCCTCCAGCGTGGACATCCCGTCCGGGTGCGGCGGCTTGCGCAGCCGGCGCGTGTCCGGCGCGGGCGGCGGCAGCCTCAGGCCCGGCAGCCGGCGCAGGGCGGGGACGCGCTGCACCATGCGCCGCGCCTGCGCCCAGCTCCCGTCGATGACGACCAGCCGCTTCGGAGGAGGCCCCTCCGCCTCCGGCGCGTCGGGGAACAGGAGCCACGTGTCCGGCGTCTCCAGCACCGACGGGTCGAACGGTGCCCCGGGCGCGCCATAGGAGACGATGTGGCAGCGGGGCAGGGCGAGCGCCGCGATGCGCGCCGTGTTGGTGCTCTTCTGCGACTCCTTGTTGTGCCGGATGATCAGCAGCTCCGTGCGCGTGGGGATGACGGGCACCTCCGCGCACAGGCACAGGGCCGTGGGCAGGTAGCACCGCTCACAGCGGCCGGACAGGTCCTCCGGGGTGCTGGACCTCATTTCGCCGCGGTGCGGTAGCGCTCCATCAGGGCCCGCGCCTCGCGCAGCTTCTCCTCGACGAAACGGTCATCCGCGTCCGGCTCGTATTCGGCGTCCGGAGGGTCCAACTGGAAGAGGGCGGACAGGCTCGCGGGGGCGACCTCCAACCACTCGGACGTGCGGGTGAGCGCGGCCTGCCGGCGCCCGGCGAAGGTCTCCGGCCCGTCCTCCGGGCCGCAGCGACAGATGCGCGCGGAGTCCCCGGACACGTCCACGTAGAGCCCCAGCACCTCCGCGTCCACCTCCGCCGCCAGGGCGCAGGTGGCCTCGCTGACGTAGGCCGCCATGGCCTGCGCCGCGGAGCGCTCCGTCAGCGAACGCACCAGGTAGACCTGCCACCCGGCCTCCGTGAGGGCCCCGGCCTCGCTCAGCGGGGCCAGCTCCGCCGGGGGCGCCTGGATGCGCGACAACAGCCGGCGCACGGGGACCTCCAGGCGCTCCAGCCGGGCGTTGGACGCGGGGCAGAAGAAGACCACGCGGTACTCTCGGCTGTCGGCGGCGGTTTCCATGGGCATACGGCGGTGCCCCAAGAGGACCAAAGGACTCCCCAGGCACGCAAGGGGGGAGTTTCGCTCCGGGACGCTTCCCCGGGCTCCCGGGAGGCTGCCCGGGCCCGGAACGCGCCCCGCGGGTTCACGAAAACGCTCCAGGCGCCTCCATCCGCTGGGGCATGCTGCGCCCCATTTATTCGCGCTTTTTCCACGCTGGCGGGGCGCACGCCACCCGGAGGCAAGACACACCCATGGAGAGACATTGAGCCGGGGAGTGCCTGGATGTCTGTCTATTCCATGCAAGGAATTGGCGTCTGCTTGAAGTGTTCCAGCGGCACTGGCCGCCATGACGCCGGATGAAGCGCGACACCGTGTGTCGCATCCGGGAGTGAAAAAGAATCCGACCCTCGGCGTTTTCTGGAGGGAAGGGAGGCGGTCGCATGGTGCCAGGGAGGGAGGAGCCGCCAGTCCGGGAGGGCTCTGGAGGGGAGTTCGCCGCGTTCGCGATCCGCCATCAGCCGGTGCTGGTCGCCATCGCGCGCAACGTCTGCGGCAAGAGTGCCAGTGATTGCGACGACCTGGTGCAGGACGTGCTCTTGCGCGCGCTCCTTCAGTGGGAGCGGCTCAAGCGGTGGCCGGAGCCCGCGCGCCGCGCGTGGCTGGTGCGCGTGCTGCACAACCGGTTCCTGGACCAGTGCCGCCGGCAGGGCGCGGAGACGGACCGCCGGGTGGACCTGCACAACGTGCACATGCTCTTCGAGGACCCGGAGGACACGCCGGAGCCCGAGCAGTGGGAATACGTCACGGAGGACGAGCTGCGCCAGGCCGTGGCGAGGCTCAACGAGAAGCTGCGCCAGGCGTTCGAACTGCATGCGCGGGGCCTTCGCCACGCGGAGATCGCCCGGCGGATGAACACCCCCAGCGCGGGAACGGTGGGCACGTGGCTCTTCCACGCCCGCCGCCGCCTCAAGGCCATGCTCCACGACACCGCGGAACGCCGCCGCCAGGAGAGGGAACGATGAGCACCGCGTGTGAGGACCTCCAGCCCTTCCTGGACGGAGCGCTGTCCGCCGAGGACCAGCGCCGCATCCGGGGCCACCTGGCCCATTGCGACGTCTGCGCCCGGCGCTTCCACGACCTCTTGCAGCTGGAGATGCTCGCGAGGCTCGCGCTGGAGGACGCGGCGGAGAGCGAGCGCTGGGTGTCCGCCCGTCAGGCCCGTGACACGGTGCCCGGCTCCTGGGACGACGACGTGCCGGAGCACTGGCCCGGGGACGTGCTCCCCACGGAGGCGCCGCCGCCCCCAGAGCGCGAGGGCCGCGCGTGGCACCAGGGCGCCCGCCGCTTCCGCCGCCGCTGTCCGGGGTGCGCCAACTGCTGCCCGTGGTTCTCGCGGACCGAGGCCGTGGAGGCCGTCAGCGCGCCACGCCTCCCGTGTCCGCGCTCCAGCCGCTCCGGTGGGACGCTGCTGCGGCCCCGCTCGCGGCGCTGAAGGGGCTCGGGCCGCCTGCTCCTCCCTGGGGAGCAGGCGGGCGGGCCAGCGCCAGAACGCTGTCAGCGGAATCCACCAAGGATTGCTTCCGCTCGCGTTTCGCAAGGGACGGGAGGCGGCCGCGTGACTCGGGGCCCTGACGCTTGATGGATCTCTGGTGCAAGAAGCTCTACCGGTTCCTGGATGGGGAGCTGGAGTCGGGGGACGAGGAGCATTTCCGGCTCCATCTGGCCCTCTGCCGCGCGTGCGCCAGCGGGCTGCATGATGCCATGCAGCTGGAGATGCTCAGCGTCCAGGCCCTGTGTGGAGCGGTGGCCCACAACGACGCCCCACCCCCGCCATCCGCCGTCCGCGAACCGTTCCGCTTCACCCTCCCGCGTGGCCGCTGGCTTCAGGCGCTGGGGGCGCTGCTGGCCATGGGGCTGGGGGCGCTCGCCGCGTTCGTGACGGGGGACGGCTTCCGCACCGGGGACGCATGGCGGGCGGATGCGTCCGCGCGGGAGCTGGAGGCGCGCATCGCGTACCCGGCCGCGGACCGCTACCTCCCCTACGTCCCCGTCCGGACGGGCGCGGGGGACCTGGCGGCGATCGCGGCCGAGCCTCCCGTTCCGCTGCGGACCCTGGCCGCGCTGGAGGACCGGGGGGACCTGCACGGCATCGCGGCGGCGTACCTCGTGCGTGGCGAACTGCGTCAGGCGGCGGACTTCCTGTCGCGCACCGCGCCCTCGCTGGACCGGGACAGCGACCGGGCCGTGGTGGCGATGGAGGCGGGGAACCTGCGGGGGGCGTTGGACCTGCTCGAAGGCGTGCTGCGTCAGGCGCCGGACCATCCCCAGGCGCTGTGGAACCGGGCGCTGGTGCTCCGGGCCATGGGGCTGCCGCTCCAGGCGGCGGAGGCCTTCGAGGCGGTGGCCCGCCGCGGCGAGCCCGGGTGGAGCGAAGAGGCCGGCATCCGCGCCCGCGCGCTGCGGCAGGGGGGACATTTCCTGAAATAAATGAGGCAGGAACGACCCAAGGATTTTCGCGGTCGGCGTCTATTTATTGGGACGCGGCTTTGGCGGCGGCGTGGATGGACCGGAGACACCGCACCCCGGGGGGACGCGATGTACCGCATCGAAGCGTGGAGCCAGGGGGATGGTGCGCTCTGGGCACCCGGTTCCAACGGGGGCGCGGGTGTGCGGCCGGACGACGAGGCCCGGGAGTCCAAGGGATACCGGGTCGACGAATCTGAAGGGGACGGGGAAGAGGCCTCCCGGAACGAGGGGGAGGAAGCGCTCTTCGAGTTCGATGAAAGCGCCCTGTGGGATGGGGTCGCCAGCTACTGACGTGACGGCGCGCGCGGTTGGATGTCCGCGCTCCACGCGGCCTTCGGGGGAGGGCCGCCGCTTCCAGTGGATCCGCCGGCCGTGAGGCCTGACGGGTTCCAGGTGTCCCGGACCGGGGGGGACGGGACCCGGAAGCGTGAAGGAGCGAGGCCATCCGAGCGGGTGAGCAGGTGGGATGCGCCCCAGGCCCTCCGCGCCCGGAACCCATGAGGTTCCGGGGCGGGGGGCTTCGGTTTTCGGGCACGCTACGCTGCCGCACCTTCTTCCCGACCCGGAGTTCCCGACATGAAGCGTTGGCGCAGCGTCCTTCTGCCCGCCCTGAGCCTGGGCTGCCTGGTGGCGTGTGCCACCGCCCCGGTGCGTGACACCGCCGTCTCCACCTCCTCGCCCGTGCCTCCGCCTTCCCAGGAGCGGGCCCTGCGCGAGTCCTGGCTCAAGGAGCGGCACGGCCTGCTGCTGGACATGATGCGCCGGAACAACGTGGGCATGTGGATCGTGGTCAACGAGGAGTTCCACGATGATCCGCTGACGGCCTGGGTCGCGCCGCCCCTGCCGTACGCGGGCAACCGCGACGTGTTCGTCTTCGTGGACGCGGGCGACGCGGGGCTCCAGAAGGTGGCCTTGACGGGCTACGCCACGGAGGCCGTGACGCGCTTCTTCACGTCGCCCGCGGTGGAGCGCAAGCAGGAGGAGGCGCTCGCGGAGCTGGATGCGCGCTACCACCCGCGCACCATCGCGGTGGCCATGGACGGCCGGCGCGGCGTGACGCGCAGCCTCACGCATGACAGCTACAAGTGGCTGGTGACGGCGCTGGGCCCGTCCGCGGAGGCGCGCTTCGTGAGCGCGGGGCCGCTCATTGAAGAATACCTGGACACGCGGCTGCCCGGTGAGTTCGCGCCCTACCGCGACCTGGTGGCGCTGACCGAGTCGCTGGTGAAGCGGGCGCTCTCCAACGAGGTGGTGGTGCCCGGCAAGACGACGGTGGGGGACGTGCGCCGCTGGCTCTACGACGCGCTGTTCGAGGCGCGCGTGGGCACGTGGTTCCAGCCGGACCTGCGCGTGCAGCGCCAGGGCATGAAGGACGGCTTCTCCCGGGGCTTCCTGGCGGTGGCGGACGAGGCGGTGGTCATCCAGCGCGGGGACCTGCTGCACGTGGACTTCGGCGTCACGGCGCTGGGCCTCAACACGGACTGGCAGAAGATGGCGTACGTGCTGAAGGACGGGGAGCAGGACGCGCCCGAAGGGCTGAAGCGCGCGCTGGCGAACACGCAGGCGCTGCAGGACGCGCTGATGCTGCGCGCGTCGCGGCCGGGCCGCTCGTCGGCGGACGTCTACGACGCGACGATGGCGGAGATGAAGGAGCGCGGCATCGAGGCCAAGGTCTACAGCCATCCGCTGGGCGCGCAGGGCCACGCGCTGGGCGCGTCCATCGACTTCCGCGCGGCGTCGCGCAAGGAAGCGCCCCGGCTGTTGCGCAAGGGCTCGTACCTCGCGGTCGAGCTCAGCACCACCACCCCCGTGCCAGAGTGGGACGGGCAGCAGGTGGCGGTGATGCAGGAAGATCCGGCGTACCTGACGGACGAAGGCTGGCGGTTCTTCGTGCCGCGCCAGGACGCCTTCTATCTCATCCACTGATGACACGAAGGGAGCGGACGTGATGCGCGTGGGCAGGCCATGGACGACGTTCGGTGGGGAGGGCCGCGCACGAGTCGCGCGGCTCGCCTTGGGATTGGGATTGGGGCTGACGGGGTGTAGCGCCGCCAGCGGGGACGAAGCCCCCGCGGCACAGGAGCGCCCGCTGGTCGCGGACGCATCCCTCCGGCCGCCGCGCGCGGTGGACAGCCTGCTCAGCCTCTTCGACCAGACGGCCTCCGTGGTGGAGGGAGAAGTGCTGGACGTCCGCTCCGAGTTCTCACCGCGCACGGGTCCATGGACGGTGGTGACGCTGGGCAACGTGCGCGCGCATCTGGGCGCGGCGCCTCGGGAGCTGCGTCTGAAGCAGGCCGGAGGATTGCTGCCGGATGGACGCCAGCTCGTGGTGAGCCACGTGCCCCGCTTCGTCCGGGGCGCGCGCTATGTGGTGTTCCTGCGCAACACCGGGTGGAGCCTGTCGCCGGTGCTGGACGAACACGCGTTCCGCGTGGAGTCGGTGGGAGGCCGCGAGGTGCTGGTGGGGGCCGAGGGCGGGCTCGTGTCCGGCCTGGGTTCGGAAGGCGTTCGGCAGACCGCGCCGGTGTTCGAGACGGTGGACCTGATGGGTGCGCGTCCGACGATGCGCGCGGAGGCCCGGGGGATTCCCGAGGCAATGGACCGGGAGGCCTTCCTCTCGCTGCTCCAGAACCACCTGCGCGCGCGAGGGCTCAGCGTGACGGGGGCGTTCCGCGAGGAGCCCGTCACCAACGCGTCGTCCCTGTCCGTGCCGGTGACGCCCGCCGTGGCGAACCCGGCGGCGCCGCGTGCCGTTCCCCTCCAGCCCGAGCGGGACATCCCGCCCGGCCAGCCGTGATGAGGTCCGCCATGAAGACAACGACATTCCTGGGCGCCGTCGCGGCGCTGGTGCTGGGCGGCACGGAGGCGGCAGCCGCCGCCTGGGACACGTGCAACGGGACGCCGGTGAAGTGGTACAGCGGGCCGGTCGTGTACCGGAACCGGTGCAGCATCCCGGACTCCGGCAACGTCAACACGGCGTACTGGAACGGCCTGCGGCAGTGGGACGACCTGTCGCACATCGTCAGTGGCTTCAACGTGAACGCGGCGACGGACTGCTCGTTGGATCACAGCGACGGGCAGAACGAGATCGGCCTGTGTGACCGGGCGGCCATCGACGGGAACAACGGCGTGACGTACTCCACGGTGGGGCTGTGCTTCATCGGGAGCAACGGCATCGACGAGGCGGACATCTGCATCGCCAGCGACCTGGACTTCACGCCGCGCATCGGCAGCGCGTTCGGCACGTCGGGCCGCAGCACGTTCGTGCACGAGGCGGGGCACTTCTTCGGCTTCAAGCACGAGGGAGGGCACAGCATCCTGCGCACCTCGCCGCCGCACCTGGTGACGGGAGGCTATGAGTCCTCCACGCTGTGGCCCACGAACGCGCAGGGGATGAACACGTTGTACGGCTATTCGGTGACGAAGCCGAACCTGCTGCCGTCGTCGATGGGCGTGGTGGGGGACGTGGCGCAGACGTTGGATCCCTCGGGCACCGTGACGGTGTGCCGGGGCACGGCGCAGAGTGTGAAGTTCTACGTGGGCAACATGGGCAACGCGGCCGTGTCGTCCTACACGATGCGCGTGCGCATGAGTCCGACGGCGCCGCCGAATGGCTACAGCGAGTCGACCACCGTGGTGGCCACGTTCAACCATGCGCTGGGAGCGTTCTCGGAGGGCACGTACTCGCTGGGCTTCACGGTACCGGCGTCGCTGCCCTTCAACACGTACTACGTCTACCTGGACATGGATCCGGCGGGCGTGGTGGACGAGTTGAAGGAGAACGACAACACCACCGTCAGCGCGATGACCCTACGGGTGGGCTGCTGACCATGCGATACGGCGCCCTGATGGCCGCACTGCTCCTGGGCGCCTGCGCGAGGCCGAAGGAGGAGCCGACGGTGTCGCGAGGAGCGCTCAAGGGCGCTCCCGCGGAGGCCTCCTCCTCTGGAGGCTCCGAGCGTCCGCAGCCACGAGGCGCGGCCACTGCACGCACGGACAAGGGCACCTATTCGGCCCCGTCCGTGCGGTTCATCACCGACTTCCGGGGCAGTCCGCCCGAGCCTCGGATGCTGGTCATGCTGAGTGCGCAGTCGGAAGACGGAGGGACCTGGCGCTTCCGCATGCCGGTGGACGCAGAGTTCGTGAAGTCGAAACACGCCACCGCGCGGATCATCCCGCAGACGGTGCTGGGTCCAGGGCTGGCGGTGGTGGACTACCAACTGGCCCAGGGCCCCGAGATGGCGCTCGACGAAGGCACCCTGGAACTGACCGTCACTGGAAACCAGGCGAAGGGCGAGGTGCGAGCGAAGGACGGACGCGTGCGTGCGACGTTCGAAGGGCCGCTCACCGTCGAATGCACGGTACCGCCCGCGTGGCTGCGTGGATCGAACGCGCCAATCCCGACCTCTCCGGACGACGGGACAGTCCGGGTGCCCGACGACGCACTGGCCACACCGCAATGCCGGTCCATGGCGGACGCCTTCCGCTGAGGCCGTGCCGACCCCAGGCCCCGGCCACCCAAGCCGCACCTCCCAGGCCGATGCCATCCCAACTGGTCCGACAGTCGGACCAGTTCCTCCGGCTCGCTGAAACGACCGCCCGGCCGATGCCATGCCAACTGGTCCAACAGTCGGACCAGTTCCTGGCCTCGCTGGAACGAGCGCCCCGGCCCGCGCGGTCCCAACTGGTCCGACAATCGGACCAGTTCCTCTGCCTTGGTGAAACGAGCGCCCCGGCCGACAGGGGTCCAACTGGTCCGACAGTTGGACCAGTTCCTTGGCTTCGCTGAAACGACCGCCCGGCCGATGCCATCCCAACTGGTCCGACAGTCGGACCGGTTCCTCAGCCTGGTGCCGGTTCCTCAGCCTGGTGGGAGACGAGAGCGCGGCCGGCGGGGTTGTAACTGGTCCAACAGTCGGACCAGTTCCTCTGCCTGACGGGAACCGAGCCTCCGGGCCGACGCGGCCCAACTGGTCCGACAGTCGGACCAGTTCATTGGCTTCGCTGGAACGACAGCCCAGCCGACGCGGGCCCCAACTGGTCCGACAGTCGGACCAGTTCCTTGGTCTCGTTGAACGGGTGCCCCGGCCAGCGCGGTCCCAACTGGTCCGGCAGTCGGACAGGTTTCCGCCGCTTGGCGCCTGGGTGGACCGGATGCCCATGGCAGGGGACCAACCTGTCGGACATGTTTCCGCTGCTCGGAGTGGACCGACGCCCCCTACCAGGGCCGTTGTCCAAACCTGTCCGACTGTCGGACAGGTTCGTGCGGTGAGCCCCGGAGGGGGAGCCATCGCGGGATTCTCACCTTCTCATCCCTTAGGCCCGCGAGGGTGTCACTCCGCGTCGCGACCGCTCACGTCCGCCCATGCCAGGCCGAAGCGGGCCAGGTACTTCCGGAGCCGGTCCGCGTCGTTGACGCTCTTCTTCTGCGCACGCGACTGCGCGAACAGCGTCCGGCCCGCATCCGACAACGAGCGCGCGGCGCGGCACACCGTCACCACGTCCGCGAGCTGCACCCGATCGAACCGGTCCAGCTCCGCCGCGCGCTCAGGGCCCATCACCTCCACCAGCACGTCTTCATCCGTTGACACCACCGCCGCGCCCGCGGGCCGCCACTGTGTCCGCAGCCGCTCCAGCTCTTCGTCCACCACCTCGCGGGTCATCCGTCCGCCCGCCGCCAGCGTGGACATGCGCAGCACCGCCGCGTTGAGGTCGCGGAAGTTGCCGCTCCACCGGGCCTCCGGCGACGTGGCGAAGCGCAGGAAGTACTCCTGGGCCTCCTTGCTCATCGTCACGCGTGTGCCCAGCGCCTGTGAGGCCTGATCCAGCTCGTATTGCAGGTTGGGCGCGATGTCCTCCGGACGCTCGCGCAGCGCGGGCAGTCTGAAGGTCCACAGGTTGATGCGCGCGAGCAGGTCCTCGCGGAACCGTCCCCGCTCCACGTCCAGTTGGAGGTCGCGGTTCGTCCCCGCGATGAGCTGGAAGTCGCTCTCCGCCTCCTTGTCCGCGCCCACCGGCAGGAACCGCTTGTCCTCCAGCGCGCGCAGCAACATGGCCTGCTCGTCCGCGCCCAGTTCTCCAATCTCATCGAGGAACAGCACGCCGCCGTTCGCCTGCCGCATCAATCCGGGCCGGTCACCCACCGCGCCCGTGAACGCTCCCTTCACGTGGCCGAAGAGTGTGGACATGGCCCCGTCGCCTCGCAGCGTGGCGCAGTTCAGGTCCACGAACGGCCCCGCCACCTGGTTGCGCGCCTTCTTCAACGCGTAGATGCGCTTCGCGAGCTGCGACTTGCCCGCGCCCGTGGGACCCGTCAGCAAGAGCGGCGCCCGGGACTGCACCGCCACCTGCTCAATCCGCTCGATGATCCGGTTGAACGCCGCGTTGCGCGTGTCGATGCCGGACTTGAGGAACGACAGGCCCTCGCGCTGCTGCTGCCGGAAGCGCGCCGCCAGCGTGTCGTACTTCGACAGGTCCAGGTCGATGATGGCGTGCGAGCCCACCGCCGCGTGTTCCTTCCCCTTTCCCGGAGACGTCTGCACCAGCCGGCCCGGAATCAGCCGGCTCTCCACCAGCAGGAACATGCAGATCTGCGCGATGTGCGTGCCCGTGGTGATGTGCACCAGGTAGTCCTCGTCCTCTGGATGGAAGGACTGCGCGCGCACGTGGTCCAGGAGCGCGCCATACGTCTCCTCCAGGTTCCACGGGTCCCGGATGGGCAGCGACGTCAGCCGCACCTCCGTCTCCGGAGACACCTGCGCGATGTCCTCCTGGATGACCGCTGCCAGCGCCGTCCCATGGGGCGGGTAGAGCAGCTCCAGCCGGTGCACCAGCAGGTCCTCCTGCTGACATAGCGACACCGTGGGCCGCCACCGCGTCCAGCGCTGTGACCCCATCCCCGTGTCCAGCGTCGTCCCCAGCATCCCGATGACGACCGTGCGCCGTGTCTTCGCCTTTTGAGCCATCAGGATAGGTATTTATCCCATGGGATATGGATTTCCAGCCCACCTCAGGGACTTCCCTCGGGAGCGGCGTTGGCACGCCGGCTGCTCTAGCTCCCCTGCGTGACCGGGACACAGCGCCCGGTCGAACGACCGAAAGGTGCAGAGCCATGGACCGCGTGAACACGAACTACGAGGTGCTGTCGGACGAAGCGGGCCGCCCCATCAAGGCGTGGACGGTGGGCGTGCCCTTCGAGGACGAGGCGAAGAAGCAGCTTCGCAACCTCCGCGGGCTGCCCTTCATCCACAAGTGGGTCGCGGTGATGCCGGACGTGCACCGCGGTTATGGCGCGACGGTCGGGAGCGTGGTGCCCACGGTGGGCGCGGTGGTGCCGGCGGCGGTGGGCGTGGACATCGGATGCGGGATGATCGCCGTGCGCACGACGCTGCGCGCGGATCAGCTGCCGGACTCGCTGCGCGGGGTGCGCTCGGCCATCGAGGCGGCGGTGCCGCACGGCCGGACGGACAACGGCGGCCGCAATGACCGTGGCGCCTGGAAGGACTCGCCCGTGACGCATACCGCGGCCTGGGCCCGCCTGGCGGAGGGGTACGCCCGCATCGTCGCGAAGCACCCGCGCATCGGCCGTGGGCCGGAGCTGGCGCACCTGGGAACGCTGGGAACGGGTAACCACTTCATCGAGCTGTGCGTCGATGAGTCGGATGGCGTGTGGCTGATGCTGCACTCGGGGTCGCGCGGCGTGGGTAACCGCATCGGAAGCCACTTCATCGAGCTGGCGAAGCAGGACATGGAGCGCTTCTTCATCCACCTGCCGGACGCGGACCTGGCGTACCTGCCGGAGGGGACCGAGCACTTCGACGACTACGTGTTCGCGGTGAGCTGGGCGCAGGACTTCGCGGCGATGAACCGCGAGCTCATGCTGCACTCGGCGGTGGAGGCCCTGAAGGCGAGCGGTGAGCTGCCGCCGTTCGAGCTGTCCGAGTCCGCGGTGAACTGCCACCACAACTACATCTCGCGCGAGCACCACTTCGGAAAGAACTGCTTCGTGACCCGCAAGGGCGCGGTGCGGGCGCGCGAGGGCGACATGGGAATCATCCCCGGCAGCATGGGGGCCCGTTCCTACATCGTCCGCGGGAAGGGAAACGCGGATGCCTTCCACTCGTGCAGCCACGGCGCGGGCCGGGTGATGTCGCGCGAAGCGGCGAAGAAGCGCTTCACGCTGGAGGACCACGCGAAGGCGACCGCGGGCGTCGAGTGCCGCAAGGACGTGGACGTGATTGACGAGACGCCGGCCGCGTACAAGCCCATCGACGCCGTGATGGCCGCGCAGGCGGACCTGGTGGAGGTCGTCCACACGCTCAAGCAGGTCGTGTGCGTGAAGGGATAGCCGCAGCGTCAACTCCACCCGCCGCCCCGCGGAGGTGCACATGCCGGGATGAAGCCACCGAGGCGCCCGTTCCCCCGAAGAGGTCCGCGCAAGCGGCCGTTAAGGTGGGGGAGCGGGCGCCGCTATTTTTTGTAATCAGGGATGGGATGCTGCATCCGTCCGCGAGCGCGCAAAGGAGCACCACGCACATGGTTCGCATCGATGGTTCACAGGGGGAGGGTGGCGGCCAGGTGCTGCGCACCGCGCTGGCGCTGTCGCTGGTGACGGGCACGCCGTTCGAGATGGTCAACGTGCGCGCGGGCCGCGCCAAGCCGGGGCTCCTGCGCCAGCACCTCACCGCGCTCAAGGCCGCGGAGGCCGTAGGGGCCGCGGAGGTGGCGGGCGCGGAGCTGGGCTCCAAGCAGTTGTCCTTCCACCCGCGCGCGCTGACGGCGGGCAACTACCACTTCGCGGTGGGCACTGCGGGCAGCGCGACGCTGGTGTTCCAGACGGTGCTGCCCGCGCTGCTGCACGCGGAAGGCGCCTCCACGCTGACGCTGGAGGGCGGAACGCACAATCCGGCGGCGCCGCCGTTCGACTTCCTGGAGAAGACGTACCTGCCGCTCCTGCGCCGCATGGGTCCGCGCGTGGACGTGACGCTGGAGCGTCCCGGCTTCTATCCGGCCGGCGGGGGCCGCTTCCGCGTGGACATCCATCCCGCGAAGCTCCAGCCGCTCCAGTTGATGGAGCGCGGCCGGGTGCTGCGCACGGAGGCCGTGGCCCAGGTGGCGGCCATCCCCTTCGACGTGGCGAAGCGCGAGCTGGACGCCGTGGCCTCCGTGCTGAAGCTGCGGCCGGATCAGCAGCGGCCGGAGGAACTCAAGCGCGGCTTCGGTCCGGGCAACGTGCTGCGCGTCGAGGTGGAGAGCGAGCACGTGACGGAGGTCTTCACCGGCTTCGGCGAGCGTGGCAAGCGCGCGGAGGTCGTCGGCGAGGAGGTGGCCACGAAGGTGAAGCGCTACCTGGACGCCGGCGTGCCCGTGGGCGAGCACCTGTGTGATCAGCTCCTGCTGCTGTGCGCCCTGGCGAAGGGCGGGAACTTCCGCACGCTGGCGCTGGACAGCCACGCGCTCACGCAGCGCGAGACGATGGCGCACTTCCTCGACGTGAAGGTGGACGTGCGGGAAGTGGAGCGCGACGTGCACGAAGTGACCGTGCGCGCCTGACACGGGGAAGGGCCCGTCCGGCCGCATGCCTTGCGGACGGACGAGACCCCCGCTCCAGCGGGAGGCAACCCCTGACGTTACCTCGCATCCTTCCTACGTTGTGACCCGTGGGGGAGGCTGCGCGTGGCTGAAGTTCCTGAAGTGGAGATCATCGTTCGTGACCTGAAGCAGGCCGTAGTGGGCCGCCGCTTCGTGGACGCGGAGGTGCTGGTGCCCTCGGCGGTGCGCTTCGCCTCGCCGCCGGACTTCATCCAGAACCTCAAGGGCCGCAAGGTGCTTGGGGCGGAGCGGCGCGCGAAGTTCATGCTGCTCGCGCTGGATGACGGACAGACGCTCGCGCTGCACTTCATGCTGTGGGGGGAGCTGCAACTGCGGCCCTCCGGCAGTGAGCGGCCTCCCGAGACGCTCGTGGTCCTCACGCTGGAGGGCAACGAGGAGCTCCAGCTCACCGACACGCTGGGCTACGCGCGCGTGGCGTTGGGGCCCACGGCGGTGCTGGCCGCGCAGCTCAAGCTGGAGGAGCTGGGGCCGGAGGCGCTGGATGAAGCGTTCACGCCGGAGGTGCTGGCGAAGCTGCTCAGGCGCAGACGCAGCGCGCTCAAGACGGTGCTCCTGAACCAGCGCGTGCTCGCGGGGCTGGGCAACCGCGACGCGGACGAGAGCATGTGGGCCGCGGGCATCGATCCACGTCGCCTGGCGTCGTCGCTGTCTCCCGCGGAGCTCGTCCGGTTGCACCAGGGCATCCGCGACGTGCTGGAGGAGGGCTTGAGGCTGCGCGGCACGCAGCGGGACCTGTTCGGCGTGCAGGGGCAGGCGAAGCACCGGCGCAACATCTTCGGCAAGACGGGGGCGCCCTGTCCCCGCTGCGCCACGCCCGTGTCGCACCTGCGCATCGGGGGCCGCAACACGCACTGGTGCTCGCACTGCCAGCCCGCGGACGGCGCCGCGCCCGAGGCTCCGGCGCAGACGTCACTGCTCTGACAAGGCCCCCGGGTGGCTGGTATGAACGGGAGCGTGTCCGACGTTCCCGCCCCCTCGCCCCTGGCCCTCGAAGAAGCGCTCAACCTCGCGAGCGCCGAGCACCAGCTCCCCAGCTACTACCAGTCCAGCGTGCGCCCGCTCCTGCGCGACCCGGAAGGGCGCTGGCCGCACTGCTGCGGCGGAGGCTGCGAGCCGTGCGCCCAGACGCTCATCCGCGTCGCGCTGCGCACCCTCGAACTCATGGGCACGCCGCGCCAGAGCCCGCCGCCCGAGTTCTAGAGCCGTCTAGAACAGCCGCGTCCCCAGGCCCACGCGCCCGGTGAGGCCCAACCGCGTGTGGCCCGCGCCCGCGCGCTCCTGGAACGTCTCCACGCCCACCTGTCCCGCCGCGAGCAGCGACAGGTTGCCGCCCAGGTAGACTTCCACGCCCAGGCCCCCCAGCGCCTGGAAGCGCCGCTGCTTGTCGCCGTTGAGCCCCAGGTCGATGGGCAGGTCCACCAGCCCCAGCAGCGCCACGGTGTCCGCCACCCGGTAGCCCGCCACCATCCCCGGCAGGATGCGCACCAGCACGCCCGAGAAGTTGTCGTCGTCCATGTACGTGGCGCCGGAGTTGAGCACCAGGCCCAGGCCCAGCGTCGGCGCCAGCGAGAACGATCCGCTGCGCACCACCTCCCTGCGGCCCACGAGCTCCAGCGACGCGCCCAGCTTGAACCAGTCGAAGCGCGCCCGCGCCTCCACCTCCAGCGCGCCCAGCCCCTGCCGGAACCCGAGGCCCACCTCCGGCGCGCCCGTGTAGCCATAGAGCGCCGTCGCCCCCGCGGGCAGCACCACCGGCGCCACCACGGAGCCCAGCGGGTCCTCCTGCGAAAGGGACACTTCGGCGTCCTGGGCCAGGGCCAGGGCGGGCACGACGAGGAGGGCAAGCAGGGGTCCGAGGCGCGTCATGGGCGCGCACCCTAGCGTGGGATGCAGTCTGGCCAAAACCCAACGAATCCAGGGACTTGGGGGTAGGTTGTGCAATTGTTCGGGTTCCCTGGAAGAATGGGGAATCCATGGTTGCCTACCTGCACGCCGCACCCGCCCCTGAGAGCTCCACCCCGCCGGGAGGTCGTGACGCACTCGCCCTGCCGGGTGAGGCGTTGGGCTCGGTGTTGCTGGTGGGCGAGGCGGCGCGGCCGGCGGTGACGCAAGCGCTGGTCGCGGAGGGCTTCGAGCCCGTCCACGTGGAGGGCGCTCGCGCGGCGCTGACGTGGCTGGGCCTGGAGGCGGGCGTGTCGCGGCCGGAGTCGGAACCGATGCGGCCGGCGCCGGCGCTGCCCCGGCTGGTCATCATCGACGCGGACCTTCCGGACGGCGACGGCTTCAGCCTCTGCGGCGTGCTCCGGGCGGATGCGCGGTCCGCGCACCTGCCGGTGCTGCTGGTGGCGCGGCACCCGGAGGAGTTCCACCGCGACCTGGCCGCGGGCGTGGGCGCGGACGAATACCTGGTGGAGCCGGTGGACGCGCGCGACGTGGCGGTGCTCGCGCGGCTCAAGGCGGGGCGGCGCGGCGAGGAGGACGTCTACGACGCGCACACCACGACGCTGCCCCTGGTGGGGCTGGTGCGCGCGCTGCTGTCCGGCGTGCGCTCCGGACGCGTGGTGCTGGCGGAGGACACCGGCGCCTTCGTCTTCCGCCACGGCCAGGTGGTGGACGCGAGCTTCCACGGCGAGCGCGGCAGCCTCGCGTTCCGGCGCCTGCTGTGCTTCGGCGCGGGCGAGTACACGGTGACGTTCGGCCCGGAGCTGCAGCGGGGCAGCTTCTCCCTGGACCGCGCCTTCCTGTGCGAGCAGCTGGAGCCCGGCCTGGAGCGCTTCGAGCAACTGCGCGTGAAGGGGCTGCCCCTGGCGGCGCGGCTCACGGTGGACTTCAACCGGCTGGCGCGCGAGCTGCCCTCGCTCCCTGAAGACGTGGAGCAGGTGGTGCGCCTCTTCGATGGCCGGCGCACCGTGCGCGCGATGCTGCTGGAGTGCCGCTTCCCGGAGGCGCTGGCCTACGAGGCGGCCACCCGCCTGTTCATGCTGGGCGTGCTGGTGCCCGCCATCCTGGTGGAGGAGCGCGAGCGCGCCCGGGAGTCTGCGGGGCCGCCCCGCCTGTTCGAGCCCGTCCTGGCGCCCGACTCGGAGCCGGACGCGTCGTAGGGGTTTGACTCGGGCGGCCTGCTCGGGGCACAAGGCCGGGAGCGCCACGGGCTGAACGCCCGTCCACCCCTCGCCGAAGCCGCCGCCATGTCCGGTCACAACCGATGGTCGAAACTCAAGCGCCGCAACGCCGTCCTGGGCGTGGCCAAGGGCAAGCTCTACTCCAAGGCCATCAAGGAGATGACCGTCGCCGCGCGGCTGGGCGGGGGTGACCCGGCCAGCAACGCCCGCCTGCGCGTGGCCGTGGCCCAGGCGCGCGAGTCGAACATCCCGCGCGACACCATCGAGCGCGCCATCAAGAAGGGCACGGGCGAGCTGGCCGGCGAGGCCTACGAAGAGGTGACGTACGAGGGCTACGGCCCCGGCGGCGTCGCGCTCATCATCGAGTGCCTCACCGACAACCGGAACCGCTCCGCCAGCGACGTGCGAAATCTCCTGGGCAACTACGGCGGGAACATGGGTGCGGAAGGCGCCGTGGGCTGGATGTTCCACAAGAAGGGCGTCATCACCGTGAAGCCCGGCCCCACCGAGGACCAGGTGATGGAGAAGGCCCTGGACGCGGGCGCCGAGGACGTCGTGGACCAGGGGCCGGACGGCTTCGAGGTGCGCACCGCCCCGGCGGACCTGCACGCGGTGGGCGCGAAGCTGGAGGCCGCCGGCCTGCCCCTGGGCGAACAGAAGTGGACCTTCGTGCCGCAGAACACCGTGAAGGTGGAAGGCGACAACGCGAAGCGCCTGTTGAAGCTGATGGACGCGCTCGACGACAACGACGACGTGCAGCACGTGCACGCGAACTTCGAAATCGACGAGTCCCTGATGGAGTCGCTGTCCACGTAAGGCCCTGACGGGCGCGTGGGAAAGGAACGGCCGGTGCGCGTGCTCGGCGTGGACCCTGGCAGCCGCTTCATGGGCTTCGGGGTGGTGGAGGAGAAGAAGGGCCGGCTCGTGCACCTGGGCCACGGCGTCATCAAGGTCGTGGAGTCCGCGCCCCTCGCGGAGCGCCTGAAGGACCTGCACGCCGCCCTGAGCGCCGCGCTCCAGCGCTACCAGCCGGAGGCCGTGGCCGTGGAAGGCCTCTTCACCTTCCGCAACGCCCGAAGCGCCCTGGTGCTGGGCCACGCGCGCGGCGTGGCGCTGCTGGCCGCGGCGCAGGCGGGCCTGCCCGTGCACGAGTACGCCCCCGCGAGCGTGAAGAAGTCCGTGGGCGCGAGCGGCGCGGGCAACAAGGACGCGGTGGCGCGCATGGTGCGCACGCTGCTCGGCGTGGACGAGGCGACGCTGGAGCGCGCGGATGCCAGCGACGCGCTCGCCGTCGCGCTGTGCCACCTGAACCAGTTCCGCGTGGGCATGCCCCGCGCCAGCGCGCCCGGCAACGGCAAGCGCAAGGGGGCCGCGTCGGTGCTCGCGGACCGCCTGTCGTCCGCCTACCAGCGCCCGGAGGCCCGCCGATGATCGCCCGGTTGCGTGGCAACGTGTTGGAGAAGGGCGCGGAGGACGCCGTCGTCGACGTGAACGGCGTGGGCTACCGCGTGAACCTGTCCACCGTGTCGCTGGGGAAGCTGCCCGCGGACGGCCAGCCGGTGGACCTCCGCATCCGCACCGTGGTGCGCGAGGACGCCTTCGAGCTCTTCGGCTTCCTCTCCCCGCAGGAGGAGGAGCTCTTCCAGTTGCTCAACACCGTGTCCCGCGTCGGCCCGCGCATGGCCCTGGGCGTGATGTCCGGCATGGAGGTGGGCGAGCTCATCGCGGCGCTGTCTCGCGGTGAGACGGCCCGGCTCGCGAAGATCCACGGCGTGGGCAAGAAGACCGCGGAGCGGCTCGTGCTGGAGCTCAAGGAGAAGGTGCGCAACCTCCACTCGGAGGGCATCGCGCGCGGCACCACGCCCCGCGCGCCCGTCACCTCCGGCAACAAGTCCGACCTCGTCTCCGCGCTGCTCAACCTGGGCTACAAGCAGCCCCAGGCGGAGAAGGCCGCGGACGTCGTCATCGAGCGGCTGGGCCCGGACGCCACCTTCCAGGCCCTCTTCCGCGAAGCCCTCAAGTCCCTGCGCTCCACGCCGTGACTCCCGGACACCGCCTTGCCCTCCAGGGCAAGACGCGGTGTTTCCGGGGCTGGGAAATCCTCGGAAAATACGCGCAACTCTTTTTCCCGTATGACTCCGCGGACATCCCCCGGCGAACGGTTCTTCCGTTCGCTGGACGGCATCCGCCACTCCACGCCGCTCACGGCCTGACAGTGCTGGGCCATCCTGGCCGGCCATGAGCTGGCTCATTCCGCTGAAAACATCAATTTCCAGCGCAGGTGCGGTGACTCCGAAAGGATCCTGCCGCCCCGAGGAGGCGTGTGTGATGGCGGCGTGGCGTGGTGTTCCGGTCCTCGTGCTGCTGCTCTCCGGCGTCTTCTTCGGGGTGGGGTGTGGCGCGGCGGACGGTGAGGCCGGGGTGGCGTGGGGCAGGGCGTCGGTGGCGATGGAGGACGCGGTGGACGCGGTGGCTTCCGAAGCACCGCAGCCGTGTGGTCCGTCCGCGCGGCCCGTGGGCGACCTGCGTGCCGGCGCGGAGGGCAGCGCGCCGGAGCTGCTGGTGGAGGTGGACGGGCGCGTCTTCTACGGCGCGGATGACGGCGTGACGGGCAGCGAGCTGTGGGTGACGGACGGGCGCGACACGGACTCGCGCCGGGTGAAGGACCTGCGGCCCGGGGCGTATGGCAGCACGCCGCGCTTCCTCACGCGGATGGGCGGGCGGCTGTTCTTCGTCGCGGACGACGGGGTGAGCGGGCCGGAGCTGTGGCGGAGCGACGGCACCGAGGCGGGCACGGTGCTGGTGGCGGACCTGCGGCCCGGAGCGCAGGGCAGCGCGCCGGACGGGCTGCGGGTGGTGGGCTCGCGGCTGTACTTCACCGCGGATGACGGCGTGCACGGCCGCGAGCTGTGGAGCACCGACGGCACGGCGCGGGGCACGCAGCTCACGCAGGAGTTCGCGCCCGGGCCCGGCTCCCTGTTCCTGGACGACCTCACGGAGTGGAACGGGAAGCTGGCGCTGGTGGCGTACGGCGACACGGTGACGCTCTGGGTGTTGGACGTCGGCACCGGAACCTCGCGAGCGCTCTTCCGGGGCACGGCCTGGACGGCGCTCTTCGCGCTGACGCCCGCGGGGAGCGACCGCCTCTTCTTCCTCGTGGACGCGGGCTGGGGGGAGGCGGACCTCTGGGTGACGCGGGGCCAGCCCCTCACCACGTTCCCGCTGCGCCACTTCGAAGGGGACTACCCGTCGGAGCTCACGCCGCTGGGCGGCAGCGTGTACTTCATGGCCGGCGCGGAGGGCTTCTTCGGCGAACCCGGCGACATGCTTCACGGCGGTGAGCTGTGGAGGAGCGACGGCACGCCCCTGGGCACGCGCATGGTGAAGGACGTGTGGCCGGGGCCCGAGGGCTCGCAGCCCTCCGGGCTGACGGTGATGAACGGGCGGCTGTACTTCGCGGCGGATGACGGCGTGCACGGCCGCGAGCCGTGGAGAAGCGACGGCACCGCGCAGGGCACGGGGCTCGTGCAGGACCTGGAACCGGGCCCGGTGGGCAGCGCCCCCATGGCCTTCGTCGTGACGGACGGGTGGCTCTTCTTCTCCGCGATGACGGCCGACCGGGGCCGCGAGGGCTGGTACTCCAACGGCGCCCCGGGCCACGTGGAACCCATGCGCGACATCGCGCCCGCGGGGCTCCACGCGAATCCGCGCGGGTTCGTGCGCGCGGGCGGGAACGTCTTCTTCCTGGCCAGCACGCCGGTCCACGGCGAGGAGCCCTGGACGCTGCCGTTCCTCCCCGCGGCCTACTGCAGCCCCCGCTAGGCTTGGAGTTTGAAGCCGCTCAGGCCGCGCGGCGCACCGCGGGCGTGGGGTGCAGCCCGCCCGTGTTCGGCGCGGGCAGCACCACGGTGGGGCCCAGGCCCGGGGCCAGGAGGTGCGCGGTGAGCAGCGAGGACGGGTGGAAGTTCACGAACGACGCGTCATGCGCGGACGGCCCCGCGAAGAGCTTCTCCACCACCATGGACGCGTACTGCTCCAGCGAGTCCTCGCGCGTGTTGCCGTTGAGCACCACCTCCCAGCCCATCTGCTCCGCGAAGCGGCGCACGCCGGGGATGCGCGACAA